>CAMWXE010000069.1 GCA_947178145.1 uncultured Lachnospiraceae bacterium | reverse complement strand
AAAGCGGTTGCAGATTAAAAATAAGTTTATCAAATAATTTATTTACAATTCCTAATATAGAGTTAACATAGATATTATATTGCAAAGGAGATGATTGTAAATGAAAAAAAGAACTGCTGATTATATCAAAAACAATTGGAGGGATAGAACATCATAACCCTCCACATAACAGGAGGAAAAAATGATAAAACATAAACTTGATTCTATCAAATTCAGACTAAGAGAACGGCATGATTTTACCTGGTTAAAGAGATATGGCAAAGCTTTCTGGGTTGTTGATGAAACAGGTTCGGGTTGTCTCTGCATTGGCATGAAAGACGCTGACAAAAAATATTTCTGTAAAATTGCAGGTGCAAATACCATTGAGGCAGAAGTATCACCACAGGAATCGATTGAAATATTAAAAGGAGCGGTTCCTTTATATTCTGATTTGAGACACCCAAATCTGGTAAAAATTGTTGAAGCTTATGACTACAGTCCGTTTTATGTTGTGGTTTTTGAGTGGACGGAAGGCGATTGTCTGTTTGACCATTGGAATTTTGAAAAATATCAAAAAGATACCACGATTACAAGTCCCAAAGAAAGATTCCTGCAATTACCTGTCCGCAAAAAGCTGAACGCGATCGATGTGCTATTTTCCTTTTTGCAGAATGTGAACGAAAAAGGATATGTCGCTGTTGATTTTTACGACGGAAGTATTATGTACGATTTTGTAACCGATCAAATCGCTATATGTGACATTGATTTCTTTCGAAAAGCGCCTGTCATGAATGATAGAGGAACGGAATGGTTCGGGACAAAACGATTGAAGGCACCCGAAGAATATATCAAAGGAAGTGTTATTGATGAGCAGACCAATATTTTTACACTGGGAGCGCTGATTTTTGATTTTTTTGGACACTTCTCTGATGAAGATATAAAAAAGAGATATTGCCGCAACCAATTTCTTCCATGCCCATATCCTAATTGGCAGTTGAATAAGGAAAGTTATCAGGTTGCAGTGAAGGCTGTAAGCCCGGACAAGAATGAGCGGTATATGACGTTGGATGCATTTTATACAGAATGGAAGCGGGCAGACTGCATTTCAGAAACAGAATAGGCAATTTTGCCGGCAGGGAATATGCGCGGATTGGGCAATTCATGACAGCGGAACCCGCTATGCGCAAATCATATATAATACCATTCAGGATATCCATCATACATTTGGAGACAATTGCATTGTACATACAGAAAGAGTATGGTAAAATACGCTTTCTAAGAGGAGGCGAGAAATGTGATTCGCATAGCAGTTTGCGATGATGAGCAATATATGTCAGATAAAATCAGTGCGATGGTGTCTGGCTTTTTCCGCAGGAAGAATGCTTCGGAACAGTTTCCACTTGAAACAGAGGTGACGCAGTTTTCCTGCGGAGAAGCCCTGCTGCAGTCGGACAGGGCTTTCGACCTCCTGTTTCTCGATATCCAGATGGAGGGCATGGACGGAATGGAGACAGCGAGGCGGCTGCGCAGCCGTGGCTTCAAGGGTTATCTGATTTTCACTACGATATTAATGGAGATGGTATTTCAGTCCTTTGAGGTGCAGGCCTATGATTATCTGGTAAAGCCGATTGAGGAAAAGCGTTTTGAGCGGACGATGGAACGTCTGCTTACCTCCATGATGCAGAAGGATGCGGAGAAGAAGCTGCTGGTTCAGAAAGGGTATGAGAGCAGTATTATCTCATTTGATGAGATTATTTACTGTGAGATTATTGGCAGAAAGGTATATTTGCATCTGAGTTCGTCGGAGGTGATTGACTATTACGACAGGATAGAAAACCTGGAAACAAAGCTGGACGGCAGATTTTACAGATGCCATAGGAGCTACCTGATCAACATGGGGTATCTGCGCGGTTACAAAAATGGAGTGGCAAGGATGGAGGGCGGCGCCGGGATACCGGTATCGCGCCTGCGCAGCAAAGAATTTTCAGAAGTGATACTGCGGTATATGAAGGAAATATGAAATAAGGAACGGTTTGGAGGTTTTTGTGGAGGACTGTCTTGATTTTTTTAATGTATATGTCATGGGAATGCTTCAGATCGGTGTCGGATTTCACTATTATACGAAATTTCTGAACAAACGATCGGGCTTCGTGCCCTGTCTGCTGTTTGTGGTCTGCGGCGCTGCCGTGATGACAATGCAGGCAGGCGGCCTGTACTCGTTTCTCGCCTATGTGCTGATGCTTGCGGCTGTCGGAATCATCGCATACAGGGAAGAACTGCTGACATCGGTACTATATGCAATTGTAACCAGTGAGATTATGCAGCTGTGTTACGGCACTTTCAACGCGGCATTGTCCATGGTGTATCCGCTCCTGCATTCGCTGCCACAGAAAACAGTCAGTATCACATTTATGCTGTTGGGAAATCTGGCTGTATTTGCAATTATTTTCTGTTACCGCATGATTTTCCGGTATTTTGTGTGCAGTGATGCGGACAGTGGGGTGAAAGGGAGTCCGTATGCGGTTCTGATACTGATGCCGACGCTGTTGATATTTCTGATGAGCGCATATATCAATTATACAGTTTATGGAAATACGCTTATCACGGACAGGGATGGAAAGATATTGAATACCGACCACCGTCAGGCATTGGTGATACAGTTTCTGGGGATAGTGAGCCTTTTCTGCGTGATGTATGCATACCGGAGGCTTCTGGAAAATGTGCGGCTGAGCACACAACTGTCCCTGCTTGCACAGCAGGAACATTATCTGAATCAGTATGTGGAGGAGGCGAGGGCGCACTATGAGAGCACGAAAGCCTTCCGCCATGATATCAAAAACCATATCACGGTGACGCGGGAGCTCCTGCAGCATGGCAGATGGCGTCAGGCGCTCGACTATGTCACGGATCTGGAGGAAGGGACGGGGGAACTGTCCTTTCCGTACAGCACGGGCAATCCGGTGGTTGATATCCTGATCGGAAATAAGCTGGGAATTGCCGCAAACAGCGCGATCGATGTCCATTGTGCGCTGGCCCTGCCATATCCCTGCGCGATACGCGACATTGATTTCTGCATTATTCTGTCCAATGCACTGGACAATGCAGTCAGCGCCTGCAGAAAGATGGAAGGAAATCCGGAGAGATTTATCCGCGTGACAGGAAATGTGCAGGGCGACTTTATCCTGATCGAGGTGGAGAACAGCTACCTGGGAAAGGGGCTGTTCCGGGAGGGCACCGGCCTGTCAAACATCAGGAGAACTGCCGAGAAATACCAGGGTGCAGTGCATATGAAACGCGAGAATACCGCTGTTGTTCTCAATGTGCTGCTGATCATTCCGCAGAGTGATTAGCAGTTCACAGCATTGAGAAGGCATTTGAGTGCAAAACGATTTACTTGTCGGAAATTGTGTCCGAAAATGATTAGGAAGGCAGGGGAATACTGCCGGACAAACAGTCATTAGAAAAAGGAAACATGGAGGATATTGATATGGCAATGGAAATCAATGGAAACTACAGTCATTACGGAACCGATTACGCGGAACAGATGAAGGCAAAAAGGGAGGAGCGGGCAAGCGAGGCAAAGAAAGCGAAGGAAAAAAAAGAGTCTGACGAGATCCCCGTTCCCATGGACGAGTATATCAGCAGTGAGGCGTCGGGCAGGAAACCGAGCGGACTGTACCGGTTAGGGCAGGATGAGAACGGCAATCCGAAAGTGATATATGACGATCCCAACAAGGCCGCAAAAAAGGAGTCTTCCGGCAAAAAAGCGGTCGATGCAGACCAGGACGAAAATCCCAAGGCGTCCGAGGAGAAATGCGTCGGCAGCACAGATCAGGTTGACAGGGAGATTCGGCAGCTGAAAGAACAAAAGCAGCAGCTGGAACAGCAGATCAAGGCGGCTTCCGGGGATGAGGAAAAGGTCCGGGAACTGCAGGCAAAGCTGGCACAGGTGGAGAGTGAATTGAGCCAGAAAGACAATGATACATACAGGAGACAGAATTCCGTCTTTACCAATATATGACAGGACTTTTTACCGATGCCAGTCATAAAGAGTCTGTAATCTCCCGGACAGCAAGGCGCGCACCTTTATCTGGATTAATTTTTTAAGGAATTTGTTATATGTTGTAACCATTCTGTTCTCTGAGTTGTGTTATTAGTGAAAGGTCTTTCAAACTATAGAAGCATCATTACAAAAGGAGTACTCATGAGACAATCCTTACAGGAGCTGGCAGCATTGTATCAGAACAGCCTCTTTGCCGCGGCGTTCAGTATCTGCAAAAACACACAGGATGCGGAGGACGTTGTTCAGGATACCTTGATCCAGTATTACACAACAAAAAAGGAATTTGAGAATGAGCAGCACATACGCGCATGGCTGATCCGGGTAGCTGTCAACAAGGCCAAAAATATCACACACACTTTCTGGAGACGCAACAAGGTTTCCATTGAGGACTACATGGAAACGCTGACTTTCGAGACGCCGGAGGCGGAGAATCTGTTTGAGACCGTGATGCAGCTTCCGGAGAAGTACCGCATTGTAATCCATCTGTACTATTATGAAGATTACTCAGTCAGTGAGATTGCGGGCATCTTAAAGCTCAGTGAAAGTAATGTGAAAACCCGGCTGTCGCGCGGACGTGCAATGCTCAAAGAGGTATTAAAGGAGGAATGGGATGATGACAGATAGAGATCGGTATAAACAGGCCTTTTCAGCACTTCACTCCTCCGGACAATTCGCTTTGGAGGTAGAAGAGATGGAACAGATTCGGAGAAAACACAGAAAAAATATGGCAGTTGCTGCTGCAGTCGCATGCGCGGTCGCGATTGGCGCCGGAGGAACGGTCTACGCGGCGGACATTGGGGGCATTCAGCAGAAACTTTCAATGTGGTTCTATGGTACGCAGAGAGAGGTCGACGTGACCGAGAACGGTGAAAACGGCTATGGAGGATACACTTTTAGGTACACGCAGGACGGTGAGACAAAAGAAATCAGCGGCGGCGGAGTGAGTATTGATGAGGACGGCAACGAGACATGGCTGTCGTTAGATGAAGTTGCCGCAGGACTGAACAACTCGGCAGGCATTGATGTGGACGAGGACGGCAAGGTCTGGATCTATTATTACGACCAGAAGATTGACATCACGGACTCCTTTGATGAAAACGGTGCCTGCAGTCTCACACTGGCGCATGAGAACCAGACTGCTCACCTGGAAATCACAAAAGATGAGGACGGCGGGTACTCGTTTACGCAGACACCAGTCTCCGATTCCGCGCAGACAGAGACTCCGGCAGAATCATCCACAAGCACAACAATAACTTACTATGGCATCACAGACGGCAATTAGCTGAAAGCAAATCACAAACACCCGGAAAGTATCGTTTTTTCCGGGTGTTTGTGCAGTCTGGACTTTTCACTTAATTTTTATCGTTGTTACAGAGTTCCTCATACTTTTTCGTGCGCTCTCCCACCCCCTCTGTTGGAGGCTGCAAACAATAAGATTCCTCCTATGGCGCCGAAAAACAGATACGACTGTACCATCGGCACAAAGTTATATATTCCGCCGGTCCATATGGTGATAAAATCCTTGTTAAAATAGGTAACCGGGAGCAGCTTTGCAGCCGCCTGCATTGCGGCGGGCATATTCTCATAGGAAATTCCCATCATTCCTCCTAAGATCATGAGTGCAAAATACACCATCATGACAATACAATACGTAATACTAAACCGTTTTACCAATGCCGCGATTGCGTGCCCGAGCATAAAACATGTGATGCTGAAAAACAGCATACAGAGGATATACAGGACGATCCCGAAAAAAGCGGGCGCTTCCAAGTCTATGAATAAAATACCGACGAGAAAATAGAGCGCAAACGCTGCTGTCATAAAAATCAGTTCCGAAACTGCCCTGTTGCAGATTGTCACGCAGTCCCGGATCCCAAACAACCGCATACGCTCTGGAATCCCTTTTTCAAAATCCTGTGCCTGTCTGACTGCGTATCCCATCAAAACCGTCGCCATCGGTATCATCGCCCCGATTCCCAGAAAGACTGACGTTGAGACCGTTTTTGCAATTGCCGCATCTGACACTTCGGAGACCGCAATGCGCGTGATCAGGACTGCCATGAATATCGGCATCCCGATGCCGAAAATATGCACAAACGGATTGCCTGTGACGTTGCGAAGCTCATAGAATACCATATACTTTGTGATTACTTGTCTCTTTTTCCCGTTCATTGCTGACCTCCACACTTCTTTGCGTTTGAATATATCATCTCAATATCTGTCGTGCTTCTCGTGTAGTCCATATTGTGCGCGAGCAGCAGGCTGATAAGCTCCCGCTCCTTTTCTTCCGTCTCACAGGGCAGTGCAATCAGGTGCGCCGGAGACGCCAGCTTTTTGAAGGACTGGAAAAGTGCTTCCTTCTCCTTGGAATGATTCAGGATAATGACTGCCCTGCCGCAGTATTTCCGAAACAGTTCTTCCTTTTTCCCATAATCGATCACGCGCCCTTTGTCCAGAATCAGCAGCTTGTTGGCAAGCTGTTCCAATTCCTCATAATAGTGCGAGACAATGCAGAGGCTGGAATCCCTGTCCTGATACCATGAGGCCATCTTTTCCACCAGCTTCTGCCTCGTCTCAAAGTCCAGCCCCGAAGTGACTTCATCATAAATCGTCAACGGCGCGTCCTGCATCATTACCATGATAATCGTAAACCGCTGCTTCTGACCGCCCGACAGCTTACTGTATTTCTTCCGCAGACAGTCCTCGAATTCAAAGTATTGAATCAGCTCCTGCAATTTCTGATTGCGCGATATCCTGGTCCGCAGAATGGCTTCCATGATATACTTTGTCGCCATGGAATCCGTGTATTCGTTGGACTGCATATGTGTCGCGATCTGCTCCATCGTGAGTCTGGTGCGGATACTCCCCTGATAATTCACAAGTCCCAGAATACTTTTGATGAATGTGCTCTTGCCGGCGCCGTTGGAACCAATGATTCCTACCCGGTCCCCCTCCTCGATCAAAATGGGGAATTCAACCTGAAGGGCAACATCCTTGCCATAGCATACGGTTAGATTTTCAATTGATAACAATATGTCATTTTCCATAATGCTCCTCGCTTTCCTGTTTCGGAACAGTTCCAAAATTACTCATGACAGTTCCTTATTATAATAGATCACTGTCATCACGCTGTTTCCCTCATTGTATATCTCAATCTTCATTCCAATCTTTCTGGCATAATAGGCCGCAATGTACAGACCAAGCCCATGACTGTGCCTTCCATTCTCTTTTTGGCCATGATTTCCGCTGACAAAGGGTTCCAATATGTGCGGTAAGATATCCACATCAATCTCGATTCCGGCGTTCTTTATCCACAATTTCTGTCCTGTCAGCACGATTTGTACACGTTCCCCCCGCGGTGTGTAATTCACAACATTGGATAAGATGTTATCTAAAATCTGGGAAAACAGCGCCTCATCTGTGTCAAGAACAACACGCTCCACGCCTTCCACGCTGACCTGCAGCTGCTTGTCCGCTATGGGAATGCGGTAAACATCCAGCTGCGAATCCAACACCTTTCGGAGCTCTATCTTCTGTATGTCAAGACTTTCACCGCAATGATTTAAGTACAGGATATCCTCCACCATCTTTTTCATGGACAGAAGCTGTTCTTTCACTTTGGGCAGGTATATCTCTGTGTCCTGATACCTGCCAATTTTACTTTTCATGCCGTCCACAAGCAGAAGCGCCGCAGAAATCGGCGTCTTGAGCTGATGGGAAGAAGCCCGCAGCAAGACTTCCTGTCTCTCATTTTCCTCCGCAAGCGCTTGATTTTTCTCCGCAAGCTCCTCATACTTTGCCTGAATCGTCTGATAGAGCGCATCGATTGTCACTGCAAGGACACCGATTTCATCTTTTCGCCCCTGCAAGTCCTTATCTATGGGAATCCCCTGAAACCTGCGGCTGCTTTTCATCTGCTCTGTATGCCGCACCAGGCGCACAATCGGCGAAACGATGCCTCCGGAATAAATCCGGGAAAACAATAACACCAGCAAAAAAATAACAGCTCCGAGCATCGGAAGGCTCTGAAATACAACCGGCCTGATTTCGTTCATGTCCGGCGTCACCACTGGCAGAAATGTCAGAATCAGACTTTCCCCTGTCCGCTGCACTGCGATATAATTTATATATTGATTATTGCGGTCTTCCACGCCTGTCTCAAAAATGACAAAGTCGTCGGACACCCGGTGTATTCTGCTGTATTCATCGCTGTATCCCCCCTGCACATTCTGCTGTACGAGGACTTGAATCCCAAACGGCGCAGAGGCTGATTCGCCAAAAATATCCTTAAAAATCACTTCCAGCGTCTCTACCCATTTCTCCGCGTTTTCCTGCATCTGTTCTTTCAAAGAATCCATATCATATGCATTTTTATGATCCGCATTCCAATCCAAAGCATTTAATAAGCTGCGAAACTCTGTAAACAGTTCCCTGGTCTGCCCCTCCTCCACAGTAATCTTTACGGAAAAAAATTGATTGGTGAGACAGATACTGTCTTCTGTATCCGGTATCCTTACAGAAAAACACGCTGTCGGATTCCTTACCTGCACATCTTCATAGCTACCGGTTTTTACATACATTGTATGCTGTTCCCTCACCGACTTGAGATTTTGCTCCATCGTGTAATCCACATACAGGGAAGGCAGCATATACACAAAATATCCGACCAGAAAGGTGAACATGCACCCCGCTAAGATCATGCTGTAAAACAGATTTCGTCCTCCCAATTTCAACCTTGACCACATCTCATCAGACCTCCATTCATATCTCACGGCCTTGTATAATTGCACATTCTAACTTGTATGCATCTGCATATTTTTCATGATACAACAGCAATACTGCATACCTGTACACCCGCGCCTTTCATCAAGCGAATCATGGCGTCTCCACAGACAACACGCAATCATACGCCTTCCGCCTCCCTGTCAAACTGATAACCCACACCAATCACCGTCCTGATGCAGGAGATGGGAAGCTTTTTGCGGAGATTTTTTACATGGGCGTCAATAATTCTGTCATTTCCGATATAATCTTCATTAAATATTCTCAAAATAAGCTGTTCTCTTGTGAACACTCTGTCCGGCTCCCTGAAAAGTGTCTGCAGCAGCAGATACTCGCTCAGTGTGAGCGGAAGCTTCCTGTCATCGTAATAGGCACAGAATGCCTGCTCCCTGAGATAAAGTCCCCTCTGCTGCCCACTGTTTTCCGTCCTGTCTTTTTCGAAACGGTTTTTCGTGCGCCGCAGTATCGTTTCCATGCGTTTTAGCAGGATTACCGGTGATACCGGCTTTATGACATAATCGTCTGCATATAAATTAAACGCCTTAACCTGCGTCTTTTCATCTTCCAGCGCGGTCAGCATGATGGCCGCCGTCCCGCTGCAATGCTGCTGGATATATTCGAGCACAGCGAATCCGTCTGCGCCTGGCACCATGATATCGAGAACGGCAATGTCGTAAATATACTGATTGAGAAGCGCAATTGCCGTATCTCCACGCTCCGCAGCTGTCACTTCATATCCCGAGATCAGCATGTATTCTGTCAATACCTCCCTGATCGTGGGCTCGTCCTCCAGAAACAGGACTTTGCAGGTTGTTGAATTCATCGTTACCTCCCTGTGAAAATGATGGATTGTACTGAGTTTTAGCTTTATCGAATCTAAGTATAGCACATGGGTATGAATTTGATATGAATTTCCATTGGAATTCACATGAAATTATTAACTTCCGCGATTTCTTTATGCAATGGCTATTGCTAATTTGTATAAATCCGATATAATAACATTATTACGTTAAAAATAAAGGAGTCACTATGAAGCAAAAATTTTCCTCATCCCATAAATATCTATTGTATTCTGTAGTATTTTGGGCATATGCCACAATACATCTATATGTTATGTATCAAAACAACCGAATTGCATTTAACTGCACAGATGGACAAATGCAATTTTTTCCTGCAATGCAGTATATCAGACAGCTCGTCATTAACATTTTGACAAGCCTCATACAGAATAAAGAGTATTCTTTTCCTTTGATTGAATGGACTCTGGCAATGGGGGAAGACACAATTGCCACCTTAAATTATTATGGTCTTGGACATCCTCTTTATCTTTTTTCTGCTTTTATTAGTGAAGATTCTCTTCCCTATTTTTTTAACTTTTTACTTTATTTTCAAATATATCTTGGAGGAATTACATTCATTGCGTTTGCATATTCACATGAGCCAGGCCAAAGTCCGTATGCATATGTTATTGGCGCATTGTTATACTCTTTTTCCGGCTTTACTTATCAATGTTATTTGTATTTTAATTTTGCACACGCTATGATCTTGATTCCGCTCATGTTTCTTGGCACATACCGTTCCATTATCGGGAAGAAAAAAGGTGTTTTGGGTGCAAGTGTTTTTCTCTTTGCTCTTTGTGGATTTTTCTATTTATATGTAGGTTCTATATCGATCGCAGTGTATACCATTTATATTCTCATTCAAAATAAAACAACTTTTAAAAATGCTATGCATACAATAAAAGAATTAGTGTTAGAATATGCAGCTGGTCTTGGCCTTTCTGCTTTTATATTTGTCCCCGCTGTAATTGGATATCTGCATTGTAATAGAATACCAAATATTAATATTACTTTCTTTGTTCCTTTTTCAGAAGTAAGAAATTTTTTATTAAATCTCCTATTTCCACCATATAATAATTTAGCTCAAGTCACTTCCATCAGCACAATAGGCGTATTAATGCTTTTGTGGCTATTGTTTGCAAAAGGTATGAGAAATGAAAAGAGAAATCTTATTTTTATATTTCTTCTCTGTTTGTTTCCACCAGCCAGCATCATTATGTCTGGTGGGGCAAACTATAATCGATGGCAAATTGTATTTATAGTATATATCGCATACTTGTCGGTAAAATCCTGGGACATGATACCAAATTTGATGCCTCTCCCCAAAATATGTTCCATCTTTCTTTTGCTGCTTCTAGGGCTTTATGGGAAAAAAATGTCCATATTAGATCATGAACGATTTCGAATTACAATATCCAATTGTATCATTATTGTCGGATTAATCGTTGTCGTTCTTCCTTTTTTCTGTAAACTGAAAAAAGAAAAACTTGGTATGTTTATCTTGTTTACAGCTCTCACAACGACAATCATACGCGGATGGCGTGTTATGTCGTCTGACATGGCATTCCCTGAAATATGTGAGAGAAACACCGTTTCTGAGTTATCTTGTGATTTAGAAGAAGATTTCTGCAGAATAGACTACCAAAGAACAGCTCAAATGCCCTTTACAGCTATGAATGCGGGATTTAGCCAAGGATATTACGGAGTCTCTGGCTACTTTAGTATCCTGAATGCAAGCTATACAGAAGCACTAAAAGCATGGAATGTTAATGAGATTAATGATTACCACACTTATGGACTGCGCAATCGGATTATATTGGAATCCTTATGTGCAGTTAAATACCTCATATTAGATAATACTGAAAGTTGCCCCCCTTATGGTTGTGTACCTATTCGAGAGACTACAGACCATGCATGGATATTGTATGAAAATCAAAATGTATTACCTCTCGTATATACATACCAGAATGTTTTTGACGAAGGGATCTATTCCAATATGACTGGATTTGAAAAACAACAGGTCATGCTCCAGGCTGCTGCCATAGAGGATTATCAGGGTTCTCTGAAGACATCTGTAGATTATGATAATCAGTTGAAATCGATTCCTTATACAATAGTAGGTCTTGACAAAGCTGTCCTCTCTGGCCCAAATATTGCTATACAGAACGGCGGCAGCATCAAATTATCTGCACAACTTCAGAATGGCTGTGAAAATTATCTGATAACAAAATCAGAGAATTGCAAATTTCATATCTCTTTTGAAGATGAACCTTCCTCGCACACAGTAATAATCACTCAATATGATAATGGAAAAACCGGCGCTGATTTAGGACAAGCCAGCTGGAAAGAGCAGGAAGAAATAACACTATCATTCACTGAAGAGACTGTTCTAAATATACAGGACTTAGAATTATGCTGCTATGATTTTACAGGATATAGTGATTATATTATGGAAAGAAAAAATGGTATTATCAATACTCAGGTTTCTACGAATGCAATATCGAGTGAGATAGATATAAACGAAGATCGTATTGTATGCGTTGCAGTGCCATACAGCAAGGGATGGCATGCAGAAATCGATGGAAAACCAGCAAAAATATACAAAATGAATGATATGTTCATGGGAGTAGAAATCGGTCAGGGAAAACATTTATTAGTGTTTAAATATTGCACAGAAGGACTTAAGTGCGGAGTGTCTATATCTCTAATGACTCTTATTATAATTTCTTTCTGTATCCTGAAGAAAAACATATTATCTGATTCCCATAACATACATCGGTTGGAATAGAACGGACCATGAACAGGGAACAGGCCCGCAGGCTTCTGGACAGAACCGCAAAGCTGGAAAACACTGAGGACAAAAAGAATGCAGACTCCATCGTAAATGTTGCATCGGAGGCCAATATTCAATTATTGAGACAATTGACACAGGAGGGTGAAACTAGACTTTCAGCCTCCTTGACCATCCCTTTACGGCAAACGGAATGCAGAGCAGGCCGATCATTCCCGGGACTGTGACCAGCAGATACGGCGACCAGATATATCTGCCGAAAATGCAAAGTGTGTTGGTCCGAAAAATATCTGTGCCGCTTCCCACCAGCGGTACGAGATCCTTTGCTTTCTGCATCCAGAACGGAAGATACCTTTCCAGCATCATTGGAGCATACACGGCCGCAAGACTAGACAACAGCGCCAGCACATTACTCTTCACTATAGCCGACAGCAGCATGACAATCCCTGCATATCCGATCGCGCCAAGCAGCGTAAACGCATATTCATAGATTTCTGCCTGTAACATATTCATGGGTGCAATCGCAATCAGCTTTATATTCTGAATCGGCATATCCCAGCCAGTTGTCCCCATAAAAAAGAGCTGTGCAGCAATTTCTCCTGCTGCGAGTATCGCAAAAAACTCCAGAGTAAAGCAAAGTCCGGCAAGTATTTTTGCAAAAGCGGTCTCTCTCCACCCATTTTTTGTCGTCAGTATCAGAATATTTGTTCCATTATACCACTCTCCAGCAAAGAGCGGCGACAGGGCGGTCGCGAGAAACAGTGCCATCACAATGCCAAGCTCACCGACAATACTTGAAAGAACCAATGACCAGCCTTCCGTCCACTCATAACGAAAAGGCTTCTGTACTTTTTGTTCTATCTGCATCAAATACTCCTTTTCACTTCCCTCCTGCCCGCTGATCTCCAGAAACTTCTCAATCGCCTGCTGCCGTCTCTCATAGAATCCTGTCAACTCGTCTGGATTGACATAGCTGAGCATCAGCTGATAGGTGCTGCTGTCCTTTAATTCGGGGTACAGTGTGTCCAGCCAGCTTTGCAGTTTGTATTGATTTGTGATTTGCAATTCTCTGTCCATGCCGTCTGCTTTGATTTCCTGATACGCTTTTACCATTTGCTGAAAGGATTCGTCTGTCAGTTCACCGCCAAATGAGCGCGAATACTCCTGACTGTCCCGTATCATGTCATATCCGTCAAAATGATTGCCAAAAGAATCAGTATGAGTGGAACTTCCAAAAGCAAACCACTGATAAGAAAGAACACTTCCAATGAGAACCACATACACAAAACAAAGAAACACACAGACCTTTGTCGTTCCCCTCCTCCACAATTTCTCATGTTCAAGCAAAAATAATTCCATTGTTACCACACTCCTTCCTCTGTTCATATAAAATAATTCCTTTGTTACTACACTCCTTCCTCCGCCTTTTCCAAACTGGAACAATGCTATCTGCAGTATCGCAGAAATATTTTTTCAGCTCCCTTCCCGTTGTGCTTTGCGAGCTCCTATCTATAATAACGTTTTTGAACAGAAAATGATTATCATTTAATAAAAAATGTTAAAGAGATGCAAACAAACACAACACATGAAAGTATGATATGCTGTGTAGGGAGGTGCTGTGTATGCAAAAAATTTTAGTTGTCAAAGATGACAAGGATATAAAGGTGTAAAATGTATTCGTGGGTGAACTTCCAGATATCAGAAAGGACTGTCTGTTTGTCTTATAGATTATCAAATACCACCGTTTCTTTTTCTAATTCTCTTACAATCTCCTGGTTGACTCCCATGCGCCGCGTGATGTCTTCCATATCACCGGCAAGCTTTTTGGTATTTCCTGCGGCGCCCGTTATGCCGCTTGCGCCCTCGTTGATTGCTGCTGTAATCATTCCAATGGAATCCGCAATACCTGACATCGAATTTTTCAGGCGGCTCGTCCGCTCGTGAAATTCTGCCATTGACCTGCGGATATAAGCCGCATCTTTCTTATACTGGCTGCCGGACTGCACAAATGCCTGAAATTCCGTAAGAACGGACTCACTCATATATTCAACCAGATGCTGCGCATTGTCAGAGAGGTTATATACCGCAGCTGTGACCACACTGTTGATCTCCTGAATTCTGTTGGCTGCTTCCTGGCTGGAATTTGCCAGATCGCGCACCTCGTCGGCGACAACCGCGAAACCTTTTCCGGATTTTCCCGCCCTTGCAGCCTCCACAGCGGCATTCAGGGCAATCAGCTGTGTCTGCTGTGCGATGGAGAGAATCTCACCCGTCAGGTTTTTAATCTGATCCACACTTTTGCTTTTGGCAATCGCATCATTTAGGGACAGAAGGATTTCCTCCGCCTTTGCGCTGGTAATCCTTGCGCTGTTCTGTGCAGACTGCTGCATTTCTTCTGCCCGCACATTCATATCAGCACTGTATTCTGTGATGGCACTGCATTCCTCTGCGATATCCTGAACGTCTTGTCTGACACTATCCGCATTTTCGTTGATGGCGGACACATTGCCTGCGACCTCCTGTATGGTTGCGGACAGCTGTTCTGCAAGGGCCGACAAATCCGATGCACTCCTCTTTGAAGCCCGTGTCCTTTTCAAGACTTCACCTGTCATCAGATTGATGCGGCTGGAGCTTTCCTTAATGGTTTTCAGGATGCTCTTGACCGGAATCACCACATAGCTGGTAATCAGTTTCAAATCCGCAAACACAAGCAGCACACACATCAGTGCAGAAGCCGCGCCTATTGCCAGGGATATATAATATGTCGCGGACAGATGATTCCTTGCATCTATAATCTGCCCACTGATAGATGCATTCAGGGCATCGATATCCGCCTCCATAGCGCCGGCATACAGGGCAACATCCCCGTTGGCACAGGCGTATGCATCCTGTGTCTTATGGCTTGCGCTGGCACAGACAAGGAAGACAAGCGCATGCCGAAACGAATCGTAATCTGACAATAACCTTTTATACTGTGCCTGATCCTCCGGCGTCACATACTGCTCAAATTCCTGCAGCATACCCTCAAGGACTGCCTCCTCCTCCTTAATCTGCCTGACAAGTGTCGTCATCGTGCCATAGTCAATGGCAACAATATGGCTCAACGCCATTTTATGTATATTCATGGAAGACTGACAGATTTCTGACAGTCTGCTCTTTCCATCCATGTAATTGTCCGCAATATTGGCAGCACTGGTGTTCACATTTTGAATATTAATGATTGAAAGAATATTGGACAGAACTGCCACGATTCCCAAGAGGGCAATCGGAATGATCAAACGATGTTTTAAACTGATATTTTTCATCACACCTGGTACTCCTTTTCTGAATGCCCCTTATGGGGCTGTAATCCCCTCAACCATTGTATCAAGCTGCTCCTGAAGATCTTTTCCTGAAGGATTTCCTGCCAGAATCTCCGCGGTAAACACTTTGACAGGCTCCCAGTAATTGCCCCCGATACGCTGAAGACAGGAAAATTCCGACTGTTCCAGCAACGCGGCAATTGCCGGAGCGCTCTGCACCTCCCCGGAAGCTGCAGCAACGATGTTGGACGGTCCCTGGCCGCGCTGTACAAAACGAAGCTTTTGGTTCTCCTCATTTGTAATCCACTCCGCCAGCCTCGCCGCCCACATTTTATGTTCTGAATAGGCATTGACCCCGATCAGTTTATAGCCGGAGAACGACGCCATCTGAATCTCCTGCCCGCCGCATGTATATGTTGGCAGTTTCGACGCGCCAAAATCACTGCCCCATACTTCCTCCACAGCGACAGCATTCCACACCCCGTTGACCCCTGCTATAATCGTTCCGTTCTGAACACCTTCAAGGAATCCGGCGTCATCTGTACTGATAAACCCCGGGTGCCCTGCTATGTCAAGCATAGCCTGCGCGACGTCCGTTCCCTTGATTTTCCCATCTGTACTGTTCCATGTACAGTAATTGGTAATTCCGTCTTCGTTCAGTCCCACTGTCAGCCCTGTATTGCCAAACAACGAATACACATACCATCCAGATGACCATTCCATTGAAACTTTTTTGCCATGCTCTGCAGCGATATCCAGCATCTGATCCAGCGATGTGATATCCTCCTGCGCAAAGTACTGCTTATCATAATACAGAAAATATCCGTTATCTGCTGTTAAGGGCAGGGCATACAGCGTATCGTTGACAGATGCCGCAAGCACAGCTTCCGGCAGGTTGGATTGCCGCACAGATTCCGCATTCTCCACGGGATCCAGCGCACCAGAAGCCACCAGCGTATTCAGCTGATCATCTGCAAAGGCAAATACATCTGCACCATTTTCCAGGTCTGCCATCAGTGCATCCGTGCAGCTGCTTTCACTCTGTGGCTGATATGTAATCTGAAAATCCGCCTGCCCTCCATACTGTTTCTCAAACCTTTCAATGATCTGCCGAAGCAGCTCCTCATCCTCTGCTGCTCCCCATACAGTCAAATTGACCGTATCAGAATCAGGAGTCTGTTGTTCCTCCAAGGGAGCAGGAGTATTTCTTTGACATCCAAATAATAATACGGTCAGCAAGAGAACCGGGGACAATATTTTGATTTTTCGTTTCATGACCTTCTCCATAAAATTTTATTTTCGTTTATCATAGCATTTTATAAAGGTTTTTGCAATCTCCTTATTCCTGTATTATGCAGGCAATTGCGCCCCTGCCGCCAATGTCCAGAACTGCTCATGGGTAATAAGCGGGCGCGGATAAAATGTATTTGTAATTGATTCACAGAGATAATGATTGTGAGAAAATAACATAGAAAAGTGAGATACACAAAAATAAAAAGTTATGAAAATATATTTTTTATATGCAACCTTTTCCTCATCTTAAACGTGTTTAAAGCAAAGGAGGTGAAAACAGATGAATAACGAGGAGGATATAAGAGAAGCGGTCATAAAATACAGCGATATGCTCTATAAAATTTGCCTTGTCATACTTTGCAATGAGCAGGATGTTCAGGATGCCATTCAGGATACTTTTTGCAGATATTTGGAAAAGAAACCAGTTTTTCATGATGAGGAGCATAAGAAAGCGTGGTTAATCAAGGTGGCAACGAATATCTGTCGCGATACGATACGGTTTAGAGTCCGACATCAAAAGGTTCCTATTGATGAAGTAGAAAACATTCTTGTGGCACCTGAACAAAGGCAGACATTAAAAGAACTTCTCGAACTTCCAGTAAAGCATAAAACAGTTATTTATCTGCATTATGTTGAGGGATATTCGATAAAGGAAATTTCTGATATTTTGGGAATCACAGAAAGCGCAGTAAAATCAAGACTGCTGCGGGGAAGAAAACAAATGCGTGATACGGTTAAGTTGGAAGGAGGCATATAACAAATGGATAGATATGATGTAAAGAAAGTAATGGATCAGGTGCATATTTCATCGGAAATGCAGGAGGAGATTATTATGAATATTCAGAAACAGATGGAAAATGAAAACAGGAATACGGCGAGATGGAACTGGAGAAAGCTGGTGACGGCTGCGGCAGCGTTTGTGCTGGCGGCGGGTGTAGTCAGTTTTCCGGTGCGGGCATTTGTAACAAGCGTGGTGAAGGAGAGAATGGAAAGCATTCCTAATGATGAAGTGCTGGAAATAAACGATATGGTTCAGTCGAAGCCCACAGAGGCGGATACCTTTTCAAGGGAGTATTCCGCAGATGAAGAAGAACGCAGCAGGGAGCTTTGGCAGGCATATAAAGGTGGAAAATTCCCCGAAAATGTCATTGCACAGGTGGACAATGCGGAAGATGTGCCAGAGGGAACACTCTGCTATATCAAGTCTACAGGTGTTTTTAATCTGCCAGCACAGGAAATGACTGATGAGGAGATTTTGGAGATTATTGATTTTCAACATAAGATGAGTTATGCGGTCTCACAGGGTACAGCAGCGCAGGAAGCGAGAGCAGAGAGTCAGGCAGAAGAAAAACAGTGGCGGGAAAAGATACAGGCTGCAGGCGGAATCAGTGAAGAGGAAGCAATAGAAATTGCAATGAAACAGATGAAGGATGAACTTGGAGAGCGTGCGGAAGGAAAAGAAATATTGAAATATGAAGACGGTTCTGTGGCAGTGATTAAAATAGATATATCAGAACAGACGGATTATGAACATAAGGGAGACGTGGCTTACCTCGTAATTTTCAGCAATCCAAGTGAGAACAACCATTCGACATATTATTGTATGATTGATGCTGTGGACGGAAGCATCTTGAAGACATATGAATAAACACCGTCTGACTGGCAGAACTTCTATTGTTTTGCCGGTTAAATGATTGTATAAAATAGTAATATTCAAGAGATAAGAGGGAAAATGATGAAGAAATCTAAAAAATTTGCAACGAAAATATTAATGGTTTTATTTGCTTTGAGTGTTTTTTCATTGACGGGCTGTGGGCAGATTCGTGATGATATTGAACAGGTAGATACGGCAGTACCGTCCGAGTTTTTAGAAACAGAGCCAAAAAGTACAGAAGTACAGTCTGATGTGAATATTACCCATACACAGGAACAGGGCGGCGGAACAAGCAGTATTATGAGAGCATATTCTGACAGGGAAAAAGAACGTATGGAAGAATTGAAGCAGTCCTATCTGAATGAAACCGCAAAGCCCGAAAAGATGATTCAGGAGGTAGACAGTCCGGAGGCAGTAACGGAAGGAACACTCTGCTATATCAGGTCTACAGGAGAATACTATCTTCCGGATAAGGAGCTTACAGACGAGGAACTTTTGGAGATTATTGACTGTAATTTTAGGATAGCTGTTAATTCGCAGGGTTGGACACAGGAGAAGATAGACGAGGCGGATCAGAGAGATAGAGCCATACGTGAAGAAAAGATAAAAGCGGCAGGCGGCATTAGCGAAGACGAAGCGATAGAAATTGCAAGGAAGGCGATGGAGACAGATATTGGCGAAACGGCAAAGGAACTGGAAGTAGTAATATCATCTGATTATACAAAGAATGGCAGGAAACTGTATTTATTTGAGGATGACGGAGTAGTGTATTATTCTGTACACTTTGCTAATAAGGAGGAGGTGATTGATCCGGAGGATTTTTGTCACTATAATTGTAAGGTCAATGCTGTGGACGGAAGTATTTACGAGGCTAATTCTATTCGTGGAGACGTGGGGCTGTACTGGGATTATGATGATTTTATCTGGTATGAGCATTAAAGCTGTAGGATCCTTGCAGTAACTACTTTTTGCTACGAAGAAAACGCTTTCCGGCGTGCTTTCCTTTGTGCCGCTGCTGTTATTGCTTGGATTTGGCGGGTCTATGGTGATCAATGGCGAACTCAGCGTGGATTCAGCCTAGTTTGCTTTCGATGCTGTGTCCGCCGCACTTGCACTGCCTGCTGATTGTAATTATTTTTCCTGCATAGGCTACTACCTCCTAAATTTTTTTCCAGTATAATTTCAACATGACCAGGGTTGTGAAAAACGCCAGCACATCTGCCAGCGGGCCTGCCCACAATGCCCCTTCCACCCCCAGTGCCAGCGGCAGCAACAAGGTTGCCGGGAGCAGATAGACAATCTGCCTGGACAGGGAAAGGACGGCTGCCTGGGTAGGCTTCCCAATTGCCTGGAAGAAAATACCCGTTGCCATCTGCAGCCCGTTAATCGGGCACGCCAGAAGGAAGATGCGGAAACATTTCACCGCAAACTCATTGTACAGCTCTGACTCGGAACCAAACAGCCGGACAATGCTCATCGGCGCGAACTGAAACACCAAAAATGCCAGAATCAGCATGATTGTTGACGCAATCAATATAATACGGTATGTCTGCTTTACCCTGTCCTTCTGTCCGCTGCCGTAATTGTAGCCCCATATAGGCTGTGCGCCTGTTGCCAGTCCCAGCAGGACGGCAGAGACAATCTGGTTCACCTTCATGGTGATGCCTATGGTCGTCAGCGGGATTTCCGCGCCGTATTTTGACTGTGCACCATAGGACACCAGAATGTTATTGGTAACCGCCATGACCAGCACAATGGCAATCTGCGTGATGAAACTGGAGATACCCAGGCTGCTGACCTTCGCCATGACTTTTCCTGAAATGCGGAAACACTTTTTATCCAGCCGAATGCTCTTAAATTTCCAGATATAAGCAAGATACAAAAAAGCATTCAGAATCTGCCCGATAATGGTCGCCCAGGCCGCTCCTTTTACCCCCATATTGAACACAAAAATGAAAATCGGGTCGAGGATAATGTTGATGATACAGCCTACCAGAAGCCCTGCCATGCTGTATTTCGGGCTGCCGTCCGCACGGATCATGCCCGCCATGCCGGAATCAATGGAAGAAAACAGGATTCCATAGGAAATGATCCGTCCATAATCCATGGCAAAGGGAAGGATATCTTCTGTGGCACCAAACAGCCTGCATAAAGGTTCCAAAAGTAAGTTAAACAGGACACAGAGCACAATGCCAACGATCGCCATGACTGATATGGAACATCCTATGCCATTGGCCGCTGACTTTTCATCCCCCTCGCCCAGCTTCAGGCTTAAGTATGCCGCGGCACCATCACCGATCAGCAGGCTTAACGCAATCGCGATCACAGTCATGGGCATGACAACATTGGTGGCACCGTTGCCAAGATACCCTACTCCCTGTCCGATAAAGATCTGGTCAACAATGTTGTAAAGCGCGTTGACCACCATAGAAATGATGCTCGGGACAGCAAACGTCAGTATCAGCTTTCCGATTCGTTCTGTTCCAAGCGGATTTGTTTTTGTCACTGTTGTATTCATTTTTTACCTCCTGCATTTTAAGTTCCCTTTTTCTGTTAATTCCATATTTTCCTGCATTTTTTCAGTATATTCTTCTGTTCCAATGCCTGTCGTTGTATCCAAAGCTCTCTTTATCTGATTGGCCAGTCCCAAAACAAAACCGGCAAACTGCTTTGCATCCATATGCCGCCTTTCCATATATTGTCAGCACTTATCTTTATCCAGTGCTAAGTTGCTGTTCACGCCTTCAATAAACAACCTTGTGCCAAAATCAGACGGGGCGTAAACAGTAACCAGCGCTGTTACTTTTCACACCTACGCCAAAGTAGTGGGAATCATGCGCCAAAATGCTAAAAGCTTTAGCTTTTTCCTTTAAGCATTTTGTGTGCAAAAGCTGTTATAATTCACACCTCAATAACTTATAAGCAGATAAAAACTGGCGTTGGTGTGAATTGTAACCCAGCGCTAACCCTTGCAATATATTAAAACACACTTACTCTTGAAAGTGAATTGAAAATATGGTATTATCAATGACGAAAACGCAATAATCGAGGTGAAACCCATGAATACAGACCAATTGAAAAGTTTTATCCAGGTTGCTGAGAACCTGAACTTTGCAAGAGCCGCCGAACTTTTAAAGATTACCCAGTCAGCCGTTTCCCGACAGATTCACTCACTGGAAGATGAACTGGGAACAAAACTTCTGCACCGTACCACCCGGACAGTGACCCTCACCCCCGCCGGAATCAGTTTTCTGGAAGATGCAAAAAATGTCATGGGCAGGCTGAATGTCGCCAGGCAGAAGATACAGCGCCACCAAAGCACCAATATACAGGTTTTAACAATCGGATGCCAGAATGAAGCCAACCTCGACCTGCTCTGCAAAATACTGAAATCCTGTCGGGAGCAGATGCCGCAGCTTTATCCGTTTTTGAAGGTGATTCCCCACAGGTCCATTTTAAATCTCTTTTATCAGGATGAGCTGGACCTGCTGTTTGGTTTCCGGGATGATATCCCTATAAAGAACGACACAATCTATAAAGAATTATTCCAGATACCCCTGTGCTGTATCATTCCTGCCGCACATCCTTATACTTCCAGGTCCGAACTTGCAAAAGAAGAATTGTATTTGGAGAATATGGTTGTCTGCAATTCTTATGCGATTCCTTCCAGAGTCGCGGAAATGCAAAATCAGATTTCACAGCGGATACCGCCGGAATCCACCTGTATGTGCGAAAATCTGCAGGTGCTTCTTACCCTTGTAAGGGCCGGTTACGGCTGCTCTGTCCTTCCGCAGATGAATTTTATAAACTCGGATATCTGTGCAATTCCCCTAAAGGACAGCGCGCCTTTGTCCTATGGAATATATTACAAGAAAAGTCCACAAAATCCGCTATTGAAAAACTTTATTTCAATTGTGACAAGTACAAAATTCGATTGACAGATTAGTCACCTGAACAGATCCTAAGTACTCTCGGAAAAGGAGTTGCACACATACAGCTTTTGGTCATTGAAGATGATTGTCTTATTGGGGGACTGGAAAATGAACAACAAGCAAACAGTAACAAGTTAATAACCGGCTGCGGGGAATCAGACCCGAAGAGATTGAAACGCAGAGTTCTCTATGTTATAATAAGGATCTGTAGGAAAATAAGTGATACAGATTGCGCAGGATATTTCTTCGAGTGTGCAGTGCAAAAAACGTAGGCGTAGTGGGCTACGGCGAGGCTTTTTGCACTGTGCAATCGGAGAAATAGACAAGTCAAGATGTGTCAGTTATTTTTCTACAGATCCTAAGAACAATTAATTGTAATTTTCTTAGTTAAGGGATGGTAAAAGAATCGTGGATAAATTAACAATTAAAAAAGCCCGGTTAGATCAGACTGACAAGATTAATGAAATCGTAAGTACAACGATAAAAGAAATATATTCAAAATATTATTCGAATGAAGTGGTAGATTTCTTTTTGGAATTACATAATCGCGATAATATCATTAATGACATTTCGGAAGGCAATACCTATGTGATTGGTTGTGGAACTACCATTCTCGGAACAGGCACAATTAATCAAAACGCTATTTCAAAGGTATATATAACTCCGAATAATCAACATGAGGGAATTGGAACCCGGCTTATGGATTATTTGGAAAAAGAAATCATAAAGAATTATTCGCATGTGAATATAGATGCATCGTTGCCAGCTGCTGAATTTTATCGCAAACGAGGATACGAGTTTTTAAGACAGGCGGAGCATTCCGTTGCAGATGGTAAATTATTGTCATATTCAATTATGCGAAAAAGAGAATTTTATATAGATCCGGCTTTATATAATGCCCCATCTGTTCTTGTTCGAAAAGAAATTGAATTGCAGGGGCTTGATTTCGATGAGTATCAAACAAAAGTTCCAAATAGAGTTTATTTGTTGGCTGATAGTCTGTTTGATACGATGCTCGCAAAGAATGTTGGTACGCTTACCTTTGATGTCGGCGGAGGCATATATGTAATGAATCATAACAGCAATTTAGGTTTTGCAAAGGGTGAGATGTGTTCACCAGGGCTTGCAACTCAAGCAGAGGATTTATATGCAGCAGGAGTTAAGGAACTGATTCATGTAGGATTTGCCGGCGGAAATAAGATTGGAGATTATGTTCTTACCGATGGGGCGTATAACGATACCTCTATTACCAGATTATATGGATTTAAGGGTGAACTAATCAAATCAACAAAAGATTTGACAGATACTTTTTGTATGGAATTGGAGAAAAAGGGAATATCCTGTGTTCGTGGTTATCATTGGACAACTGATGGTGGATATGTTCAGCCGGAATGGAGAGGACGCTATTATTTAAACGATATGGGGGCTAAATGCGTTGAGATGGAAGGAGCAGGATTATTTACAATAGCAAATTTCCGTTCTCGTAAGGCAACAGCGATATATGTTGTATCTGACAGTGGATCAAATGATGAATGGAATCTCGGCTGGGGTGAAAGTACTCTTGAAAATAGTATTCAGAAATTAATTGACGCACTCGCGAGAAGTTGATTTCGTTAATAGAGAAATGATAAGTTTGGGGAAAACAAAAATTCCGGTTTATAGGAGGCTAAACAGTGTAAATCAGATAACAAATGTTTAAAATACAATTAGAATAAAAATTTGATTTATTTCCTCAAAGATGGTATTATGAAAAAAATTTTAGAAAGGGGATTTGTATATGAGAAGATATGTTATGTTTGCATAGCACTGGCTATTGCAATAGTAAATAATTGTTATAGCCAATGCTATTCCTGAAAATAAATTTGGGGAGGCAAACATGGGCTATAGGAAAGCAGAAGAAATTCTGCCAATTGAGATAATAGAACTGATACAGCAGTATGTTGATGGAGAAAATATTTATATTCCACGCAAGTCGGCACATAGACAAGCATGGGGCACAGGCACACAAATCAAGCAGGAACTTTTGATGCGTAACCAACAAATTTACACGGATTACCTTGCTGGAAGTAAAACTTCAGAATTAGCCTGCAAATATTATCTGTCAAAAAAGAGCATACAGCGTATCCTTAGAAAAATGAGCGAATAATAATATGAGCTGATACTTGGTATTGGCTCATTATTTTTTATAAAAATGTATAAGGTGTCGTATGGTATTAGAGTATGCTATTCTAAACCACAGAAGTGGAAATAAAAGTATATATGAGGTTGAAAAAATATGGAATCACATGAAAAATATTTGCAGAACTTAAAGCAATGGCTTCATGATACATCGGATTCTCCATTGGAGGAGATGTCTGATTTTTTTACAAAGCGTTTGGGAGGCTATGAGGAACATATGTCTATTTGGGAAAAATCTTATCAAATGTTTTCGGAAGTTTTGCCCTCTCATTGCCAGAACATTTTAGACTTAGGATGTGGAACGGGTTTGGAATTAGATAAAATCTGGGAAAAAAATCCGGACATCGAAGTAACAGGTGTAGATTTATGTCAAAGTATGCTGGATAAGCTGCTGAAAAAGCATTCTGATAAGCGCCTTACTATAGTGTGTCAGGATTATTTCAAATACGATTTTGGATACGAAAAGTGGGACGCAGTCATTTCTTTTGAAAGTCTGCATCATTTTCTGCCGGAACGCAAAAAGGAACTGTACCGAAACGCCTATAATGGTCTAAAACGTGGTGGTGTTTTTCTTTTGGGAGATTACATTGCCTGTTGTGATGAGGAAGAGGAACTATTGTGTAGCGCGTACTTAAACCGGAGAAATCAGTTTGCAATACCAGATAATAGTTTTGTTCATTTTGATATTCCACTGACCTTGGAGCATGAAAGGGAATTGTTGCAAAACGTAGGATTTGTGATTGAAAAAGTCTTGGACAATCCTGACGGCGCAGCAATTATTGCAGCTGGAAAAGGAGACTGAATTATGGATTATAGCAGAAAAATATCAGAACGTTTGTGGAATATGCCGGATAAAGGTGAATTGGAAAGCCGTCGCGAGGAAACCTTTATTGATGATATTATCCAAAAGAGCCATATAGAAAAGGAACTGCTCTCACATTTGGATGGAATAACGACGGTGTTTGACGGCGGTGCAGGATGTGGAAGGTTTTCCATTCTCCTTGCAAAAAAAGGCTGTGCAGTTACACATTTTGATATATCGAAGCCCATGATAGATAAGGCAAAGGAATTGGCGGCAAAAGAAGGAGTTCTTGACAAAATAACTTTTGTCAACGGCGCATTGGAGGATTTGAAGGGCTTCAACGATAAATCTTTTGATATGGTGATTTCCTTTGATGCCCCTATTTCGTATACTTATCCCAATCAGAAAAAAGTTATCGGTGAACTTGTACGCATATGCCGCAAACGGATTATGCTAAGCGTATCAAGCCGTATGGGGTATCTTCCGTACCTGGCGAATCCCATTCAAAAGAATCAATTCATATTAGATGAAACCTGTGATGATCCTTTTGTAAAATGGTGCATTGGTAATAAGAAAAATGCCATTGAAGCATTTCATTTCAGCAAGGATGCTGCTATGAAGCTGTACAAGGACGGGCTTATGGGTGGGGACAATGAAATTGCCGAATATGAAAATGGAGGTACACCGTGGTGCATCACATACACTTTTATGCCGGATGAATTAGAGGATATATTGAAATATTACGGCGTAAAAAATATTAAACTGGCAGGCCCCGGAGCATATGCAAGAACACTTCCGAGAGAATTGCTTGTGAAAATTATGAATGATTCAAAACAGCGCTTCGACTTCTTGGATTTTTGCCATTATTATGACTCTAATCCGTTCGTATGCGGCATGGGAAAAGATAACTTGTTTGCCCAAGGCGAACTATGATGATTTTAACAGATTTGCGTTAAAAATATAACAAGAGGAGAAAGACGTTTTATGACTACACCTGTTTATTTTGCATAGCATGGCTATTGCATATAATTATTAAGAATAGAACGAAATAATGTAATAGCCCATGCGTCATGACATAAAATGAACAGGAGATGCATATGAGCTATTTAAGAAAAATTGAATATGAAATTGTACTGAAGGATTCCTTTTGCCTTATCAGGAATTGTCCTAAATGCGGCAGAAAGGCACATTATATAAACACAAAAAAGTTTCGCATCAATGCGAATGGAAACATACTGGATATCTGGCTGATCTATCAATGTATGGAATGTAAGCATACGCTTAATCTTGCAATTTATGAACGCAAGAAGGTTTCTTCCATAACAAAAGAAGAATATCAGTGTTTTTTAGACAATGACGAACAGCTTGCGGAAATGTATGGTAAAAATATGCAGTTATTTCGGACAAATAAAGCAGACATTGATTTTGACAGACTGCATTATGGTGTGCTCAAACTGCATGAAACTGTAGAAAGCAGTGGATTGGGAGAACAGTTCATAATCACAGTAAAGAATCCCTATCAAATGAAGATTCATTCAGAAAAGCAGATTGCTATGGTTTTAGGATTATCCCGAAATCAAGTTAAAAGTCTGTTGGAGAAGGGAGAGATAGAATTAGTGATGGAATTACCACAGTCTATTTCCTTCAGTACCAGCCATTGTCTGTTTTCTATGATACCATAAACGGAAGGGAAAAGACGGAGGTTTTGTTTATGCAGATTGAAACTAAGAGATTGTTGATCAGGGATATAAAAACAGATGATGCGGTTCCGTTTGCCATAATGGCGGCGGACGGAACCCTAAACGACTGCGGATTTGACAAAGACTGCAGCAATTGGATAACAGAATGGATAACTGAGGCAAAATATTTTTCACTTAGAGATAATCCGAATATGGATTATCTGGCTTATACAATAATCTTAAAGGACGGAGCTGTGGTTGTTGGTTCTGTTGGATGTTCTTATTATGAAGATTTCCGAGAAACAGGGATTACCTATTTTGTCGGTGCGCAGTATAGAAACAATGGCTATGCTGTCGAAGCGGTTAAAGCATATACAGAATATTTCCTAAAATATTATAATGCAAAAAGAATCATCGCTACCGTGAGGGATGAAAACGTACCCTCCTGGAAAGTGATTGAAAAAGCCGGATATATCCTAAACACAAAAAGAATGTATAAAGATTTGAACGATGCTGAAGAGGAGCTGTACCGTTTTTACGAAATCAAAGAGAATATCGAATGAAATCATGCTGAATAAATTTCAAAAACAGATTGATTATTTTTAGAAATATGGTATTATACTATTAGTGGTGAGTCCTACCGTAAAGTGGACTGCTAAAAGCGTTAGCAACTCTAATGGAGTTACTACACAAATGGCTATGTGGAAACGCATAGCCATTTTTCACGAGGAGATATATGCAGACGGATTTTAAATTATATAAGGTGGATATGAAATATATCCGTAATCTACATAATATAGATGATAAAGTGCTTTCTGTTTCGCCACAGGCAGGAAAGGATAACAGAGTTTTCATAGGAATTGTTATTGTTTGCGGGAGTCACAAATACTGCATACCGCTTTCATCGCCAAAAGAAAAGCATAAGAATATGAAAAATTCTATAGATTTTTCCAAAATTGACGTAAATGGAAAATTATTGGGTGTTTTAAATTTTAATCTGATGATACCCATTGAAGAAGAACAATTACAGCATGTTGATACAACTATATTCAAGAGGGACAGGGAAAACATCAGGTATTACAAAAAATTATGCATTCAAGAATTGGAATGGTGTCGGGCAAATAGTGAACTGATTTGTAATAAGGCGAATGTCTTATATAAAAAATATGTTGCTAATGAACCATTTGCAGGCAAGAAACGTTGTCTAAATTTTCCAAAGCTGGAAGCCGAATGCGAAAAATATAATTCAAAAATAAAGGGAGGCGCAAATTAAACCTCTCTTTACAAGCATTACCATAATTCCAATGAATCTTCCGCATCCACCCACATCTGCATATTTCCTTCAAGATAGAGCCTTGCGTACTCAAGCGGTCGTCTACTGCCAAAGCATTTAAGGTACATTCAGAGCAGGGAGTAGTTTTTAAGCCTTCTTCCGCTTTGCCACAATCTATCCGTAAAAAGTAGCCTGCATAAGTATATATGTCGATACTGTTATGGTGGATATTGTATGTTGCATAAATA
>CAMWXE010000068.1 GCA_947178145.1 uncultured Lachnospiraceae bacterium | reverse complement strand
TCATTTATAAGGAGATTTGTAAACACACTTACCAACTATTTTTATCTGCACCCTTACAGTATTCTCTTGTACTACTGCTACCAGGAAAAGTTTTTCACAGTTTCTATCTCCTTTCTTCCAGTCATTTGCGATTATATGGAAGTATAGCAGATGAAACTAATGTTATTTGAGAACTGTTTCCGTTCCAGAAAAGACAGATACAAGAGCTTGTTATCAAAATCAAGCAGGAGGAGACTTTTCCCTGCTCGCGCTCCGGGCGTCAGCTCCAGCTGACATACTTCCTTTGGATGCCGTGTTCACAAAAACAGCGGCATTCGGTTTTTACCAATGCCGCCTTTCATTATTATTGCTAAGGAACTGTATTGCGCGCTACCCGATATCCGGCTCACTTTTCAGCTCGATCACGCCTGTCGCTTTCCCATCTGTCTCAAACACAACAATCTCATTTTTTCCTGACTTCAAGAGCGGTGCCGGTATATACAAACGCCTCTGCGGCCCAATCTCCCAGTATCTTCCGAGATTAAATCCGTTCAGAAACACGCAGCCCTTTCCCCAGCCGTCAAGCTCCAGGAACGTATCGCACGCTTCGTCCGTCTCCAGCTCAAACCTGTAGAATGCGGGAAGTCCCTCCGTATAGCCCCTGTCAAAATCAAGCCTGTTGATGTTGTCGAGTGGCAGCGGATACATTGTCCAGTTGTAATGGATGTGACCATTGATCTGGACACACTCCGCAATTCCTTTTCGCTGGCGTTCCATCATCGGACCGAAATTCACGCGCCCCATATTCTCCATGAGAATGTCAATCGGTGCATTTTCCGCAAACGTAATGGGATCGTATTGGAACGCATCCTCCCCCTTGGCTGCCGGCGCATTCGCATCCTGCGCCTTTTTCACCTTCCCGGCCATCACATCATACTCATAGGCAAGCTCTGTGTCGTACAGATTTACCACGCGTTTGTTGTCCGCAAAGATATTGGCGCGGTCATTCGCCCCCCACAAGCGGATGCGCTCGATATTCTGCTCATGCCGCAGTGTCGAGTGATAGAGGATATAACCGTAACTTTGTCCACATTTTTCCATACAGACCGGAAACTTATCCACAATCGGTTCCGACAGATTCTCAAGATTCTGAAACAATCCCGTCTGTGACACAGCTGTCAGTTTTCCGTATGCCTTTTTCCTGATCTCTGTCGTGAACTCCACCTCCGGAATCGGTGCATACCTGCCGATTACCTTCTGGAATTTGTAATATTTCTCAGTAAAGTCACCCGCCTCCGTAAGCAGCGCATCATAGTCATACGAAGTCACATCCGGCGTCAGCTCATCATAGTAGTTCGAACCATTCATAAATCCAAAGTTCGTGCCGCCCTCAAACATGTAGATATTGACATGCCCCATGTCCAGCATATCGTCCAGGTCCTGCGGGCTCTCTGGGTTTCCATGCATATGGCCGCCGTTTCCCCAATGGTCAAACCAGCCCACCCAGAACTCCGCACACATCAGAGGACCGCCCTTTACATACGGCGCAAGCACTGCAAAGCGCTCCTTCGTGCGCGAGCCAAAATTTCCGGTCGGATGGATTCCATCCAGACATCCGCATGAGAGCGCTTCCTCAAACGGCCCGTCCGACGTGATGAGGGGCACTGTCACACCGCGCTCCAGCATCATGTCGCGTATCATTTCCATATAACGGTTATCATCACCATAATATCCATATTCATTTTCAACCTGCATCAGAATCACTGGACCGCCTTCTGTAATCTGAAGCGGTGTAATCAGCGGAAACAGCCTGTCGTAATATTCCCTGACATGTCTCAAAAACGAATCATGACATGCGCGGAGGCGCATTCCATCCTCCTGCAGCAGCCATGCCGGCAGTCCGCCAAACTCCCACTCCGCACAGATATAGGGGGATGGTCTGAGTATCACATACAGTCCAAGCTCCTGCGCGGTTTTTACAAATTTTACAAGGTCGTTTCTTCCGCTAAAGTCAAACACACCTTTCCTGGGTTCATGGACATTCCATGCAATATAAGTTTCCACCGTATTACAACCCATCGCTTTTAGTTTTTCCAGCCGGTCGCGCCAGTACTCTGGCACTACACGAAAATAATGGATACTTCCGGATATGACCTGAAACGGCTTCCCATCCAAATAAAAATTGTCTTTAATCTCAAATCGTCCCATATCTCTCCCCCACATTCAAGAATTGTTAAATTATTCTGCTCAATTTACCCAGTTGTTTCTGCAGTTTCATCTTTCCTTCTCAGACCCGCTTTCGTGGCTAAATCATATCACTTTCAAATACAATCGTCAACGCCAAAACAATCGCGTCTTCCTGCGATCCATGACTGTCGGTTTTTGCCCTTTACCTTTATTGGTTCAAGCACAAATAATGAATTTACCTCTATCAGCGTAGCATACCTGCATATTTGTCTGCTTTGCCAAAATGCATCATCACCACATATTTTTTCATTATACTGATCCTTCAACATTAGAATCCTATGAGGGTCTAAACAGTCAAAACAATATACCGATCCCGCTTCGAAAACTCCTTCAATGTCTCCCCCTGACTTTTTCAAAAGAATAATATCCTTTTTTCCTGCTTTTTGAAACGGTGCAGTCCTTTTTTGGCTAAATCTTGACTCGATCGTCTTTGTTCCGTCAAGGATCCATGACAAATATGGCTCTATCATAATCGCCATATGGATCCTGTCAAAATCCGCATTTAAAATTTTCCTTTTCCAATAAGCATTCTCTCTTTCAACCGCCTGTTCCAAAACATCACACAAAAAGTCACTTGGATTCATACTGTCATGTCTCCTATATTGCTAAATTCCTTACACACTCACTCTCTCCTCTGCACCAGAACCCCTTCTCCCCTACTCGCCGCGCGACTCGTGCGCCGCCTTAGCGGCATATTTCCTCTGCACGGGTCTGTGCAATCGAGTAGGAAAGAACCATCTTTCCCTACTCGTGCGCCAAGTGTCCGTCAGCTCTTCTGACATATTTCCTTTGGACGCCCGTGTGCATAAAAAGGAGGGTATGACAGTAGTCATACCCTCCTAAGCTGCAAAACCGTCACTGCAGATTCTTATTTATAAAGCTCATCAAACTGTCTCTGTAATTCTGCTGTAACTTCGTCGATACCTGCTGCCTTCAATGCAGACTGATACTCTGCAACGATATCCTCCGCTGTTCCGGAATATTTACCAAATGCAATCTGCTTCATGTAGTTTGTGGTAATCTCGTTGATATTGGAGATCTGTGAACGGATATTGTCAACTTCTGCTACGAACTGACCGTACGGATACTCGATCTTGATCTTGTCGTACTCATCATACAGTGCGTTGATCTTATCCCAGTCGCGTGTTGCATCGAGAATCTCAAGGTCATCGTTACGTCCCCACCAGAAGTTTGTCGTACCGTTGATGTTGTCTGTATCCTGATTGTATCCTTCCGGTGTCGTTCTCAAACCATCCGATGTCACTTCATAGGAAACACCCTCAATACCATAGCAAAACAGCTTGTAGCAATCCGGATCATTTCTCAGCAAATCATATACCATCAATGCTCTCTCCGGGTTCTTGCTGCCTGCGGAGACTGCCATAGCGCCATGTGTGATGGAAAGCGCTGTCACATTGCCCGTCTCCTGACCAAAGTAGAAGAAACCTGTCTCTGCATTCGGGTCATCATCATAAATCGTGTTGGCCGGTGTGTGGCTTACCAGATCTGTCCATGTCTGTGTGTGATGCTGCTCTGCTGCAACCTTTCCAATTCTGTAATCATCGCGGTTTGTCGAGGAAGTATTGTTCAGAACATCTGTCTGCCATACGCCGATCTCATCCCATTCCTTCATCATCTTTGCAAACTCTACGAGCGAATCTGTGTCAGTCACGAACGGAGAATATACCGTGTAAAGATCACTTCTTGTACCGCCCCACATTGCAGCGGAGTTGATTCCGTCGATCGGTACATAGTCAGAGTGGGAAGCAATCCAGCCGCCTGCCATCTGCGCATACTGTGTACCGTCAGAATCCCATGGAATAATGTCAGGATATGTTTCCTTTACATATTTAAAGTAGGTTGTCAAATCTTCCCAGCTCTTGACACCGTCAGAAAGACCAGCTGCTTTTGCCCAGTCAAGACGGTAGATAAATCCATGGTTCGTCCACTGTGCATAGTTATCCTCAGGAATCAGATAAATCTCACCGTCATACTTGCAAAGATCCCAGTTCTCAGCCGGCACACTTGCCCAGGTCTTGGGTGCGTAAGTCTTTAACATATCCTCTGACAACTCTAAGAATGCGCCATTTTTGGAGTTTGGCCACGCATCCAGCCAGTCAGAAGCTGTTCCGACAAGATCGACTGTACCATCCATCTGTGCCAGTGTCAGATTATAGTTAGAGAGATAATCTGTCCAGCTGATAAAGTAAGTCTGCAGTTCTGCATTGCACTTCTCTGTCAGAATCTTGTTCAGCTCTGTCATCATCTCATCATATTTATCTTTTGTTCCGGTCGGTGTCTCACCAGTTGTCATGTATGTAATGACAACGTGCTCTGATGTGTCCACATTTGCCCATGGGTCATCAGATGAAGCTGCTGCATCGCCGCCGGAAGTGTTTTCCGTGGATGCACTGTCATTGGATGCAGAAGTGTCTGCTGATGCTGGTGTGTCATTTGCATTTGAGCTGGAATTTGAATCCGAATTTCCGCCGCAGCCTGTAGTAAGCCCAGCGATCATGGTGGATGCCAATAGTAATACCAATACTTTCCTTTTCATTTTTTGTCCTCCTGTTATCTTTTATTTGCTTATCTCCGCTCCCACGGAGCTATCGCCTTTATTATAGCTAACCTTTCACGGCACCGACGGTAATTCCGCTGATGAAATATTTCTGTACAAACGGATACAGCAGAACGATCGGTCCTGTTGCAAGCACAGCGTTCGCCATCTTAACGCTCTCCTGCGGAATATCTGCCAGGTTAATAAACTGACCGGCAACGGAATTTTTCAGCGCGTCCGTCTTGTTCACGATCTCGTACAGCGTAAACTGTAATGGTTTTACCGCCACTCTCGAGCTCAGAAACAGTGATGACTGATACCACTCGTTCCAGTATCCCAGTGCGAGAAACAGACCGATTGTCGCGAGCGCCGGCTTTAACATCGGCAGTATGAGCGAGACGAAAATTCTCATATCGCCCGCGCCGTCAATTTTGCCTGACTCTGTTATCTCATGCGGGATTGACTTGACGAAATTCTTCATCAGGATAATCAGCCACGGTGACATCAGCAGCGGCAAAAGCACTGCCAGATAGCTGTCTTTCAAATGATAGGTCTGTGTCATCAACAAGTAGTACGGCGCAAGTCCTGCCTGAAACAAACTTGTAAAATAAATGAAGAATGATATCGCATTGCGGAACGGGAAATCCTTTCGCTGTAAGGCGTAACCCGTCATCGAGATAATGGATAATCCGACAGCTGTTCCAACGACTGTCAGAAGAATCGTCACCAGGTAGGACCACCAGATTCCGCCGCTCCTTGTGACCATGTTGTATGCCGTCAAAGTGATATCTTTGGGCAGGAACTGCACACCTTCTGCCCTGATCACGGATTCACTGGTAAAGGATGTGCTGACAATAATGATAAACGGTACAATACAACAGATGGAATAGAGTGTCAGGAACACATATCCAAATCCCCTGATAATTTTATCCGAAGTGCCAAGTTTCACCTTGGCGCCTGATTCCATAAGGTCTTTGTCTTCTTTCTTTGCCATGTTGCTCCTCCTCTCCTAGAACAGGGAATAATCCGGTTCTATTTTCTTTACGATAAAGTTCACAGTCATAACAATGATAAATCCAATCACGGACTGATACAGACCCACTGCCGAAGCCGTCGAGAAGTTAAAGTCTGTCATTGTCGCACGATATACATACGTCTCAATGATATCTGTCGTGTTGTAGAGAATCGGATTCGTGCCTACGATATTGTAGAACAGTCCGAAGTTCCCTTTAACGATGCCGCCGAGCGCGAACAGAAGCAGGATAACGATTGTCGGCTTGAGGCTCGGAAGGATTATGTAGCGGATTCTCTGGAAGCCATTCGCACCATCCACTTTCGCAGCTTCCATCATCTCCCCGTCGATACCCATAATTGCCGCAAAGTAAACAACGGAGTTGTAACCGGTCTGCTGCCAGAGATACACGATAATCATAATTGGCGGCCAGACATTCGGATTCGAGTATGGCTGCCACCGTTCCAATCCAAGGCTTGTCAAAATACCATTCACAAAACCTGTGTCGTAGTTAAGCAGGTTAAATACTAGGATTCCTACCAAAACCTGCGAGATAAAGTACGGCAGGAACATGATCGTCTGAGAAATCTTCTTAAACCATTTGCTTCGCATTTCATTCAAAAGAATTGCCACAAATACCGCCAGGAAATTGCCAAGTATGATAAATGCCAGATTGTACAGGATCGTATTCTTAGTCAGGCTTAACAGCTTTCCTGAGGTGGCAAGAAACTTGAAGTTATCCAGACCGATAAACTTGCTTCCAAAAATCCCGTCCCTGTAGTTGTACTTTACAAATGCCACCCAGATACCAGGCATCGGCGCATAGCTGAATGCCAGGAAAAACAGAACAGCGGGAAGACACATCAGAAGCAGAACTCTGTATTTCTTTACTTTCTGGAAAAAGGTGAGGCTTGCATTATAATTGCTCTTCACCTTGGTTGTTGTTTTCCCCATAGTATTACCTCCCTCATTTTTAAATTAACTACTCGAAACCGATTTCATAATTAAATAATATTACTTATGATGTCAAAAGTCAATATGCTTTTGCACGCCAAAAGACATATTCTATAGTTTTCACATTATTCAGAACTTGTTTTTATGCATATTGTACATTCTGAATATTAGTCATTTTATTCGGCATACAAAAAAGAGCGAAAACAAGACTTTTCCGTCCTGTTTACCCTCTTTATCATGAAATCGCATTCAGCACATTCCATAAATGCGTTTCCTAAACTGTCGGTGCTGGTCCACTGCTCTCACGTATGACAAGACTTGGCATCACCATGCGCAGCGCATCTTTTTTTCTGCCCTCGATCATGGCAATCGAAGTATCAATCAGTTTTCTTCCGTACTCCTCATAATTATAGTCAATACTTGTGAGGCTCGGCATCGCCATCTCAGCCATATATGTATTATCATAGCTCACGACAGACATATCCCGTGGTATACGGATCCCACGTTCGTTCAGGCATTTCATGACGCCCAATGCCGTAAAATCATTGACAGCAATCACCGCAGTCATATCTGTGCGTTTTGCCAGCATCTCGTTCATCTGCCTGTATCCTGTCTCAAAATCATAACTCCCCCCGTCGTCCATGACCAGCTCCGGGTCATATAGTATCTTATTTTCCCTGAGTATCTGCTTGTATCGCTGTGATTTCTCAAAGGTAGCCAGCACCTCCTGTCTGCCGCCAACCAGGGCAATTTTACGATGCCCCTGTCCCAGCAAGTGTCCCATCAGCAACTCCATGGCTTTCATGCTGTCAATGCGGACGACATGACACCGGGTGCCATCCAGTTTTCCCGTCACAATAACAGGAATCGTGGACATGATATCGTTGATGAGTTCCACATACTCAATGCTGGATACAAGGTCGTCAACTCTGCCGCCGAGCTGTATAATCGCGTCAACCTTTTGCTGCTGAAGCTTTCCCAGAAGCTCCACTTCGTTCTCTGTCTTCCCCAGTGAATTATAGAGTACCACAGTATATCCTGCCTCCCTCGCCGCCTGTTCACAAGCGACAAAAAGGGCGGCATAATACGGATTTCTAATATCCGCTGCCAACACCCCGATTGTTTTCGTTCTGGTATCGGCAAGTCCTTTCGCCAACACATTGGGCTTAAAATTATACTTTGCAATCAATGCCTCCACTTTTTCCCGTTTTTCCGGCCGCACCTTTGCATTTCTTGTGAGGACTCTCGAAACGGTCGCCGGAGATACGCCCGCTTCCTTCGCTATATCATATATTGTTATCGCCTTGCTCTCACTGCCTTTCTGCATGGCTCATAACACCTCCTTAGTAGTTCCCTGTTCATCTTCAATCTGTCTCAATATGAGTATACACTTTATCTTTTTTCACTGTCAACAGATTTCCTGTCAATCCAGTTCCTCTTCTCGATGGCAGGCGGCAGGAACACCCATCATTCCTTGTGCCGGGGCATAAATATTTCCCTTCCCAGCTCCACCAAAATCAGAAGCGTCACCGGTCCCAAAATGACACCGCTGATACCGTAGTAAATTACCCCCGCATACACGGAGATCAGAATTGCTACCGGCGAGAACCTGAGCCCGTTTCCAAGCAGCCTCGGCTCCAGAAATTCGCGGATAATCACACACAGGAAATAAGTGAGAATGACAATGACACCGCTGCCGATATTGCCCTTGAGAAACCCCATAACTCCGATTGGGATAAGTACAATCCCTGTTCCGATAAAGGGGAGAAAATCCATAAAGCCGGCAAGAATTCCATAAAACCACCCCTCTGACGTTCCCCCCAGATACAGGCCAATCGTCGCAGTGATACTGATACATAACAATATGATTGTCTGTGTCTTCAGGTAAGTCTTGATCATGTTTCCAAGCTTTTTTCCGATGCGAAGGATGATAGAAAGAATATGGTCAATCGCTGGCTCTATCGCGGCAAGGTTCAAAAGTCCCTGCTGCCAGCCCTCGACTTCCCGCGCAAACAGGACGACACAGATAAAGCTCACTACGACAAATGTGCCCACCCGACCTGCCGCAGACAGATACCGCAGACTCCCGGTAAGCAGCCCGTCACTGGTCCTTGTGAAGCATTCCCCAAGCTCTGCGATTCTCTCCGATATCCAGTGCTCAACTGTTCCTTGCTGCAGCTGGAAAAAATCCTCAATCTCCGTGCTGATACCTGCAATCAGCTGTGTGATGCTGTCCGTCCAAAAGTCTGCATTCTGTACAAGTGTTCTGGCTTTGCTGATCAGAAACGTGCCAAGGCCAACGATAATCAATGCCACAATTAAAATAATGCCAAACAAAATCCCGCCAGCCATAAATCCTTTCTGCCCAGATCTGCTTCTGCCCCTGTCTGAAATCCGTTCCCGCCGTTGGCAAAACCGCTGTAATGGCACCACGATCAATAAAGCCACCAGGAGCGGAAGAAAATAGGGAAGAAAATACTTTAAGACGAACAAAACTGACACTGATGTCATAATATATAACACAACACGCTGATAGTCACTTCTCCTGAAAAAATCCATCGTTTTCCCCGCCTTTTTTGATTGAGCACTTCGAAAGACCAACGCCGCCAAAATGCCCTATGTATAAGACTGCACACCTGTCTATCTGTCATCTATTATCTTTGTTCCGCCAATTTTTATTCATCGCATGCTCTTCTTCGTGCTCCATCTTCATGCACCTTCCGTCGAATGTTTCATCCAGTCAGAAGTTTTCGGGCAATAATACAAAAGGGTACAGTCTGCACCATACCCTTTGTCCGTTTCGTTCTAAGCCATTCCGTTCACAGTTTTGTACTTATAGAGCATCTCCGCATGATTCTGTTCCTCAATCTGAATATCGGCAAGGAGCTTGCGCATATTGGAATCCTTGAAGCAAAATACATTCGTGTTGTACTCTGAGGATACCAGCTTCTCTGAAGCGATGCAGTCCGTCGCGAGGAAGTTGTCTGTCTTCTTGTCGGCAGAATCTGTCATCTTGTCATATGTCGCTTTCGGATTATAATTTCTGCCGTCCGTATCGTTGCAGTTGCATGATGGAACTGTACCGCCGAGCACCTGCTGCAGGGAATTGTAATGCTCCTGCTCCTTGTTCTGCAGTGTCTTAAACAAATCCTTTAAGACAGTGTCCTTCGCCTCGCCAGAATAGCGCTGATACTTCTCGATACAGGTCTGCTCCTGTGTCTGTAAATCCTTGACTGTCGCAATTTCTTTTTCTGTTAAAATCATAGTTTCCTCCGTTCCAAATACAATTTTATTTACTGTTCTAAGCATTAACTAGTATCTGGAAAACAGAGAAACTTATTCACCGATTACATCATTTATTAGAACTTTAGGAACTGTAGAAAAATAAGTGATGCAGATTGCGCAGGATATTTCTTCGAGAGTGCAGTACAAAAAACGCAGGCGTAGTGGGCTACGGCGAGGCTTTTTGTGCTGTGCTATCGGAGAAATAGACAAGTCAAGATGCGTCAGTTATTTTCCTACAGTTCCTTATCACTCCTGCCCACCCGTCAGCGCATCCAGCAGGTCAGGATATTTGCACTCGTATGTATGGCGGTCAAACAGTCCAAAGCGCTCGCCGTCCTCTTCAAATAACCCATTATCCCACCAGATGCAGGGAACGCCAACCTTCTTTGCAGCACTCACATAATACGCAGCCCACTCGGCACGCTCGGACTCGTTATTCTTATTCATAGCGCCAAATTCTCCGATGATAACAGGTGTCCCGTTGTCAAGAAAGAGCGCCTGCAGATCTTTCATCAGCCTGTCAATGGCATCTGTGTCATGGTTCCATTCGCTCCTCCCGTCTTTGTTCAGCGCAAAATCATACGGCTCATATGCATGCACTGAAATGATGACACGATTGTCATTTTCCGGTACTTCAATATGACGGATTCCAACAGAACAGTTCGCCGCATATCCGGGAATCATCAGCATGCGATACGGATTGAAACCGCCTGCCGCGCGCACGGTATCGATAAACACCTGATTTGTCCTGTTGACAACTTCCCATCCTTCCGCGTCGCCGCCATTCCACTCCAGCGATGTACCGACTTTCCTGGGTTCGTTCTGCCCCTCAAAGATCAAGTGCTCATCATAGTCCTTGAATACCTCTGCAATCTGCTTCCACACTGCCGCCATCTCGGCAGACGCACGGTCAAGATTATCATAATATGGATAGTTCCAGTCCTCATGATGTATATTGAGTATGACATATGCACCTTTATCATATGCGTAATCGACGACTTCCCGAACACGCTCCATCCAGCTCTCCGCGATCTGGTACTCCGGCTCTGGTCCGATATGATTTGTCCACGATACTGGAATGCGAATCACATTAAATCCGGAATCAAGCACTGTATCGATCAATTCCGGTGTCACTTCTGGATTGCCCCACGCAGTCTCAAATTTATAGGATGCGTCCATCCTTGTTATATCCGTTCTGGTGGAGTCCAGTGTATTTCCGATATTCCAGCCAATCTTCATATCTTTTACAATGTCCATTGCGGTCAAATCCTCCATTTTTGTATTCACTTTTTCTGTGTTCTCATTTTCTGTATTTTCATTTTCTGCAGCGATACTCTCTGCCGGTTCAGCTTCTGATTCGGCGCTGTCTTCCTGACTGCTTTCTATTATACTGCCCTCTAATACAGCCTTTTCCAACACACGTTCCTCCACCGCACTCTCTTCTGTACTGTCTGCATTACCGCACCCCATCGAGAACGTCATGAGACACATCGTCAAAATAAGACCGGCTGTTTTCTGCAAATATGCAAATTGTTTCTTTCTGAACATAATCCCTCACCCACTTATATTTTTAATCACCATATTATCAGTAAATGTTTGTTATCAGAACTATCATACCCGAGCATATTATAACAAAGTTTTCCTTATTTTCTCTCAATTATCCGCACCGCCAATCAGACACCTTGCCCCCTGGAATGCAAACCCATACTTTCGAATGCGCTCCGGCGCAAATCCGGCGGCAGTCAGCTGAGCCTCGTATTGCTTTTTCTCGATCTGGGCAAGGGCATTTGCCACAGTATCCTCGAGTCTGAGCTCATCGTCATACTCATCCAGCACCTTAAACTCGAAGATGAACGCCTTTTCCTTTTTGTCAACCGGCTCAAGCATCACGTCATAACGCCCGTATCCGCTCTCGCGGTTTGACAGCACCCTGTATCTGCCGGCGAGGTTCACAACCATTCCGAGCACAAAACCGTGATAGAAGCGCTCCGGCTCTGTTTTCCCGGAAGGTCTGTTTCCAGTGTCAAAGAAACTGAATGTATTGAGCGCAACCTCATTCATAAACCGGTTCATCTTGCGGACATTGTCGTCAAGCATCGCATTGATAAACTCATTGTAGTAGACAGGCGTACTGTCAGCGCCGAACCACCCCTCAACCATCTTGTGAAACATCATCAGCACTTCCCTGTTGGTGAGCGTCAGCGTATAGGTCACATCCATATTCGGCCTGTCCTCGCTGAATTCCTCTGTTCCGAGCACTTTCAGATAGCCCGTGGCAAGCAGCAGGCTCCAGATCACATTTTCGTTTTGACTGATCTGGTTAAACACAATCTGCTCGTCAATCGGCGCGCAGAAGCTCTTTCCCTCAAGCAGATCCTCCAACGTCTGCTTGACTGCGGCAGAGCCCGTCTGCATCAGAGAATTTACCAGACCGTTTGAGCTTGTATTTGCCCAGTATGCTTCATATTTACCATTATTTTTGATAAATGATGTGATGGACCATGGATTATAAATATCTGTATATGTCCCAAAGGTAAAACCATCATACCATTTTTTACCCCTTGCTTGCTCTCACTCAATCCCACATTGTCGAGTGCATTGAAAACTTCCTTTTCCGTAAATCCAAAATATACGGCATACTGGTCAGAAGTAGTCGTTATTACAGACAAGTGATTGAGATCCGAAAAAATAGATTCCTTAGAAATTCCCGTAATTCCAGTAATGACCGCCTTCTCAAAATCATCCTTATTTTTGAAAGTTGCCCCAAAAAAGCTGCGGAAAAATTCAACGGCCTCCTTCCAGAATCCATGAACCCAGGCCTCCTGCATCGGGGTGTCATACTCGTCAATGATGATGATTGCCTTTCTGCCAAAATATCTGTACAGGAAATCCGACAGCATGTTAATGGCGCCCTCCGCAACCTCAGAAGACATTTTGACATTCACGGAATGAAAATATTCCTTCTCATTATCGCTCAGCAAATCTCCATCCAGCAAAAAGCGGTAACTCTCGTAGGTCCGAAAAATCAACTCCCGTATCTTGTACTCCATCTTCTCATATTTTGTCGCCTTCACATTGGCAAAACTAATAAAAATCACAGGATACGTTCCCTGAAGCGCTCTGTATCTGTAATCTCCCTCCGGGGATTGTTCCTCCCATATGGAAAGCCCCTCAAACAGATCGTCCCTGCCTGCGTACCTGTTGGAAAAAAAACACTCCAGCATGCTCATGTTGAGCGTCTTCCCAAACCTGCGCGGACGTGTGATCAGCGTGACAGAGGAGGCATCTTCCCACCATTCCCTGATCAGTCCTGTCTTATCAATATATAATGCCTTCCGCTCCCGCAGCTGCTCAAAGCTCTGTACACCTATTCCTACCACTGTGTTGCGCTCCATATTCAAAAACCTCCATTCTGCGACTCCCGAATCACCGATCACCTGCTCCCATATAATGATAACACAACCTGACTGCAAAACCAACCAGAATATTAATGTACTATACCCAAACCGAATAACCAACATTCGAATAATATCGATAAAGAGTCGATCTGAGACCGACTCTTTATCCATAATCATATTATGGTAAAACTAAATTGATTCATTAACCTAAGGAACTGGGTGCGCCCCGGTTTCGCCGCAGGTGGCTGTCTTAATTATGCAAACAATGCCTCAAACTCTTCCCTGCCTATCTTCTCTTTCTCCAACAGAAGCGCCGCACAGTCGTGAAGCACTTTTTCATGTTCAAGAATAATCTCCTTTGCCTTCCTGTAGCATTCGTCCACTATCGCTTTTACCTCGGCATCTATCTCGCTTGCAACCGCTTCCGAATGGCTTCTCGTGTGGGCCAGATCGCGGCCGATAAAGACTTCGTTGTCATCCTCGTCATAGTTGATGACACCGATGTTGTCCGAAAAACCGTACTTTGTCACCATGGATCGCGCCACCTTGGTCGCCTTCTTGATATCGCTCGAAGCCCCTGTCGTCACATCGTCGAAAATGATTTCTTCCGCAATGCGCCCGCCCAGTGATACCATGATATCCTGCAGCATTCGTCCCTTGGTGTTGAACATCTCGTCCCGCTCAGGAAGCGGCATTGTATAGCCCGCTGCCCCCAGTCCTGTCGGTATGATTGACACTGTGTACACTGGCCCCACATCAGGAAGCACATGGAACAAAATCGCATGTCCCGCCTCATGGTAGGCTGTTATTTTCTTTTCCTTTTCTGAAATAATACGGCTTTTCTTCTCCGCTCCGATTCCGACCTTGATAAATGCCTTCTTGATATCATCCTGTTTGATGAATGCACGATTTTCTTTCGCGGCATGTATCGCCGATTCATTCAATAGATTTTCCAGATCTGCCCCGGTAAAGCCCGCCGTCGTCTGCGCTACCTGCTTTAGATTCACATCCTCGGAAAGCGGCTTGTTCTTAGCGTGTACATTGAGGATTTCCTCCCGGCCTCCCACATCTGGCGGCGCGACTGTAATCTTTCTGTCAAAACGCCCTGGCCGCAGGATTGCGGGATCGAGGATATCCACGCGGTTCGTCGCCGCCATCACAATTATCCCCTCGTTCGTGCCAAATCCGTCCATCTCGACAAGCATCTGGTTCAGGGTCTGCTCGCGCTCATCATGGCCGCCGCCCATACCTGTACCGCGCCGTCTTGCCACCGCATCAATCTCATCGATAAATACGATACATGGCGCGTTCTTCTTCGCCTCAGCAAACAGGTCACGCACTCTCGACGCACCGACGCCGACAAACATCTCCACGAAATCAGAACCTGATATCGAGAAAAACGGCACATTCGCTTCCCCGGCAATCGCCTTTGCAAGCAGTGTCTTACCTGTACCAGGTGCACCTTCCAGCAGCACACCCTTCGGAATTCTTGCACCGACCTTTGTATACTTTGCAGGGTCCTTTAGAAAATCAACGATTTCCTCTAAGTCCTCCTTCTCCTCCCGAAGGCCGGCCACGTCCTTCAGCGTGACATCTCCGCCTGTCATGAGGCGCGCCCTGCTCTTTCCAAAATTCATCATTTTGCCGCCGCTGTTCCCGGAATTCTGGGCATTCATCATGCTGAACATAAAAACCACAACCACCAACAGCATCAGCAGTGGGAGCAATTCTGTGATAAACCAGTTCTCCTGCGGCACATCCCTCACAATCGGTTCTATGTTATAGCTCTTTACAATCTCCTGCGCATCAACGACATCAGACACATAGAGCGTCCTCTGCTGATTATCCTTCAATGTAATACGCAGCATTCCCGTCGGCACCTGTGCGTTGGGATGAATCTCCACATCCACGACAAGCCCTTCCTCCATCTCAGCCACAAACTGCGCCATTGTATAAGAGCCGCCGCTGCCGCTGTTCGTACTTGCCCATATCAGCACCAATACCAGTATCAATATGAAAATAAATGTTAAATTAATTCCTTTTGCACCTTTTCCCAATTTCAGTCTCCTTCTAGTCCTATCACAATTAAGAATCAGTCAAGCTCAACCACTCCGATATACGGAAGATTTCTGTAGCGCTGGTCATAGTCAAGACCGTACCCCACTACGAACTCATCCGGTATCTCAAAGCCTGTGTAATCCACTTTCACGTCAACGACACGCCGTTCCGGCTTATCAAGCAATGTGCAAAGCTTCATGCTGCCCGGTCCGCGCTGTCCTAGCAGCTCCAGCAGATAGCTCAATGTCCTTCCAGAATCCACAATGTCCTCCACCACGATGACATCCTTATCCTTCAGCGGCTCGTCAAGATCCTTCACAATCTTGACAACCCCACTTGACTTTGTGTTGCTGCCATAACTTGACACAGACATAAAATCAAGCGACACTGGCACTGTGATCCGTTTTGCAAGCTCGCACATAAAAAAACTGCCGCCCTTGAGCACACATACCAAGTGAACCTGTCTGCCTGCATAATCGCGGCTGATCTGCTCACCGATCTCCTTTATCCTTGTGTCCACTTCTTCCTCTGTCAACATGACTCTGATTCTCTCAGCCATATTTGAGTCCTCCTTTGTTTTTTGCACTGCGCTCCCAAACTCCTTCCCACAATCGATTCAAAAGTTTTGACGCCCGCATTAACGTTTTTCAGTTATCATTCCTGTACATCCTCCTCGAAGGTAAGCGATAAAACTGTCCTCGTGCGCTCACTGACCTTGTAGTAATTGCTAATGCGCTCACCCACAATCCAGATCACATGGCTTCCATCTGCAACAAGGCAAATCTGATCCCGTTCCTCCTGCGGTATCTTGTGGTCAATAAAATACGCTTTCAAAGTTTTGCGCTGATTCATGGCATTCACTGTCAGATAGTCTCCCGGCCTTCGGGTTCTTATGACAATATTCCCACTTATTTTATCATAATCAAACCATTTCGTATACTTTTTTTGAGGAATATTTTCGAAATCAATGTCATTCTCTCCCCCAAAGTATAGTTTCGCCTTCATTTTCTGTGTCTCTCCCACCAGAATCACAAGCTCTCTTCCTGTCGCCAGTACCTCTTTTTCCTCCTCCGACAGAACAATTTCCGACAAGACAATCTCCTGTGTCATCCTTTCCGTCTCCATGTAAATACTGAGCCCCGTGTAATCGCGTCTTGCCCGCAGCTGATACGGAAGCTGGATCACTTTCCCACACTGGCTGTCCATAAGCCCCTGAACCTGTCTGATATGAACCGTCTCCAAGTCCTTTCTGCTCCCCGCAGCCTGCGCAAGCACCTCCATCACCACATAGCTCTGTATCGTCCTGTGCAGCTTCAGAAACTTTTCCCGATCAATATGAATCAAATGTGGTGTCACCTTTACGCAGGCTTCAAAGCCCTGTTTTGTGATATCTGCGACGAGTGTATATGCCTCGTTCACCCGGTCGCAGGCGTCACTGATATGACACACCGCAGCCGGACTGATCTCGCGCACAGCTGTGTCTAATATATGATGGCGTATCACGTTCCTTGAATAATTATCCTCCAAATTTGTGCTGTCTATGCAATATGTCTGCTTTCTTTCCTGCAAAAAAGCCTCAATCTCACTTCTTGTAAGACACAAAAGCGGCCGGATAATCTTGTCTCGCACCGGCTGAATTCCCGACAATCCTTTCAGCGAAGTTCCCCGGAACAGGTGAAACAAAAAGGTCTCACAACTGTCATTTTTGTTGTGAGCAACAGCAATCTTGCCCTTACGGGTACCCAATTCTCTTTCAAATGCATCATAGCGCACGGCGCGGCCGGCCTCCTCTGTTGAAAGATGAAGCCTGTGCGCCATTGCCTCCACGTCCTCCTCCACAAGTGTGAACGGAAGCTTATATTCCTGGCACAGCCGGCGGACATAGTCTGCATCCGCTGCTGCGTCTGCGCGAATCATATGGTTGACATGAACCACACGGATCTCGAGCGGAAGCACCCTGCTAATCTCGAGAAGCATCAGCAGTAAGCAGACAGAATCCGCCCCCCCGGACACACCCGCCACGATGCAGTCCCCTTCCTCGATCATATGATGCTCTCTGATATACTGTGCAACTTTGCTAACCATTTGTACGATATCTCCTTCATACTCCTATGCGCCTCTTGATACAACAAGTGAGAACCGTCATATCATCCCGGATGTGCCCGCCCTGACTGCTGATTGCATAGCGCAGCAGATAGTCTGCCATCTCCTTAGGATTCTCGATACGACTCCTCGAAATAATTTCCCGCAGTCTGCCCGCAGCCTCATTCTCAATCGCATCGGAAATCCCGTCGGAAAGCATAATCAGCATATCGGTGTCTTCCAGCTTCACATTTTGTATTATCGGACACAGCTCATCCAGACTTCCAAGCGGCAATGTGTCTGCTGCAACCTCGTCCACCCAGTTGCCGTGCTTGATATAGCTTGCCGCGGCTCCTGCCTTGACAAACTCGGCCTCTCCTGTCAGCAGATCAATTGCGCAGATATCCAGTGTCGTGAGATTGCAGCATCCATTCTGTGCAGCAATTGCCCCATTGACCATGGAAAAAGCTCTCTCCTTCTGAAATCCCGCCTCGAGAAACCGCTCCATAAATTCGATGACCGCCTGACTGTCCTTACATGCCTGCTCTCCGCTTCCCATACCGTCTGCGAGCATCACAACCATCTGACTTTGATTATATTCCTCCATTGAAAAATTGTCACCTGAAATTTTCTCATCCTCCCTGACTGCTCTTGATATGGCGCTCAAGACAGTATATCTGGGTTCATCTTCATAGATAAAAATTTTATATCCTCTATCGATTACAAGCGCACTCTCGCCAGATGGTGCCAGCTTCCTGCCAAAAAAAGCAGACAAAAACTCTCCCAGCACACTTGCTGACACAGTGTGTTTGCCGGCAATGCGGGCTTCGATGCTGATTCTGTTTCCCCGGTAACCACCTTGCCCGTACTCACAGCCTCCCGCCGCACCGCCCTCAATAAATACCAGCTCGCGAACGATAATCCCCTGTCTTTTCAGAAGCTGTATCAGCGCCTTTCTCTTGTGCTCCACCGGTATGCTTACGTGGACAACCGTATCTGCCACATCTGCAAAAGCATCTGATATCTCGTCGAGATGATTTGCAAAAACCTTCTTTGCCTCCTGAAGCTGTTTTCTGTAAAGCATATCCTTCCTGTCACCGCAGGACCTGTCCGCCTGCGGTATCCCGCGGTAAAGCCTTGCAAGCTCCCCATAAGTCTCTGACAGACAGTATAACTTCCTTTTGCTATAGCCACTAAACAAATTTCCCTCTATGACACCTGATTGATTCCCTGCTTCTCTGGAAGCCTTCGACATTCTGAGCTTCAGCATAATACATGTCCCCCTCTATCTTTCAAATTCATTACCCATTATAGAATGAGGGTGTCTCATTTTTTGTCAAACCTATGCACCGTTTCGCATTTTTTTATTGACAATAATCGCAATGCACCGCTATAAGGCTCTGCCCAATAACGGTGCATCGATTTTCTCAGTCTGTCTCCTGAAATATAATTTCGTTCTCGTACACAAGCCCCAGCTTATCCTTTGCCACTTCCTCTGCATACTTCTTCGTCTTGGTATATGTAGCGAACTCCTCAAGCTCCTTTGCACGCGCCTCCTCCACGGAAATCAGCTGCAAAAGCTCCTGTTCCCTGGCTGCATATGCCCTTTCTTTCTGCTTCAGTGAGATGGAGTTTACCCCGACGACGCCAGTCATAATAGAAATAGCAAGAAAGGCGATCATCATTCCCAGACGATTCTCATTTTTCGCCCGGAGAAACTCCGGCGTCTTTCTTTTTGGTCTTTTTGCATTTCTTTTTCCTCTTGTTGATTTTCCTGCCATCCGCCGCCTCCTTCCCGTCCTTTGCATCTTTCCGACGATACTCTTTCATTTTATGACGATTTGTTGTGCGCGTCAACTGGATTCTTTGAAATATCCTGATCAATCGGCGCCTTAATCTGTCATATTTTACTGTTGCAAAGCACTTCACGGGCCGCAGTAATTTGCGTACCCCTTTGATGCCTTTCCCAATTATACGAAACAGGCTCCCAACGGTCTTATCGATGATCCAAAAACTTATTTTCACAAAAAAGCGCCCCACTGTCGCTGCATAAATGAGCATTCCAACTGCCGCTCCGAGCACCGCCGCAAAACGAATCACACCATTATTTCCATAGTATAGCAGTGTAAAACTAAGTCCAAAGCAGGCTGTCCAGTACAGAATATCTTCAAGGTCAACCGCAAATCTCCCATGCCTGACCAGCCTTCGAAACAGTCGGAGCACATCATACGCAAATGCCATGCATACGCCGGTGGCAATCGATATTAACCAAAAGTGCCACTCCCTAACAATCTCTCCACTCATCAACCAAACAGGCGTGTAAGCAGCCCTTCTCCTTTTTTCGCCAATGTGTTCTTGTCAAAGTAGGCCAGGGAATCTACCTTGCCGTCCACGTCCGCCTCGCCCTTTTCCAGATTGAGCCGCCCCACATGGAGATTTGTCCCCTTGATGGCAAGCATCCCGTCCACCGTCTCCATCAGGATATTGTTCTCATCAAAGGATTGAACTTCGACTACACCAGTAATCTTGCACTCCCGGCGCTGTTCCATGCTGAATCTGTGCTTTCCGATCCCCGCAACGTTCCCATTATTTCCAATGCCTCCGTTCCTGCTTTCCATAGACAATACGCTTTTCTCCTCATACAGTGCTCCTTATATTATATGGGGAATCCTGCTGCTATATGTATCGAAAAAGCTCTTTTGCCTCATCCTTTTTGACCGTCTCCTGCACATCGAGGATTTCCACCCGCGTCTCCTTATTTCCAAACTGAATGGTCAGGATGTCTCCTGCCTTGACATTCGCAGATGCCTTGGCCGGCTTGTCATTGATCATCACACGCCCCGCATCACAGGCTTCATTTGCCACAGTGCGCCGCTTAATAATGCGCGACACTTTTAAAAATTTGTCCAGTCTCATGAATTACCCCTCCAAAATGATAACAACCGATGAAGTAAGCCTCATCGGTTGTCTGAAAGAATTTGTTTTAAAAACAATTATCTGTTTACCTCGTCCTTTAATGCCTTTCCCGGCTTAAACTTTGGTGCCTTGGAAGCTTCAATCTTCATTGTCTCGCCTGTCTGAGGATTTCTGCCTTCTCTTGCTGCTCTCTCAGCTACCTCGAATGTACCAAAGCCTACTAACTGAATCTTCTCACCCTTCTTTAATTCCTTAGCAACAACTTCTGTGAAAGCTGTAAGCGCCTTCTCTGCATCCTTCTTGGTCATGTCTGCCTGTTCAGCCATAGCGGCAACTAATTCTGTTTTGTTCATTGTGAACTCCTCCTATAAATTTCTGTAAATAATATAACACAATAGCATCATATTGCCTTTGCTCTGCGCCGTCTTGACGCCTATATCTATTTATAGGCGAAAAGCTTTGGTTTGTCAAGGAAAAATGCCTAAAATTTGCTTATTTTTAAAGGTTTTGGTAAATTTTCCATATATTTTACGAATCCTCCAGTTTCAGAAGGTCTGTAAACGAGTAATTCACATCTTTTTCCTCCTCATCAATCTGCAATGTGTAGCTTCTTGGCTGATATCCGTTCTTTCTGAGTGTCACCACATAGCTGCCAGGTGTTTTCTTAAAGCTAACAGGTGTTATTCCTATATAATTGCCATCCAGATATGCCTCAACACCATCTGGCGCATCAATATACACTTTATAGTTGCTGGCAGAGGACACTACTTCACTCTTTTGATCTGATTCGTCCTCTTCGTCCGCATCGTCATCTGACACATTTGTCTGGTACTTCTTGCCAGGCGCCTCCTCCTCTTCGTCATCGTCGTCCGCTCGAGTGAGTGTCTGATTCGATGTTGTCTCCGACGAAGCCGTACTCTTTTCTTCCGCAACCTCCTCCTCACTCTTCTCAAGCTCCACAGCAATGTTTGCAGACGGCTCTGCGACCTTGATATACTGTGCTACCGTATCATATCCGTCCGCCATGATCCGCATCTGATGAATTCCATACTCAATTGTGACAGGTTTTGATACATCGACCTCCCGGCCATCGATATACACCTTCGCTGTAACCGGAGTCAACGTAAAAAGCACGGTTCCCTTCTGGACAACTGTAATCTCGACATCGCCCAAATCCCACGCCATCTCTTCATTTCTGGCGAAAGTGATCTCCTGTGTAGCGCTGCTTCCCTTGTGACTCACAGTGACCGTATGCGTCCCTTCTGGCACTACCAGCATCATCTCCTGCTCCACTTTCCGGATCACACTGTCCCCGACATCAATCCATCCATCCACAAAATAATCCTCGTTCTGGAGGCGCAGATATCCATGCCCTTTCTCCACATTGATACCGTAAATCATGTTTTTGTAACCCCACACGCTGAGCACGTCCATCTGGTTCACTTCCATCATGTCCGTCTCTCTGCCATCGGAGACGACAACAACATGTCCACTAATATTGTAGAGCTCACTGCCGATCATAAGTGTCCCTTTTCGCAGGTCCATACTGTAGTTGCGCACATTACTGTAACTGACGCAATTCGGATTTTCCTTCACATAGGCAAGGGCCTTTCTCGGTTTGTAGAAACGCACTGTGACAACGCTGCCCTCCTTTAGCTGCTCCATGGAAAGCGCCTGGTCATTTTTGTCATATATCGTCGTCGTACCATCGTAATTCAACGTGTAACGGCGCGAGGACGATATATTCTGAAACTGCACCGTCTTTGCCTCCAAATCCTTCTTGACCACAATCGCAGCATCCTCAGAGTCATATATTCCGCTCCGGTTCAGCTCATTCACAGCCGTTTCCATCTCTGTACCCACCGCTGATTCATCCCCCGACTGACTCGTGTTGGTCAGGTGTATCGAACTGACATTCTCCGCACAGCCCATAAGTGTACAGGCTGCTGCCACAAGTACTGCTGTTAGATATTTTACTTTTCCTCTTATCATCCTGTATTCCCCTTTTCCTCACTCTCGCCCGCTCCTTTGAAGCAATTCGGCATAAAATGTCTCTCGTCTGTCCTGCTTCACCGGAAATGCCGCGCGAAAGCATTCCACATCATCTACCAGTTGAAAAGGAATCACCCCTTCGACATCCGAGCGCATTGTCCTCACATCTCCGTCGGGACCGATGACGCAGCTATCTCCCGCATACTCAACACCGCCAATCTCTCCGACACAGTTAACTGCCAGGACGTAGACCTGATTTTCAATAGCGCGCGCCTGCAACAGTGCCTTCCAGTGCGCACTGCGTTTTGCCGGCCAGTTTGCCGGCACAATTATCATATGTGCTTTCTTAGAGGCAGCCTGAAAAATCTCAGGGAACCGCAGATCATAACAGATAAAAGTGCTGCACGGAATGCCGTTCAGCACAAAGTCAGCCATCGCACTGCCTCCCTGGAATTTGAAATTCTCCCCCGAATACGAAAATGGATGAAGTTTCGCATAGTCAGACAGCACACTTCCTGTGCTGTCCACAACCGTATAATGATTCTCACACTTTCCACATGTTTCAATACAGTCCTTCACCCATCCAAAGCCGATACTGACATGATACTGCTGTGCCAGAGCGCTCATGCACTGTATCGTCCTCTCATCCTTCTCCTTCGTGGCCTCTGTATTCATTGAAAAGCCCGTAAAACTCATTTCCGGGAAAAATACCGCCTCCGCCTCCTGTTTTACGGCCTCCCGGATTTGCTCCCCGGCAATTTTATAATTGTACTCTTTATCTTCCCAGGCAATACAAGTCTGTGCCAGGGCAATCTTTATCTTGTTTCTATGATTCATGATATTCTCCTCTTTACGTAAACCTATTATATATTTTTTTGCGCTTTGATACAACCCCTTCACGCAAAGAACTTGTTTAACAGCTTTTCCCTGTTTTTCTCCTGCCGAATCAGGCTCTCGAGCTTATCAAAGTTGCGGTTGGGCATCCACGACTTTCTGGAATTATAATAAAAATTAATGATTTTCCAAAATTTTTCAGGATATGCAAGCCGCAGACACAGGCTTCTCCACTCAATCGGCGGAAATACCCTGCGGTTCTGGTAAGCGTCCAACATACTCTGCGCGATGTCGAACGACCAGTCACACTTTTCCGAAATTTTACGAAAAAGCAGATAAAAATCACGCGCCCCAGAGTCATGTGCAAAATGCTCGAGGTTGATAATTCCAGTATATCCTCCACTGCTGCCCTTTCCAAACACGACATTGTGATACTGATAATCACCGTGGCAGTAAAGTCCATTGCTGTTTACATACGCCTCGTACTCTGCCCGCGACTCCTCCTTTGCGCGCTTTGTCACGTCCAGCGCCCTGTCGAGAAAATAGTCATATTCCTGCAACAGTGCCCGCTCAAAGTCTGTCTTGTTGTGAAGCTTTCTCAGATAATTCTTCACGCGCTTGCACTCCATTGTATGCTTTTCCATCTCATCAGCATAGAAAAAGATGGGCATTGTATAAGAATTTTCCGATGCCGGCAGCATAAATTTCAGATGGAGTTTTGCCATGGCACCAAACGCCTTGACAATGTCTTCCTCATTCTTATAGCTGCACTCCTTTCCCTCGACCTGCTCCTCCAATATGTAGATGCTGTTGTCGATATCCTTCACAAACAGCGCGCCCTCTTTGTTTCGAATCAGAGTATCCGTCCTGAGATTGTCATTCAGCCTGCACTGCAGCTGATACAAAAGCTCGAGCTTCTCCGTCCTTCCCCGATATTCTTTGAGCACACGCATGCCCTGCTGCGTATCACAGATTATGGTTCCACGCCCCTTGAAGGTGCGGTTGATTGTCACATCATACTGTTCCAGCACATTCACTGCCTTGTCATTCACAATAAATCCCCCTCCACACAGATAGTAATTTATTCTATCCTAATTGTAAGAGGGGCAATCCCCCCTCCACAAGAATAGTAATTTATTCTATCCTATGTAAGAGGGGGATTGTTTATTCCTCTTATTTCTACAACATTTCTTTCGCTTTTTCTATCAAATACTCCCGTGTATTATTTTCGGGATTTTGCAGAACTTCATCGAGAAGCTGATTCAGGATTGCGCCAATCTGCTTTCCTTTTGGCACTCCAAGCATAAGCAGGTCATTTCCTGTTATTTCCAGTGTCTTTAATGAGATACACTCGTTCTTCTCCATAATTTCTGCGTAGATACGCTCAACTTCATCAATCTGCGCCAGTTTTTCCTCCTGCTGATAGCTGCTCTGTGCCAATGTGTCCGCGCGCCTGATTTCCATTACTTGTGGAAAATACGCCGCACCGATTCTGTTGATTGCACGCCGCACAGCCCTCGCGTTCCGCTCCGGCTTATCGTCATGATATCTGACATATTTTTGCACTTTATCGATCGTGTCGTTGTCAAATTTCAATCGCTTTAGAATATCGACTGCCATCCGCTCACTCACTTGTACATGTCCGTGAAAATGGTCAATACCGTCTTCATCCGTCGTCCTGACCGAAGGTTTTCCAATATCGTGCAAAAGCGCAGCAAGCCGCAGGCTCTTGTCCGCCCTGATGTGCAGAAGGCTCTGCATGAGATGTTCCCCCACCGTATATCGATGGTGTGGATTATGTTGGGCAGTCGCAAATGCCGCATCCAGTTCAGGGAGCACCACGCTTGTAATGCCCAACTCATATGCATCCCGCATATAATCAGGATGGTCTGACAGCAGCAGTTTCACCAGCTCCGCCTGTATGCGCTCTGCACTGATCAATTGCAAATTGGGGGCAAGTTTTGTGATTGCAGCCCTCGTCTCCTGCGCGATAGTAAATCCAAGCTGTGCAGAAAAGCGCACTGCGCGCAGCATCCTAAGCGCGTCCTCGCCAAACCGCTCTGCGGCTTCTCCCACACATCGGATGATGCCTTTGCTCAAGTCTTCCATTCCGTCAAATGCATCGACAACACCGCTATGTTCATTGTATGCAAAAGCATTGATTGTAAAATCCCTGCGCCTTAAATCTTCTATTAAATTTGCCGTATAGACGACTTCTTTCGGGTGACGGCTGTCCTCGTATTCACCGTCGACTCGATAGGTCGTCACCTCGAAACCCTCACGGTTGAGCATGACAGTCACCGTGCCATGCTCAATTCCGGTATCAATCGTGTGCCGGAAGACCGCTTTGACCTGCTGCGGCTTCGCTGAGGTGGTCACATCCCAGTCGCTGGGCTCCCTCCCAAGCAGGGAATCCCGGACGCATCCGCCAACCGCATAGGCCTCATAGCCAGCTGCTTCCAACTGCGATATGATGTATTTCACTTTATCCGGTAATTGTATCTGTGCCATATGTTCGTTCTCCCCTTTTCCATTCCGCATCGTTCTCCCTCTGTAATCAGAGCTGCTACCCTTGTTAAAATCCCTTTTCTTCCTATTATATGTGGACAGGCTGATAAAATCAACATATCCTGACCTTTTATTTCAAGGCAGCTCCTAACCCGTTACTGGAACGGAGTGAACAGTAACCCTAACCCCGCAAAAACGCATCGGACTGAACATAGTTCACAAGACTTCGATACAGGCACACCGCCTCCGGATACTCCTTTCTCAACGTCAGCAAATCCGCCTCGCAGACAAGCATTTTCGCATTTTTTCGCTTCACTTCATAGATGAGCCCTAAGTTGTGGTTGCGCTCAAAGTTGTCCATCATGCGCACAATTGGCTTGATATTCCTTGTCTCTTTAACATGGTCTAAAATCCTCGGCGCTGAGTGCATGACAATCTGATACCACTGCGCTGTCGTGTACTCCTCGCACGCAAAGCCTGCAAGCGCCGGGTGCGCCGTATCAATCAAAAGTCCCATTGTCCCTGCCGGAACAGGCTTGCCCGCCCCCTCCGAAATAGAGCGGAACATCGGATAACACCAGAAATCAGTGCAGTACTCACCCTTTAGTCTACTGTCAGGAAGCGTACTGTCCGGCTTCACAAACAACAGCACAGACTCCCCCTTGTTCCATTCTTCCATAGCGGCCTTATTATCATTGGTAATACACACCATTTCAGGCTTGTAGCAATGACGCGTATCATTCCTTTTCAATGAATCGCTGCCAGTGACCACATAGAATCGGTCGTAATCCAAAGTTTGCGGTGTTTCCTTCACTGTTGCTGCTTCATATGTGATGTCTGTGCTGACTGTATCTGTATCGTCTTCATATACAAACACATCATACGCATTTACAATGACCTCTGCATTGTCGCTCGTCAGCAAAAAGCGCAGCACATACGCTGCATTATTTTTACATTCTGGCACTTTCAGCCTGATTGTTCCCAGCGTAAAAAGTCCCCTTCCCGCTATGTCTGCACAGTCTGACATCTGAACCGCTATCTCCTGAGGCGTTGTGCAATTCTCTGTTATTCGGTTATCAGAATGTATGTTTGCCTCTATCGTCTGCCCTTTTTCGACCTGTTCATGTTCCCCCTGCTTTTTCAGACACCCCTTTGCCCCTGCCTGCTTTTTCAGATACCATACCGCTTTCAGTTTTACATTCGTGAGCTTTTCCGGGCGATAATACCGCAGCTTCACCTCACTGCTGATGCAGTCTCCGCCTTTCATCACGAAACTGTCAAGCGTCGGCAGAAGCACCGCGTCCGAACAGAACATGCGCCAGTCTGTCCTTGTGATGGCGCCCTTATTGATGTTAAATGCGTTCAAAATGCCCACAAGCGCCGTCCCCTGGCCGGAGTAATCCTTGATGTCAAGAAGCTGGAACCCGCTCAGATTCGCACTGCGGAATGCCGCCTCGAGCTCCAGCTTGTAGCACGCCGCCGCGTGCTTCCCCGATGCGCGGAAATAATCATCGGCATAGCCAAGCAGTCCCTTTTCCTCCATGCGCTCCCGAAAAATCTTCATATTTTCAGGCTGCAGTACACCTGTATAAAGTCCGATCTCCTGAAAATCCGGCGTGAGCTCGTACTGCCCGATCTCGTGCGAGACAACCGGGACATGGGGAATCACTTCCTCCTCGCCCTCGCCGACTTCCACCTCCTTGATGCCTGTTCCGTACTGAATCTGTATCGTCCCGCCCTTAGAAGCCTCCCCTTTCCTGATCTCCCCGGGTAGTATCATCTCATCATAATTCCAGTATGCGCCCGGCCGCTCGGTCTGCACAAATCCAAGCGGTGCGTCGCACATCGCGTAGGATCCCCGGAACAGCCGGTATTTTGAGAAACGCACACCGATGAAAAAGTCGTCATTTGGAAGCACAGAAGGCACAAACTGGTGGTTGTTGCTTCCCTGCGTGTACAGATGGCGGTTGTCGTGCGCTTTGAGCACACCCATCATCCGGTTGATTTCCTCCTTGCTGCCCCACAGCTCATTTCCCATGCTCATGCCAAAATAGGACGGCAGATCGCCAAACGCATCTAACGCGCGAATCCCTTCCTGCAGCAGAAACTCCTGCTGCTCCCTATGATAATTTTCGTCCCCCGCATCGTAGATGGAACCCCATAATGCAAGCTCCGCCTGCACATAGATTCCCATATAAGCCGCCGCCAGAAACGCCGCCTTCGGCGGACAGCAGGTGTGATATCGGTAATGGTTCAGCCCGTATTCCCTTCCTGTCCCATAGACGTGAAGCCACGAGTCCAGGTCCATCGGCGCATAGCCTGTCAGCGGGAAAATCATTGCGTCATGTGTGCCTCTCAGGAAAATTTCTTTGTCGTTGCAGTACAGTGTCAGTTCATGATGCGTGAAATCGCGCAGCCCGAAATGGCCTGTCCGCCCGCAAATCACCTGTCCCCCGCGCAGAATTCCGACTGTCAGTTCGTACACATAGGGATTATACTCGTCCCACTCCCTGGCATTTTCCCCAAGCGGATAACAGATTGTTTTCGCTTCTCCATCAGGCGTTCCCAAAGTCTCTGTCTGCACAGTTTTTGATTGTATAGGCTTTGATTGTAAAGGCTCTGATTGTACAATCTCTGATTGCGAGGATTTCGTCAATGACACTTTATAGGTTTTCCCGGGCAGGGTCTCTAATATTTCAATCACATACGGCAAATCGTGTCCTTTGTTCTGTGCCGTCCACTCCCGCCGTGTCTGAGCTGTCTGTGTGTACAGCGGCTCAAAGTGTTCAAAGTCCCTGCCCTCTTTCATCTTGAGCCTTGTGAGTCGGCAGCTTACGCGGACTTCAACATCCGAAAGTATATTGTCATGAGAAACCTGCAGGCGGATATCCACATTCTTCTCTTTTCTGGACGGATATATCCACATTTTGTCGATAACAATGTCCGCAAAAGACTCCAGCGCGATCTCCCCCAGAATGCCGTTCCAGTTCGTCTGCGTGTCCGGCGAGGTCATATGACCGCCATCTGAGACGTAATCTGTATTGTCTGTCATTACAACCAGCGTGTGTTTTCCGGGCGTAAGCCACTTTGACAGCTCATACCGATGCTCCACATAAAAGCTGTCAAAGCTGCCAGCCTGCTCACCGTCCACCCACACCGTCGATTTCCTTGTGCGCTCCATCGCGAAAAAGAAGCGCTTTCCCCGTTCCTCCGCCGGAATCTCAATCTCCTTTAAATACCACGCATATCCCTCAAAATGATAGGTTTCCGTCAGATATCCCGTGAACCGTTCCGTCCCCTTCTGCCCTTTTTTCGCCTCTGCGGTCGTTGTCGGCAGGTCAATCGTGTCGTCAAACGACGTCTTTTTGTAAAATTCCTGTTTGAGACCTGCTTTTTCCCCGTCCAGTGCAAACTGCCAGGTTCCTGATAAGTTAAGCTTCATTCGATTCTTTCCTTTCCATTTCTATTAAAAACTATAAATGAGCAAATTTAAAAAATTGCACAATGAATCTACGCTACCAAAGC
>CAMWXE010000067.1 GCA_947178145.1 uncultured Lachnospiraceae bacterium | reverse complement strand
ACAGACAGACAGACAGAAATACAGACAGACAGACAGACAGACAGACAGACAGACAGGTTAAAAATTGGGATTGGACTATTGTTATACTGTGTATAATAATACCACTCTTTTCTTTTAATTATATGGATACAGAGTCTATTACTAGATGTGGGATTGATGTGTTTCGTTCGATTTTTGCCGGACGTTTTGATGATTTTTACGCTTTTGCAAAAGAATCTCAGCTTGCAGGTTTAATGGGGCATGAACCGACATATGACATTGTTTTTTATTTTACTATAGGAATATGGGAATTTCCGATTGCGGTTATAGAAACACTAATGCATGTTTCATTCAAACACAATACGATTGTAATGATATATTCGAAAACTTTGTTGCTTGTTTTTGTGTTTGCCTGCTCTGAAATGATACAAAAGATTGCGATTGAGCTGGGAATATCACAAAAGAATGCGAAATGGGCAAAGTATATGTTTTTGACGTCGGGCTTTATTTATGCATATACTTGTATCGCAGGACAGTATGATATTATTGGTATTTTCTTTTCCTTAGCGGGTGTATATTATTATTTAAAAGAGGATATGAAGAAATTTGGAGTGTTATTTATTGTAGCAGTTCAGTACAAATTTTTTCCGCTCTTTATCTTTATACCATTATTATTGTTGAAGGAAAAGAATGTCAAAAAAATAATATTATATCTGATCGGTCCTGTGATATCCGTTTTGTTATTCAGAATTCCGTTCATGGATGATGGAATCGCAATTATAGAAAAAAATGCAATCAATGCCGACATGTTGGATCGGATATTTAGAAATCGAATATCAATTTTTGAGACGGAAATACCATTATCATTCTTGTTTGTCGGGGCGGTGTGTATATGGTGTTATTTGAAGGAAATTGAAGAGAATGAAAGGAAATATTATGCAATATGGGTTCCTTTTTTATCATTGGGTTTATTGTTTATGTCATTTCCCTTTTTCCCATACTGGATATTGTATCTTGCACCGTGGATACCTCTGTTATATTATATGAGAAGCGATATGACAGAAAAGTTTTTCTGGCTTGAAACAGGAATGACGGTTAGTATTTTACTTGCGCAATTTTCACATTTTTATTGGGTATTTGAGATTGACAATACAAAGAATTTACTCCTTGATTTGATATATCGATTTGAGAAAATCGATAATCCATTTATGGTGATGGATATTATGGGTGATTTGTATATAGATGATTATGAATTCCTGTTTTATGGTTTGTTCATATTATGTCTTGCTTTTCTGCTTGTCCTGTTAAAACCAAAGAGCGGGGTAATCTATAAAGATGATGAGTTTAACAGTAGAAGAGTATTGTATTTGCGATTTGGTATTCAATATGTGATTGGTGCATTGCCGCTGTTTTTGTACATTTGCAGTATATTTAGAAACTTTGTAACGATTGGATTGTGATGCACAATTTACATCGTTAATACGTTTGAAAGGCATGGTTAGTGATGGATATGATTAAGAAAATGCGATACATTCTGGACAGGAGGCAGAAAATGCAGATCTGCTTTCTGGGTATACTGATTTTTATTGGTGGATTTCTGGAGACCGTGAGTGTGTCCGGTGTGCTTCCGGTTGTGTGGGTGATCATAGACCCGGTAAAGGCACAGGAGAATAAATATATTCGGCTTGCCATGGATAGTTTGGATATTGACAGTATCGAGAGATTTATCATTCCGTTGCTGAGCACGTTGATTGTCTTATATGTACTCAAGAATATATTCTTGCTTTTCCTGGCAAATGTGCAGAATAAGTTTATTGCATTCAACAGAAATAAGCTGATCAGCCAGGTGCTTCGAGAATTTTTGAACAGACCATATGAGTTTTATCTCGACGCAGATATTCCGACAGTATTTCGTCTGACGGACAGTGATATACCCAATGTGTTTAACATTCTTATGGCAATGATTTCACTTGTATCCGAGTTGATCGTGTTTGTACTGCTCTGCATTGTAATGATTGCGGCCGACTGGAAACTCTTACTGTTTCTGATCGTGGTATTTGGCATTCTTTCGATATTGATACTGAAAGTATTAAAGCCACGTCTTTCAAGGCTGGGAGCGAAAAATCTGGCAATACAATCGCGGATTGCAAAGTGGAGGATTCAGGCAATTTACGGTATCAAGGATGTCAAAGTGCTGCATAGGGAATCCTTTTTCGCTGATAATTATGAAAGCAGTGGAAAAGTAGGTGCAGGTTACGCCAAAAGGCATGCAGTGCTGAATAATGTGCCGCGTCTTCTGATCGAAACAGTTTTTATGGCGAGCATTCTCATATATATTATTATATATATTTCGATAGGAAAGGATGCATCAGCACTTGTTCCGATGCTCACAGCATTTGGAGTGGCAGCAATCCGCATGATGCCGAGTGTTAACCGTATTAACACATATATGGCAGATATCTCCTACTTTAGACCATGCCTTGATTATGTGTATGAAAATATGAATATTAACGAGATCAGCCGTAGAAACAACCAGACATTGAAACCTGTTGATGCGTCAAAAACGATGCAGCTTCGCGATAAGATTGAGCTGAAGAATATTGTGTATGCCTATCCGAATACGGACAAATTGATCTTTGACAGGGCAAACATGATGGTGCCTTACGGCAAGTCGGTCGGCATCATGGGACCATCCGGAGCAGGAAAGTCAACGATTGTTGATATTTTGCTGGGACTCTTGAAGATTCAGGAGGGGAGTATACTGTGCGATGGTGTTGATATTTTTGATAATTATCCTGCATGGCTTGCCCAGATTGGCTATATTCCGCAGTCTATATATCTGGTAGATGAACCAGTCAGAAATAATATTGCATTTGGCATTGCAGACGACGAGATCGATGATGCGCGTATTTGGGATGCGCTTGAGGAGGCACAGCTTGCGGACTTTATTAAGGGGCTTCCCGAAGGGCTTGACACGACAATCGGTGATAGGGGTGTGAGGCTCTCTGGCGGACAACGGCAGCGGCTGGGCATTGCAAGGGCGCTGTATTACAATCCGGAAATTCTTGTGTTTGATGAGGCGACCTCGGCGCTGGATAATGAGACGGAGACAGCAGTCATGGAGGCAATCAACAGTTTTCACGGCAGGAAGACAATGATCATTATTGCGCATCGGTTAAATACGATTGAAAAGTGTGATATAATTTATAAGGTGGATGAGGGGAAGATAACAAGGACAACGCTGTAAGGCGCTATCAAGGGAGAATGCAATGATGTTAAAACATGCATATTTGATTTTGGTTCATGAATATACGCTGGTTTTGGAACGCCTGGTGCAGCTTTTGGACAATGAAAGTAATGGAATCTATATCCATATTGACAAAAAAACCTCAGATGTTGAAAAGAAAAAAATAGAAGGCTTGCGGCAGATGGTGAAGCGATCGGAACTATTTGTGTTTTGTAAGTACAAAGTATTTTGGGGGACAAACAGTATCATAAAAGCACAAAAACTGTTATTGACCAAATCGCTCATTAAAAAGTACGATTATTATCATTTTCTGTCAGGGGCTGATCTGCCTGTAAAAAGGGGAGATCAGATTCAAAAATTTTTTGAGGAGAACTGTGGCAGGGAGTTCATTCATTTTGGCACAAGGGAATATCAGCAGGATATCCAGCAGAGGTATAATGTCTATCATTTTTTTACCAGACAGCTTGGCAGGAAAAGAGATAAAAGGTTCTGGGTGGATGTCGAGACATACTCACTTGCAATACAGCGCAGGCTGCATGTCGACAGGACAAGGAAACTTAAATTTTCATTTTTTGGAGGCTCTAATTGGTGCAGCATTACAAGAGAGTTTGCAATATATGTGGTGAAGAATTATCGTAAATATGAGAGGGCTTTTTACTTTTCGCAAATCAGTGATGAGGCAATATGGCAGACGATTGTGATGGATTCGCCGTACAGGGATAATCTATATGTGGATGGATTTGATAATAATTATGATGCCTGTGTGCGATACATTGATTGGGATAGAGGAACACCTTATATTTTTCAGAAAGAGGATCTCGAAGACCTGATAGCATCAAAATGCATGTTTGCAAGAAAGTTTGATGAGAGATGTGACGCAGAGATTGTAGAGTTCATGTATAAACGGTTAAAAGAGTAGCGGGGGATGGCGTTTTAAAGGCTTTGGGAGCGACTATGCATTGACTATACAGTCAAGCTGCATGGACTTTCATTAACGATTTATGAACTGGCAGCTGCAAAGACAGTTTTATAGTATTGGGATTAAAGGCGTTGATCAGGGGAAGAAAATGGAAAGAAAAAAGATTATCGCAACAGAGTTATTGAATGGACAAGGGTTGGGAAATCAGTTGTTCTGCTATGTGACAACCAGATGCATAGCTATGCGGAACGGTTGTGACTACAGTATCCTGGGCAGTGAGACACTGGCCAATAATATCCATAGCCAGTGCGGATTGTATTTTATGGATTTAGAATTGGGTGTACCAGCCAAAAAGGAAGATTTTGCAAAGGTATATTACGAAAAAGAAGACCGGCTGTATGTGGCAAATTCCAGACATGATATAGCGCATGGTGCATATATTACAGGAACGGATGATCAGCTTTTAAACATGAATGAGACGGTACTTGTCTACGGAAATATGCAGGCAGAAGACTATTATCTGCCTTATAAGGACGAAATCAGACAGTGGCTTAGGGTAAAACCGGAGTTTGACTGCTATGATTACAGTCAGGATGATTTGTGTATTATCCATCTTCGCTGTACGGATTATATGGATTCTCCAGAATTGTTTCTGGAAAAGAAATACTGGATTCATGGCATGAAGAACATGAGAAAAATCAATCCTAAAATGCGGTTCATGATTATCACCAATGATGTGAAGGAGGCAGAGAAGATAATTCCTGGCGTAAAGGCGTACAATTTTGATCTCGCCAAAGACTACTCAATCATCAAGAACGCCAGGTATTTGTTGCTTGCCAACTCCTCATTTACGTATTTTCCGGCTTTTACGAGTACGACCGTCAAGAAGATCATTGCGCCTAAGTATTGGGCAAGGCATAATGTGTCTGATGGATACTGGGCCTCAGAGCAGAATATTTATGAGGGATGGCTATATCAGGACAGACAAGGAAGGCTGTACTCAGCAGAGGAATGCAGGGAGGAGCTTGCGCAGTACAAGCAAAACTCTCCAGTGTATGCGAGGTGCAACCAGCCGATGGCAGATGGTGAGAAAGAAAAGGCATATCAAAAAGCGCAGCATTTTTACAGACAGTATCGGATGCGTTATTACTGGTATTCTGCAAAGAGAAAGGTGCGAAATATGTTTCGGAAATAAAAGTTTATGTATGGAGGATTTAGGTGGAAGAGACAGACACAAAAAAACAGAAGCTTTCCAATGTAACATTAGTTGCGATGACAAGCGTCAATGTCAGGGCAACCATCAAGGCAATGCAGTACAGCATGCGTGGTATTGATTTTGGGGATGTGGTATTGATTACACATAAAAAGCCGCTTGGATTGCCTAAGGGGATCCGCTATAGCCACACAGACAAATTGACGAACATTGATGCGTTTAACTATAAGATGGTCTACGAGCTGGGAGAACATATCCACACGGATTTTGCGCTGATTGTTCATGCAGATGGATTTGTTGTCCATCCTGAAATGTGGCGGAACGAGTTTCTGGACTATGACTATATTGGCGCGCCATGGCCATTGCCACCGGAGGGAGACACGACCACATACCGCGACAGGGATGGAAATATCTGCCGTGTGGGAAACAGCGCCGGTATCCGGAGCAAGCGTTTGATGGATTTCCCCAGGAAGGCGGGGATTCCCTGGGAAGGCGAGTATGCATATGGCAGAATGTGGTATTATGAGGATGGTTTTATCTGCTGCAAGATACGCCATTTGTTGGAGGCGGAGGGGATGCGTATCGCTCCGTTGGATGTGGCAAAATACTATAGTCATGAGAAAATGATACCAGAAGTGCAGGGCATTACGCCGTTTGCGTTTCACAAATGGGAAGGGACGAATGCGCAGTATCCGAATTTTATCAGGGAACCGTTTAAAAGGCGTGTAAAGAGACTGCTCAGAAAAATAAACAAATGTTGCTTGCATCGCCAGTGAACAGAATTGTGCCAAAAGCAGATGTGGCGTGAACAGTTACTATGCCTTGACTACAGGAAAAGAAGTGGGAAGGAGACTTGACACGAATGGTCTATGATTGCTTTCAATTCTTCAATGAATTGGATATTCTGAAAATAAGGTTGAATGTGTTAGATCCTGTGGTGGACAGATTTGTCATCAGTGAGGCGACAGAGACCTTTTCGGGGTTGAAAAAGCCATTGTACTATGAGGAAAATAAGGAGATGTTCGCTGAATTTCAGGACAAGATCATCCATGTTGTCGTGGATGACACGCCCAGGGGGGCTGATTGGGGCACGCATGAGCGGGATACATTTCAGAAAAATGCAGTTACGAGGGGGCTGAAAGACTGCACGGATGATGACATCGTGATATTCAGCGACTTGGATGAGATACCCAATCCAGATAAAATACGTGAAATCCTGCAGAATTTTCAGGAGGACAAGATTTATCATTTTGCGCAGCGGCTGTTTTACTGCTATCTCAATATGGAGGAAGTCTCTGGCAGTCTGTTGTCCTATGCGGGTGAGTTCGAAGGTGTGGAACGCAAAAAGTGGATAGGGACGAAGATGCTGAGCCATAGGCTCTTAAGAGAACAAAATCTGCTCCTCGGGGAACTGCGGTTTCCGGAGCGTAAGGAAATAGGAATCCGTGTGGACGATGGCGGCTGGCATTTCGGCTATATGGGCGGTCATGGCGAGAGGGATATCCGAAAGCGTGTGCAGGAAAAAGTCGTGTCGGCAGCACACCAGGAATACAATTCAAAACATGTGTTGTCGAATGTGACGGACCAGATCAAGGACGGAAAGGATATCTTTGGCAGGGATGCGCAGTTTGTCCGCTGTGAGATTGATGAGAGTTTTCCGCAATACATCAGGGAGCATCAGAAGGAGCTCGATTTTCTCATCATGCAGGAGGAGAGAGGGGTAAACAAAATGCTTCGCAGGGCAAAGGTGACAATAAAAAACAAGTGTTATGCTACTCTTGTCGCGATAAAGCGGACAGGCAAAAAAGTTCTCGGGAAATAGTGTAAAAGATGGCCGGGAATCGAAAGGAAATGGGATGGAAATATGGGAGTTAAGGTTTCAATATGCATTCCCTGCTACAATAATGCGGATGAGGTAGAACGTCTGTTGACATCAATATACAGTCAGGATTACACGGATTTCGAGGTCAACGTGTCAGATGACTCGACAAACAATGAGACAGAGAAGCTCGTAGAAACAGGGTATCCCAAGGTAAATTACCAGCACAACAAGAAGCCATATGGACATATTTTTAACTGGAATGCCGCGATTAAGATGGCAGCGGGCGAATATATTAAAATTATGTTTAGCGATGACTGGTTTACAGACAGTACAAGTCTTGGGGCGTATGTTGCGCTCCTGGACGAACATCCCAGTGCGATGCTTGCGTTTGCCGGCAGCAGGCAGGTGATGCTGGATGGACAGGATCTTAATAACATACACCATGTGACAGCAGAGCATCAGACCGGATATTATGACCGATATGCCGATCAGGAGTTTATAGACAGACTGAACAGTGATTATCGGAACCTTTTTCTCGGTAACCAGATTGGCGCTCCAAGTGCTACGATCTACCGCAGGGGTAGTGAATTGACACTGTTTGACGAACAGAGCAATTGGGCTTCGGACATGTTTCTTTATTTTGATTTACTCAAGAAGAGTCCTGTCTTTGCCTGCACGACAAAGCCATTGGTCTCGATTGGAGTCCATGCGAACCAGTATACGGAGAGCTTTTCGGAGAGGGATATGCGCATCTATAACGATTACAGATACATGTACACAAAATATCATCTGCAGGAAAGCGCAGCATGCAGGGACTACTTTGCGGAAAAGTTCATTATTAAGTATCATATGGGCTGTAAGGAGGCAGAAAAACTGGGGATTGGCAGGAAGGTATGGCTTGGCAAGTGGATTGCTGAACAGAGGGCAACCGTGAAATGTTTTCTGCAGAATCAGTTTCGGAAAAACTAATGTGTTGAATACAGAAGGATTTGCAGATGTTGTTAAGAAGATCAAGAAAGTATAGGAATTGATTTGAGCGGGGGACACACAATGAGAGATAACTGGATGAAAAAAGTTGGCGAAGCCTGTTTCTGGCTTGGTCTGATCGTAGAATTGATTATAGTGATCATAGACAAAAGTGCCTGTACAAATCCGCTGGAAAGCCAGTTGTTTCGATTGACTTTTTTGCTGTTCTGTATCAAGATTGCGCTGACAAGGTATTCAACGAAAGAATGGCTGTGTATTTTGGCGTTTGGTGCTGTGATGTTCTTGTCTTATCTGGTCAATGAGAAAGATGAAACTGTGAGAGTGATAGCTTTTATCGCAGCGTGCAAGGGAATGGACATCAAAAAGGTCATGAAGGTGGTGTTTTGGGGAACACTGGCAGGCTGTGTGACACTGGTAGTTCTTTCGCTGACGGGAGTGTATGGGGCGATATCGCTTACGGCCGACTTTGGCAGAGGAGAGCAGCTTCTGGAGACAAGATATACTCTTGGAATGGGACATCCGAATGCATTGCACTGCATGATTTGGATGCTGGTTGTGCTGGGAGTTTACAGTTATGCGGAGCTGTTGGAGTGGTATCACTTTGCAGTGTTTGCAGCAATGGATTTCGGGCTGTTTTTTCTTACGGATTCTAAAACAGGTGTTATTGTTTGGCTGTTTTTCGTTGCGCTGGCTTTTGTCATGTGGTACAGTAAAAAATGCAGGGAGAATAAAAGCATATATATCCTGGGCACTATGATTGTGTTAGGGTGTGTTGTGTTTGCAATGATTGGTTCCCATGTGGAGAACACATATTTTACACCAGACAGCCTGATGCACAAGCTCGATAAGATATTAAACGGCAGATACCAGAGCTGTTATGCGGTTGAGGCGGCAAGGCTGGAGAACTGGAAACTGTTTGCCGCGCCAGAAAATACAGAATTTTTTGATGCGGGATTTGTCAGACTGTTTTACTGGTATGGGATTATCCCTGGAATCCTTTATATTGGAATGAATGTCTACTTATTATATCAGGGCTACAGGAAAAAAGATTATGTCATGTTCACAATGTTGGTGGCTTTTTCCATTTATAACCTGATGGAGGCGCATTTTATTTCTGTATATATTCTGAGAAATTATCTCTTCGTGCTGATGGGATATTACTGGTATCAGCCATTTGAACACGAGCATGTGTATGAAGGATATTTTTGGCAGGTCAAAGGTCTGCTGGGGAAGGCGTAGGAGATGAAACTGGTAAGTGTAATTGTGTTGTCATACCGTTCGGCAGAGACGATCATTGAGACGCTTGACAGCATAAAAAATCAAACATATCCGAATATTGAACTGATTATCACAGATGACTGTTCTCCCGACAATACAGTGCAGGTGGTTCAGGCGTGGATTGCAGAAAACAAAGGGGTTCTAACTGCCATAAAGCTGGTGACGTCAGATAAAAACACAGGACTTCCGGCGAACATCAACAGAGGGCTTAAAGTGGCCAAAGGAGAGTACTACAAAGGCATCGCAGGCGATGATTATATGACCTCGGATGCCATTGAAAGTTATGTCAGGTTCTGTGAGGAGAACCCGAATACCTTTCCGATTGCGAAGGTGCAGTTGTTTGACAATAAAAATCCAGATGCAGTGTATGCAGATGTACAGGGATATTGTGACAGGTGTTATGATTTTGCGCAGAAAGATTATCAGGAACAATACAGGCTGTTATTGATTCAAAACAGGATTGTGGCACCGTCCGCTACTTTTTATACGATGGATTTCATCAGGAAGGTTGGCGGTTACGATGAAAGCTATCGATGGTTTGAAGACTATCCGATGAATCTGAAAGCGCTGCATGCGGGTTATCGGTTTGGTCTGCTGGACAAGCAGCTTGTGTGGTACCGCATGTCCGACAAATCCGTGACAGCGTCAAGCCTGTCAAAATTGAAAAAGACAGAGATGAAGCTCTTTTTTAAGATGAAGTTCTGGTATATGTGGCAGAACGGAATGGGTTGGGAGGCCGTGAAACAGTGCAGGAGCTGGGTGAAAGTTGCCATGATGGGGCAGGCTCGGGAACTGAGATGATTCATGAAGAGGGAAAATAGATGAATATAGTAATAATACCTGCTTTTTTTCGGACAAAAGACCGGCCTACGCTTGGCAGCTTTTTCTGGGATCAGGCGCGGGCTCTCAAGTGTGCCGGGCATCAGGTGGCAATATTATACAGTGACACATACTCGGTAAAATGCATTCGGGAATATATATTTTATGCAGAAGCGGCATCAGAGGAATGTGAAGGCATTCAGATATACCGCATGAAAATATTTTGTCCCCTCAAACATGGCATGGAGGGTCACCGTGAGGCGTTTACAAGAGGGGTGCAACAGTTATATGAGAGATTTGACCTGAAGCGTGAGCAGTTTGACGTGATTCACGCGCACTGCTGTGTGTGGGCAGGGTATGCGGCAATGAGACTGTCCGAAAAAACAGGTATTCCCTATGTGATTACAGAGCATGCGACACTGTTTGAACTTCATAAGGACCAAATCAGCAAGGCCAATGATAAATTCATCAGACAGGCGTTTGAGAACGCGGCAAAGGTAATCTGTGTAAGTCATGCATTTGCAAAGCTCATATCGGAATACAGGACAGCGGGCGGCATTGAAGTGATCGGGAATGTCGTTGATTTTGACAGGTTTAAGCCCGGTAAGAATGAGCCGCATCGCGAAATGCGCTTTTTGACCATATGTTATATGAATACGAAGGATCAGCTCATAAAAAAAGGCATGGATATTTTGCTGGAAGCGTGGCGGGAATTTTCCCCAAAATGTAATTCCGCAAAGCTTGTCATAGGCGGTGGTGGACACGCTGCGCAAAAAGCAGTAGAATGGTGTAGGGAGTATGGCGTAGAACAGACAGTGGAGTTCATAGGGGCATTAAGCCGTGAGCAGGTTGTGGAGCAGATGCAGGCGTGTGATGTGTTTGTACTGCCAAGCAGGTATGAGACCTTTGGCGTTGTCTATATAGAAGCGATGGCGTGCGGAAAGCCCGTCATCGCGGCGGCAAATGGAGGGCCAGACGATTTTGTAAAGGATTATAATGGAATTTTGATTGAACCTGGGAATGCAGAGGCACTTGTCGAGGCAATATTGTATATGACAAGACATATAGAAGATTATCAGCCACAGCAGATTACGGACTTTGCGGCTGAGAATTTCTCGGGGCAGGCAATTGCAGCGCAGATTGCTGGTTTATATAGCCAGGTTTTATGTAGGGAATAGCAGGGAGATAAGAGTATGTTGGAACTTAGTGCTTGGGTAAAAAAGAATTGGAAGCTGCTCTTTATTATGATGATTGCTGTTGTCAGCAGGGGAGTTTTGCTGGGAGAAATACCATGTGGAGTACATGCAGATGAGGCGTTTGCTGGATACGAGGCCTACTCTCTGTTAAAGTATGGAACAGACTCATGGGGATATAAGGCTCCTGTCTACCTGACAACGTGGGGAAGCGGAATGAGTGCACTCGAATCTTATCTGATGATTCCGTTTATCAGGTTCGGAGGATTGAACCTGGTTACAGTAAGGATTCCACAGATGATTATGGGTGTTATTTCCGTACTTGTAGTATATTTGCTTTACAATAAGATTACAAACCATAAAAAGGGTTTATGGGCGGCAGTAATGATTGCTATTTGCCCATGGCATATAATGATGAGTAGATGGGGGCTGGATGCTAATCTGGCTCCGGCATTCATTTTGTTGGCGATGTATTTTGCTGTTCTGGGGCTTTCGAAAGAAAAGTATTTGATTATTTCAGCTTTGTTTTGGGGATTGTCCTTATACTGCTATGCATTGATGTGGCTGTTTGTGCCGCTTTTCCTTTTCTTTTCTTTGATATATTGTATAAAGTATCATAAGGTGAAGCTGTCAAAGTACACAATAAGTGCAACTACATTGTTGTTATTAGTTGCTGCTCCACTTTTGCTGTTTGTAGCAGTCAATATCGGATTGCTGCCAGAGATAAAGTCATCATACATCTCAATTCCACGTTTGGTACAATTTCGGGGAGATGAGTTGAGTGGTGTCCATATTCTTGCAAATATAAGGGATCTTGTGCGGATATATCTGAAATAATATGACTATAATCTTATGAATGCTACTCCTGCTTTCGGTTTGTATTATCTTTTTTCCATGCCTTTTATGTTACTAGGTGCATATGATATTATGCAGACAGTATGGTATAATGGAAAGCAGAAGAGGTTTGGATATGAGATATTCTTGTTGATTTGGCTTAGTATCTGTATTTTCATTGGATTGTTGCGGTCAATGAGTATTTACAGAGCTAATTGTATGAACTTGGCAGTACTGCTTTTGATAATTAGAGGGATTGCATATGCAAGCCAGCTTTTTAGGAGTTCCTGGATTCGAAAAAGCATCCTCGCTTTTTACCTTATCAGTTTTTGCTTGTTTGAGAGTTATTACTTTACAGCTTATTCGAACACGGTTAAGGAGATGCAGCTGGCAGGAGCAAAGGAGGCTTTGATATATGCGGTGGCATTGAGCGGAGATAATGACAGCGATGTGATACATGTGACGGATAGGTTGCGTCATCCGCAGGTATTATTCTACTTAGAATATCCAGCAAATAGCTATATGGAGACTGTTGTGTGGAAGAACTATCCAGCGGGGTGGCTTGTTGCAGAGCAATTTGGAAATTTTCGATGGGATACCAGCGATGGGTATGAACAAGGCATTTATGTAATATGCAGTGATGAGATTGCTGATTATGATGAGGCTGGATACATTATCACACAATTTGAAGCGTGTGCGGTTGCGTTTCGGGAAAAATAAAGAATAGATGTAAGAGGACAGTAATAGATGATTATAGCTGTAAATTATGCAGATAAAAATTTTAAGAGGGCACAGAAATTAAACAGTAAGACCGCAAGACAGTGGGGAGCTGACAAAGTAATCGAATATGGGCCAGACGATATTGACGAAATGTTTCGCAGGCGGAATCGGGCAATTTTAGATGCGCCACGGGGAGGCGGATACTATCTCTGGAAGCCATATTTTTATAGGAAAGCATATGATGAACTGGGGGAGGGCGATTATCTGGTCTATATTGATTCAGGAGCTGTCTATGTCAATAAAATACAATATCTGATTGACTGTATGGAATCTGAAAAGGCAGCGCTTATGATTTTTTCGCTGGAACTGGAGAGAATAGAAAGATGTAACACAAAGAGGGATGCATTTGTGCTGACAGGCTGTGATGAACCGGACTATACAGATACACCGCAGTCCATTGGCGGATATTTTGTCTGCAAAAAGGCACCTGAAGTGAAAACTTATCTTGATGAAGTGTTACAATATGCGCAGGATATTCGTATTATCTCAGACAAGCCGAACGTGATGGGGCTTCCAAACTATGAGGAGTTTACAGATCACAGGCATGACCAGTCTGTAATCTCTTTGATATCCAAAAAGTACGGGCTTAAGAGATTTCGTGATCCGTCCCAGTTTGGATTGGTTAACCACTACGAAGCGGAGGTAGAACAGAGGAGTACTTATCCGCAGATTGTTGACTCACATCGCTTTAATGCAGGAAGCATTTTGGAAGTCAGGTTTCGTAGAATAAAAGCAGTTCGCAAAATTTTCGGATTGATGAAAAAGATCAGGCGCAGACTGGGAGGAGTAAGATGACAAGGGAAGAAAAGTGGATTCGATATGAAAAGCGGTGGAGGTGGAGAGATTTTTACTTTAATAAGTGTCTGAGACGCCATGGTGTTTTAAAATATTTTCATAGAGAACCTGTCATGCCGCATTATGCTAAAAAGTGGGTTCTCTCTTCCGCAAAGACAAATGATTATATTTATCAGAAAATAATAGAGGGGAAACCATTCATGGCCTGCCGCTTTGGAAATACAGAGCTTCAGACAGTTGTGGGTTATTTGAAGATAAAATATAAAGGGCATAGCGAAGAGGATGATGCGTATCTGGACAAATGGTATACTAGATTAGGCAAGGACTCAGGATTTTTTCCCGTGGATTATCAATATTTGGAGTCATTTTCAGAATTAATCCTTAATTCGGGTGCGAATGCCGATCTGCTTGCAATGTGGCACTTGAATATGGAGGACTTTATTATTGAGGAGTTTGCGCCCGATGCAGATCTGACTTTTTTGTTTCGGTTAGAGCCGTGGCTTGCACCAAACAGACCATGGACGGCGGCATTGGCAGGTAAAAGGGTTTTGGTGATTCATCCATTTGAGAGGACGATTCAGGAACAGTACAAGAAGCGCAATATGATTTTTCCAAATTCTGAGATTCTGCCAGAATTTGAATTAAAAACGTTAAAGGCTGTTCAAACGTTATGCGGAGAGGAAGATGACCGGTTTGAGACATGGTTTGATGCACTTGACTACATGTATAATCAGGCATTGAATATTGATTTTGATGTCGCTGTTATAGGATGTGGTGCATATGGGATGCCATTGGCATCAAAACTGAAAAGTGCAGGAAAACAAGCCATTCATCTAGGAGGAGCCACACAGCTATTATTTGGTATCAAAGGCTATCGGTGGGAAAATAATTACCCTACAAAGATTGCGACCTTTTTTAATGACGCATGGACGCGGGCACATGTTGAAGAGACGCCGAAGAATGCAGGAACAGTGGAAAAAGGATGCTACTGGTGATTATAAGGAGAAAACAAAATGTCAGAAATGCTGGTGACAGTTCTCACGCCCTGTTTTAACAGTGGGAGGACAATCGGGAAGACACTGGAGTGTATTGAAAACCAGACATACAAGAACGTTGAATATATCATTATAGACGGGGGTTCAACAGATAATACACTGGAGTTGATTGAGAGGCATCGTGACAGATTGCCAAAGAAACTGACGGTTATCTCTGAAAAGGACAACGGAATTTATGATGCCATGAACAAAGGCATAAAGCTTGCCCAGGGGCGATTGATTGGTATTGTGAATAGTGATGACAGTTATGAGAAGGATACGATAGAGCAGGTGGTAAACCATTTTGGCAAGAACCGATATGAAGTTATCTATGGAATGCAGAGGACATACTTTGACGGAAAGGAAAAAGCGGTTGTTATTTATCATCATGATTTTTTGCCTCTTCAGATGATTACACATCCGACCTGCTTTGTCACAAAAGAAACTTATGAGAAATTCGGAGTATTTGACACGCAGTACCAGTCAGCAGCAGACTATGATTTGATGCTGCGGTATTTCAAAAGTGGAGAGGTGATTTTCACACCGGTATATAGCGTATTATCAAATTTTCGTCTTGGAGGAATGTCAAGCAGTCAGACAGGAGTTCGGGAAAATGCTTTGGTACGGTTTCGATATGGGTATTTGTCAAAAAGGAAATACTGGTTCATCGTGGTGAAAAGTCATATATATGAATTGTATCATCGAAAAAACTGAAAACGGGGCAAAGTGTTTCCCTTTATATTCGCAGAATAGACTACAACAAAATCCAGAATAGTGTATGTTTGAGCGATCTGTTTTACAAGCAGGCTCTAGATGGTGTGCATAAGAGTATATTCTTGCTGAGGTGGTAAATGATTTGGAGGAATTTGTCCTGATGCAGAGATGTAAGCACCATATTATTGCAAACAGCACATACAGCTGGTGGGGAGCATATCTTGCCGAAAATAAAGGCGGAATTGTGTATGCGCTGGTGTCAGATATCTGGACAGAGCAGTTTTATCTGCCGCACTGGAATAAAATCAGGACACAGGTAGGACAGCCGCACTGGTAAAAAGCAGGCGGGAACAATTATACTTTTATGAGGATAAAGTTGATGAAACTGGCAGTCATATCATTAAACACAGAAAAAAAGAATCTGAGTCAGTACTATAACTCCCAGGCGGAGGGCATGGCAAAGGCATTTGCGGCAGAGGGGCATGCGGTGACGGTGTACCATTTGATACCGGATCTGGAGAATGAGGAAGAACATCTGCAGAAGTCAGGGATTGACATTGTTTATCTAAAGTGCCGCCATATCGGGAAACATGCGCTTCCCGATTATGATAAGCTTGACAGGGACAAGGATTGTTATGTCACGGCTTCCGACAATTACATCGCACTTGGACGCTTTTTGAAATGGTGCGGCAGGAATCATATATTGTGCATGCCGTATATCGGTGTGGCACACAGTAATAATGTGTCCGCATGGAAAAGAGTTGTGGTAGATCTGTTGTGTAACAATGTGAAATATTACAAAAGGATTCCAACGATTGTAAAAGGACCAGAGCTTGCGGCATATTTGCAGGAAAAGGGAGCAGAGACAGTTTATGTCGTGTATGTTGGACTTGACCGGACACTGTTGAAACAGGACTATGCACAGTATGACAGCAATATATTGAGGGAAAAATGGAATTATAGTCCACAGGATAAACTAATCTTGTACGTCGGGAGAATGCGGGCAGAAAAAAATCCTGTCCGTCTGGTGGAGCTGTTTTGGAAACTTTACCAGCAGGATGGCTGTTACCGCTTTCTGATGGTCGGTCAGGGAGAGCTGCTTTCTGATGTGGAGGCAAAAATAGATGAATGTTCACTGCGGAATGTGGTAAAAATCATAAAACAGGTTCCCAATGAGCAGATGTGGGAGCTGTACAGAATCGCAGACTGTTATGTCAATTATTGTGCGACGGAGATTTTTGGAATGGCAATTCTGGAGGCGATGTACTATGAGTGCAGGGTTGTGGCACTCAGGGCGCCGGGACCGGATATTATCGTCAGGGACGGACAGACAGGATATCTCTGTGACACGGAGGAAATTCTGGCTGAACGAATGAAGGTAACTGGCAAAAAAGAGGTTGGACGGCAGGCACATAAAAGTGTCGAAGATTTCTTTATGTGGGACAGATCAGCAGCAAAGATATTAGATATAGTGCAACAGTATGCCAAAGGCCGTACTGGCAGAGAGTGAAGTTAAGTACGAAATGACAGGAGTAGGGTAATGGTTTTTAATTCATATAGTTTTTTGATTTTTTTTCCGATAGTGGTTCTGGTACATTTTGTACTGCCTAAGAGAGTGCAGCAATTCTGGCTGCTTGTGGCAAGCTATTATTTCTATATGAACTGGGACGCAAGGTATGTACTGCTTCTGATATTTTCGACGGCTGTGACCTATCTGAGCGGGACTGTGATGGAGCGGGTGCAGACAGACAGGCAGAGAAAGGCTGCGGTTGCCGTCAGTTTTGTGTTGAATATCGGGATACTGTTTTTCTTTAAATATTTTGACTTTGCAGTCGATTCTGTAAATCTTGCCCTGATGCAGACAGGACTGTCGATTCCAAAGCCTGATTTTAATGTATTGCTTCCTGTGGGAATTTCATTCTATACCTTTCAGGCATTGAGCTATACCATGGATGTATATAGAAAAGACATCGCGGCGGAGCGGAATTTTTTCAGGTACGCGCTGTTTGTTTCCTTTTTTCCGCAGCTTGTGGCAGGACCAATTGAGCGTTCCAGGAATCTGCTAGGTCAGGTGAATCAGACACACCGGTTTGATTATGACAAGATGAGGGAGGGACTGCTCATTATGTTATGGGGGTATTTCTTAAAGCTTGTGGTAGCGGATCGGGTGGCGATTGTAGTAAATACGGTTTATGGGGATTACACGCAGTATGGGGGGGTGTATATCATTGTGGCATCTGTGCTGTTTGCAGTGCAGATCTATTGTGATTTTGCAGGATATTCCACGATTGCCATAGGAGCCGCCAGAATACTGGGATTTCAGCTGATGGAAAACTTTGACTGCCCGTATTTTTCGCGCAGCATTGGTGAGTTCTGGCGCAGATGGCATATCTCCCTCTCAAGCTGGTTTCGGGATTACCTATATATTCCTTTGGGAGGCAACAGGAAGGGAAAACTCATAAAATACCGGAATCTAATGATTGTTTTTCTTGTCAGCGGTCTGTGGCACGGCGCTGCAGGTACGTATGTCGTGTGGGGACTGATTCACGGCATCTATCAGGTGATTGGCAGTATCACAAAGCCTGTGAGGGACAGGTTCAACAGGGCATTGGAATTAAAGCCGGATAGTATCGGGCATAAGCTTGCCAGCGGCATTGTCACGTTCTGCCTTGTGGATTTTGCATGGATATTTTTCCGGGCTGAGAGCATTGGAGCGGCCTTTGCCATGATAAAAAGTATGGTACACATTGACAATATCAGTATTCTTGGGAATGGCGGTCTTTATGACCTGGGACTGAGTTCAAAGAACATTAAAATACTGCTTTTGGGCATTGCGGTTATTATTTTCGCCGATTATATGAAGTACAGGGGGATAAAGCTCCGGGAGGTAATCCTGGCACAGGAGTTGTGGTGCAGATGGCTGTGTTATCTTGCAGCCTTCTGGTTTATTCTCATATTCGGTGTATGGGGAGGAAGTTATGATGCTTCGAGTTTTATTTATTTTCAGTTTTAGGAGCGGGTCGGATGTTAAGTAAAATACCAGTTCGGGTGCGTAGAGTGGCAGCCACAGTATGTTTTTGTATGATTCTCATAGCGGTCATGGGAGTGACGCAGAAATTGTTTGAACGAAAATACAGCTATATAAAATACTATGACTTCTATCAGCAGAAACAGGATTTTGATGTTCTGTTCCTAGGAACCAGCCATGTGCTCAATGCGGTTTATCCAATGGACTTGTGGCGGGATTATGGCATTGTGTCGTACAACATGGCAAATCATTCAGAAAACATCTGTACGAATTACTGGCAGCTCCGAAATGCGCTTCAATATACGAAACCTAAGGTGGTCGTCGTAGACTTGTATGCGGTTGACGGTGATGGTAAGGTGAATGAACAGTACCTTCACAATTTTTTGGATGAAGTGCCGTTCTCCCTGTTAAAAATCGAGATGGTGCACGATCTGCTGGAACCAGAAAAGCGCGCGGAGTATCTGTTTAATTTATCTCTTTATCACAGCAGATGGGAGGAGCTTGGGAAAGAAGATCTAAGACCAGTACCCGGGGTAGAGAAAGGAGCAGAGTTTCGGGATGATGTGACGCTCAATGTGCCTCCTGAATTAATACCGAAGGAAGATTACGATCCAACAGACCGGTTAAATAAACAGTATCTACAGAAACTGATAGATCTGTGCAAGGAACAAGATATAGACATTATACTTATGTATGTGCCATACACTATGCCGGAAGGGCATCAGCGGGTGGCAAACTGGGGATATGTGGCGGCGGAGAAAAACGACATTCCCTATCTGAATTTTGTATATGAGGATCTGGATATCAACTATGCGACAGACTGTGCAGATGAGGCACATCATCTCAACGCCTCCGGCGCAAGGAAGCTGACAGATTATATGGGGAATTATATCAGTACAAACTACAATGTGGCGGACCACAGGGAGGATCCGGAGTATGATTTCTGGTATCAGGATTATGCAGAGTATGGGGAGAAGAAACGAGAATGGCTGAATAATCAGAAAAATGCATGGTCTTATCTGATGCAGCTGAATGACAGGGACTATCTGACGAAAATATATGCTGCGGACAGCAACTATATTTACAAGGATAGTGAGATAAAGGAACTTCTTGGAAATATTGGCGTCTATGGGAGGGTTGAATATGTAAAACCCGCAGGTGAAGCCAGAGATGACTGCTTTACAGTGGAAGTATATACGGCCGGGGGGGATGAACTGATCAGTGCGCGTACTTTTGTTCGCACAGAGGAAGATGTATATGTAGTTCAGTAGTAAGAATGGTAGTTGCACTGAATCATGCAGCACTTTCCAGAGTTACCATTGTGGTTGGCAGCAGATATTATTTCGCTTTGTACAGCGTTAATCTGTGTTATTGTTATTGTTAAAAATAAGCTGGGAAAGCGTAAAGTGTAAGGTATTATGGTATTTTAAGGAGAAAACAGATATGCAGATAAAATGCAACATACTTGACAGACAATTTCAGATGTACCAGTCAGAATACGAGGAGGCGGCGCTTCGGGTGCTGCGCTCGGGCTGGTATGTGCTTGGAAATGAGGTCAGGCAGTTTGAGGAAGAATTCGCGAAATTTACAGGCAGGAAATACTGCGTGGGCCTGAACTCGGGGTTAGATGCACTGATTATGTCAGTGCGGGCGCTGGGGATTGGAGCAGGTGACGAGGTGATTGTGCAGGCAAACACGTATATTGCTACAGTGCTTGGCATCACTGAAAACGAGGCAGTGCCAGTCTTTGTCGAGCCAGACAAATATTTCAATATGGATGCCGACAGAATCGAGCAGGCGATATCAGACAGAACGAAAGCCATCATGGTAACGCATTTATATGGTCAGGCTTCAAACATGGCTCCCATTGTGGAGATCGCCCGAAGACATCATCTGGAGATCATAGAGGACTGTGCGCAGTCGCATGGGGCATGTTTTTGCGGGAAGATGACCGGAACCTTTGGGATCGCGGGCTGTTTTAGCTTTTATCCGACCAAGAACCTTGGCGCGTTTGGCGATGCAGGGGCGGTTGTTACAGATGATGAGGCATTTGCAGACAAAATTCGTATGATGCGCAATTATGGAAGCAAAGTCAGGTACCACAATGACATAGAGGGCATAAATTCCAGGCTGGATGAGATGCAGGCAGCACTTCTTCGCGTAAAGCTGACACATCTTAAAGAGCTCAATGACGAGAGAAAAACGCTGGCAATACGGTACAGTGAGGGCATCACCAATCCTGAGATTGTGCTGCCGGGATTGAGAGACGGCGCAGATAGTATTTATCACCAGTATGTAGTGAGATGTTCTATGCGCGATGCATTGCAGAAGGCACTGGAGCAAAAGGATATACAGACGCAGATTCATTATCCGATACCGCCTCATTTGGCAAGATGCTATGCGCATCTTGGACACAAAAGAGGCGAATATCCGATTACAGAGTCCTATGCAGATGAGGTTTTAAGCCTGCCACTCTATACCGGTATGACCTTTGCTGAGCAGGACTATGTGATTAGTCAGATCAATGCATGGACATTAGAGGGAAAGAAATGATACGCAGATTAGAACACAGGGACGCGGAGCTAATGTTGGAATGGATGCATGACAAAGATACCAGGAAGGTATTTCGATTTCCGTTTGACCAGTCTGATCTGGAGAGCGTCACAGCATTTATAGACAACAGCTTTACGGATGACAACAGGCATTTTGCTGTTGTGAATGAAGCGGATGAGTATCTGGGGACGATAAGTCTCAAAAACATATCGCTGACAGACCAGTCAGCAGAATATGCGATTGTGGTCAGGAGCAGAGCGAGGGGAACAGGGGCGGCAAAACTTGCGACAGAGGATATTTTAACCTATGCTTTTGACACGCTGGGGCTTCATAAGGTATACTTAAATGTGTTGGAGAAGAATGAGCGTGCGAGACGATTTTATGCGAAATGTGGTTTTGTATATGAAGGTACTTCCAGAGATGCCATTGTGCTGGATGGAAAGTATGAGAGTCTTGCGTGGTATGGAATTATAAACAACAGATAAAGAGCTTTATTGGATGTGTACAGGCATAAAATAGAACTGATGGAAGTATCGTATTATAACAGATCTGGAGGATGACTAATGATAGAGAAGTGCAGATTGATCGAATTTTCACAAAAAGGGGATGAGAGGGGACACCTTGTCGTTGTGGAAGGGAATCAGGACGTTCCGTTTGGTATTAAGAGAGTGTTTTACATCTATGGTTCGGACAAGAATGTCATTCGCGGAAGACATGCCAATTACAATACAGAGTTTGTTCTGATTAACGTTGCAGGGACATCAAAGGTAAAAGTGGATGACGGCACGAATCAGAAAGTTTTTCATCTTGACAGGCCGCATATTGGAATCTATCTTCCCAGGATGGTCTGGAAAGATATGTACGATTTTTCGGAGGATTCTGTCCTTTTGGTTCTTGCAAGCCAGCATTATGATGCGCAGGAATACATTCGGGATTATGAGGAATATCTGAAAATGATGAGAGAGGGAAAAATGGAAAGGGGAAATTAAGATGATAAGAAGACTGGAAGAAAAGGATGCGCCTTTTATGCTGGAGTGGATGCATGACAAGACAATCAATTGCTGGTTTCGCTATCCGTTTGCGGACTTAACACTTGAAAAAGCAAAATTTTTTATCAAGTATAGCTTTGACGAGGAGAACCAGCATTTTGCGATAACGGATGACAAGGATGAGTATCTCGGAACCATCAGCCTGAAAAAGATATCTGAGAAGGACCACAATGCGGAGTTTGTCATCGTGACGAGAAAAAAAGCGCAGGATACAGGCCTTGTTGAGCGGGCGGCAACAAGAATAATCAACTATGCATTTAAAGAGCTTGGACTTCACAGAATATATCTGAAAGTTTTGTCAGACAATATAACCGCCAGAAAGCTTTATGAGAACTGCGGTTTTGACCTGGAAGGTGAATTTAAGGATGCAATCCGTCTGGAAGGCAGATACCGCGATATGGCATGGTACGCGATGCTCAATTGGAAAGAGAAAAGTATGGGGAAAACAGACTGAAAGGATATGGAACAAATGGACGCAGTAACGCAAAATCAAATATCAATTATCGTATTTTCCAAGGGGCGTCCTATGCAGATGCACGCATATCTTGAGAGCCTTCTTCAGTTCTCTGACGCAGCACAGGAAATGGTCACTGTGCTCTACTGTGAGACAGCGCAGATCAGATATGAGAAGCTGATGCGGAGTTTTCCGCAGGTAAAGTGGATCAAAGAAAGTAAATTTGAGGATGACTTGAAGCAGATCGTATCGGGCGCAAGTGATTATATTATGTTTGGCTGCGATGATGTTGTGTTTACTGACAAGTTTAGTCTGCAAAAAGCAAGTGAATACTTGCAGGAGAATGCCCAGGTCTTTGGCTACAGCATGCGCCTTGGGGAAAATATACAACCTGTGCCGGAAAACCTTTCATCGAATGAGGCAGTGCTTGAGTGGAAATGGGACTGCGCATATCAACACTACAATTACCCGTGGGAGCTGGACTGTACCCTGTATCGCAGGGAGGATGTGGTCCGGATGACGATGGAGGAGGAGAATGCCATCAAGAATCCCAATTATTATGAAGCGATGATAACGCCTGACAACAGAAAGGAACGCATCCTTCGTCCCAATATGGCGTCTAACAGGCGCTCGGGCTGTGCCGTTGTCATTACGGTAAACAGGGTGCAGGAGACACATCAGAACGGTTTTGACGACAGTATGCTCACAGACATCAATTCGTTGGACAGGCTCTACAATGACGAGGACAACACCCTTGATATTGATAAAATTGCCGCGATGGACAACCGTGCGATCCATGTGGGAGCAGAGTATTTTATCCTGCGAAAGGAAGCGAAAGGGTATTCGCAATATTGTCTGAAGAAAAAGAGGGCAAAGGAATTTGTCAATAAGCTTATGAAGTTTCCCAAACGCGTAGACAGGCATTTTGAGCGGAAAAAGTACGAAAGGGGAGGATATGCAGAGAAGCTCAATATTTTGAATACAGACGAGACGCTTGCCCTGCTGGAAAAGGAAAAGGTCAGCTTTTTGCGCTTTGGAGATGGCGAGATTGCGCTGATGCAGGGAGGCTCCATTCCGTTTCAGGAGTACGATCCCAGGCTTGCAAGACGTCTCAAAAAACTGTTAACCACAAATATTGACGGGCTTAGGATCGGGCTGCCTTATTACTATATGCATCCGGTAAAGCACTTGAACGATTTCACAGCAAAATTTGCCAGGTCGCTTGCGGCGCAGAGAAGATTTTTATGTAAAAATTGCAGGAAAGATATGTGCTATGTGGATACATGCATCACGCAGGTGTATCAGACGTATGAGAAATATGATTTTAAGAAATATTATCAGCGGATGCAGAAGCTTTTAGAGGACAGGTCTGTGACAATTGTGTGTGGAGAAGGAGTTCTCGACAGGCTTACGTATCAGGCATATGATGTTTGCAAGTCGGTGGAATTTGTGACGGCGCCGAGCATGAATGCCTATTCCGAATACGACAGACTGCTGCGGGAAATCCTGAAAACAAGCAAAAGGCGACTGGTATGTATTGTGCTTGGACCAACGGCAAAGGTTCTTGCCTGTGATTTGCACAAAAAGGGATATCAGGCATGGGATATGGGGCATTATTTTAAGGATTACGATGCATATATGAAAAAAAGGCCAAGGACAGCGGCAGAGATTGCACAGTTTTATAAGCCGGATTGAAGTGCGCTCTGTATGGAAGGATTGGGGTAATGGTTAAAAAAATCAACTACGTTTTGGATGGACGACAGAAATTGAACTTAGGGATACTGCTTATTGTCATATTAATTGGAGCTTTTGTGGAGCTTTTGGGTGTGTCGGCTGTCATGCCGCTGATCAATGTTGCCATGGAGCCGGATAAGATCGGCGAGAAGTGGTATTTTGTGCTGATCAGTCAATACACAGGGATCTCAGATGCCAATCAGATGCTCGTATTTCTTGCGCTTGTTCTGATTGTGATCTATGTCTTAAAAAATGTTTATGTGACGATGATGTACAGTTTGCAGTACCGATTTGTCTATAACAATCAGCAGCGTCTGTCTGTGCGGATGATGAAGAGTTATATGCAGCAGGATTATCTTTTTCACGTGTCCAAAAATGTGGCGGAATTTCAGCGGAATATCACAAGCGATGTCAACGGCTTTTTTACAGTGGCGCTCAATGTGCTGCAGTTTCTTGCAGAGTTTAGTGTGAGCGTGGTGCTTGTCATATTTTTGCTTGTTCAGGACTGGGTGTCCACATTGGCAGTGGCGTCCCTGCTATTTTTGTTTATGTTTTTTTTTACCATATTTTTTAAAAAGGTCCTTGTCCGGATTGGAGAGGAGAGCAGGCAGGCAAATGTCCTGGTCACAAAGTGGCTTTTTCAGGCTTTTTCAGGTGTTAAAGAGATTAAAGTTGCGAACAAGGAAAGTTTTTTCATATCAAACTATGATCAGAATTATAAGGACTGTGCGCGGATACAGCGGCAGCAGTCCATCCTGACATACCTGCCCAAGCCTGTCATGGAGACTGTGTGTATATGCAGTCTGATGATAGCCATGATCATTAAAATCGTGGTGGTGAAGAGCGATATTGCCTCTTTTGTCACGACTTTGTCTGTATTTGCGGTTGCAGCGTTTCGCATGCTTCCTTCCTTTAACAAGATAACCGGTTACATCAGCGGGATGATGTTTAACAAGCCGGCGATCGATTCGGTTTACAGGGATTTGAGGGAGATTGAGCAGCTTATGGCACAAAGGACTGCTGACGATGGAGGGGGAGTGAGGGCTGTTTTCGACGATGCGATTCATTTGAACAATGTTTCTTTTCGCTACCCGGAATCGGAACGGTGGATATTAAATCGTGCCAGCCTGGAACTTAGGAAAAACACATCGACTGCGTTGATTGGAGCATCAGGAGCCGGGAAGACAACAGCTGCGGATCTGATCCTTGGAATACTCGATCCGCAGGAGGGCTGTATAACGATAGATGATACAGACATTAAAACGTGTATGGGATCATGGCATGAACAGGTTGGCTACATTCCACAGACAATCTACCTTATGGACGATAGCATACGCGCCAATATCGCTTTTGGTATACCGGAGACGGAGATTGATGATACCGCGATTGAGAAAGCACTGCAGGAAGCGCAGCTTGATACTTTCGTACATGCTCTGCCAGATGGGCTGAACACTATGATCGGGGACAGGGGCGTGAAGCTTTCGGGCGGGCAAAGGCAGCGTATTGGGATTGCGAGGGCACTTTACCGCAATCCCAGCGTATTGGTATTGGATGAGGCGACATCAGCGCTTGACAACGAGACGGAGAAGGAAGTGATGGAGGCGATTGACGGACTGCATGGAACGAGGACGCTGATTGTGATAGCACACAGGCTGAGTACAATTAAGAAATGTGATAAAATATATGAAGTCGGGAACGGGGGATTTTTGGAGAGAGCGAAGGAAGAAGTGCTGTAATTTTGCTCAGAATGCAGTCAATAACACAAACAAAAGTTTGTTGTTTCGCCGATGGAGACGCTTTCAGGGAAGTTAATTTGACATAGACAAATTTCCTGATTGCTGGTATCATAAAGTTATCTCATACGAATCAGGGGAAGGGAACAATTTTGTATGTGGTGATATTGTGTTATGAATGTTGTGTTTTTGGGAATTGAAATCTGTGGAGTTGGTACAATTATTTTTGCACTGCTGCTTCTGCTCCGGGGGGATGGCTCAAGGGAGCAGAAGCTTATGCAGTATTTTCTGATCGGTTCGCTGATACAAAACATAGGATATCTGCTGGAACTGACAGCACCTACGCTGGAGGCGGCCCTTGCTGCGGTCAAGATTCAGTATCTTGGTTCACTGACAATTCCAGTCAGTTATTGTTATTTCATTTTCAGTTACTGTTATGAAAAGACACCAAAAAAGATTTTGGGGGTTTTAAAAGTAGTTGATGTCTTTATTTTTGGTCTTGTTTTCACGTGCGATTTGCATAACTTATATTACTGCAATATAGAATGGATAGAAAATGGAAACAGATATGGAGGTTATCTGAGACTGGACTATGGGCCAGGATATTGGATATTTATGGTGTGCGGAACCGCTGTGCCGTATGTCATGTCTCTATATGCCTTGCTTCATGTCTGTGCCGAGAAACCGGAATATGCCGCGGACAGACGATGCAGGCTGATTCTTGTGCTCTCGGTTCTGCCGGTGGCGGCCCTTTGTGCCTATTCTCTGAAATGGACACTGGTGTATGATCCGACACCCGTTGTTTTGGGGCTGGTGCTCTCGGGCGTGGTTATCCTGATCTGGATTAGGAAGGTGTATGATTTCAGCAGTCTGGCTTTCGGAATACTGCTGGACAGCATGAGTGACGGTGTGATCGCACTTGATGAACAGAGACAGATTACGAACTATAATCCGGCAGCAGCCGGGATTTTTGCAGATTTGAGCAGCCGCGCAATTGGAAAACCGATTGAGATACTGGCGGACTTTCCGAAAGATATGTTTGGAGAGGGCACGAAGAAAGAATTTTGCATGAATGACTGTTTTTATCAGGGGCATGTAGAACAGATTCTCGATAAGTTTGGGAAGAATAAGGGCTATGTTGTCCTGATTTATAATGTGACAGAGACGAGAAATTACATAGAAGAAATCAAACAGGTGCGGGAACAGGCGGAGCAGGCAAACCTTGCAAAGAGTGCCTTCCTTGCCAACATGTCTCACGAGATTCGCACACCGATGAATGCGATTGTGGGGATGAGCGACATTATCATGGAGGAGAGCAGGGGGCGGAAAGCGTATGAGTATGCATGTGATATCAAGTCGGCGTCACAGAATCTTCTGGCGCTGATCAATGATATTCTTGATTTGTCAAAGGTGGAATCGGGCAAGATGGAATTGGTTGCGGCGGAATATCATGTGAAAGTGCTTGTCGATGAGGTCCTGAATATGATGGATGTTGTGGCGTCACAGCGTGGTCTTGTGCTGAAAAGGGAGTTTGATCTGACAATGCCATGCCGATATCTGGGTGATGGTGGCAGGATTAGACAGATTTTAATCAATATCTTGAACAATGCATTGAAGTTTACCAGGGAGGGATATGTTGCGCTTTCTGTTACCGGTGAGCGGGGAGAGGCTGCGGATACGGAGCGTCTTTTTTTCAAAATTGAGGATACAGGGTGTGGTATCCGCGAGGAAGATATTAAGGAAATTTTTGATAATTTCAAACAGGTAGACTCCCAGAGAAACCGTATGGTGGAGGGAACCGGACTGGGACTTTCGATTACCAAACATTTAGTCGAACTGATGCAGGGGACAATCAAGGTAGAGAGTGTGTATGGTGAAGGTACTACATTTATTGTGGAAATACCGCAAAAGATTGTGGACAGCAGACCCTTGTCTGAGATTTCGGAGATCGGAGTCAGGGAGGAGGAGAAGCTGGCCCCGTTTATCGCAGCGGAGTGTAAGGTTCTGGTGGTAGATGACAATGCAGTCAACAGAAAGATCGCAAGAATTTTTCTGCAGCCTTATGGCCTGGAGGTCACGGAGGCGAGCAGCGGGATGGAGGCGGTTGCACTTGTTCGCCAGACATGCTATGAGATTATTTTTATGGATCATATGATGCCAGAGATGGACGGAATAGAGGCGGTGCAGATGATTCGCAGTACGTGTGGGGAAAACGGAACCCTTCCGGTGATCATTGCGCTGACTGCAAACGCCATGGAGGGCACCAGCGCAGCCTTTCTCGAAAACGGATTTCAGGATTTTATCACCAAGCCGTTAGACAAAAGGTTGCTGCATGAGGCATTGCGGAGATGGATTCCGGAGGAAAAGCGGTCACTGGGCGAATCGGGGGATTCCAGTCAGGATGACAGCAATCGAAAGCAGGAATTGCAAGAGATCGTTATTGAAGGTATTGACATGAATGCAGTGGTCAGTCATTATTCCGGCAGTGCCGGGGATTATCTGGAACTGTTGGAATTGTACTGTCTGGATGGAAAACAGAAACTGTCGGTTTTGCGTGAACTTTGGGAAAGACAGGACTATGAGACTTATGGTATCGAGGTGCACGGTTTAAAGAGCGCTTCCGCGAATGTGGGTGCTATGGGGATATCTGTCAGTGCCAGAGAACAGGAAAATGCAGTAGACAGAGGGGATACAGCATTTGTTGATGCGCATATACAGGAACTGCTGGCAGCTTATGAAGCACAGATTGCGCATATTTCCGGATTTCTCAAAAATGCGCGAAGATCAGGGGATGCAGGGGAAAAGGTGCGGGAGATTGAGAGCGCGGAGTTCTTACAGGAAATTAAGGCGGCATTGGAAAGCCTGGAAAATTTTCGGGCGAAGGAGTGTGCACACAAAATCGGGAATCTTCTGCAGTGTCGTCTGCTTCCTGAGATTGAGGCACAGTTGACAGAGATACAAGGGCTGCTGAAATTGTATGAGGATGAAGCCGCGGAACAATTGCTTCGAGCAATGCTGGCACAAAATGTACTTTCTGATGCTGCTGATTCATAAAACAGACAATCGCATCAGGGGATATAAAATAAAAAGGGGGATATGTCGAAAATGGCGAATAAAGTGAAAATACTGGCAGTGGATGATAATAGCATCAGCCTTGCCACAATTGAGCAGGAACTGAAAAAGGATTACGAGGTGATTCCCATAAATTCCGGCGAGCGCGCTTTGCAATATCTAAGACGGGAAAAACCAGGTTTAATATTGCTGGATATTCAGATGGCGCAGAAAGATGGGATTGAGACACTCCGGGAAATTCGCAGGATGGAGAAGTGCAAGGATATTCCTGTGATTATGCTCACTTCAAAACAGGATAGGGCGTCGGTCGTGGAAAGCTCCAGGCTTGGGATTTTTGATTATGTGGTCAAGCCGTTTAAGGGAGAGGACTTGCACAAGCGGATTGACCGTGTTTTGAGTGGGTATAGATAAGGATCTGTAGAAAAATAACTGACACATCTTGACTTGTCTATTTCTCCGATTG
>CAMWXE010000066.1 GCA_947178145.1 uncultured Lachnospiraceae bacterium | reverse complement strand
GGAATTTGCGGTCAAGTGTTTCCATATTTATCTGCTGCTTACATTTTTGAATGGCTTGCAGATGTGTGCCGGCGTATTGTTCCAGGCAATCGGGCAGCCCATGAAAGCAGCGGTTACATCCCTGTCAAAGCAGGTGATTTTCTATATTCCGGCCATGCTAATTTTGTCCCGCTTCTCTGGGCTGACAGGTATTCTGATGGCAGGGCCTGCCGCAGACGCTTTGGCTTTTATTCTTTCGGGAGCCTTTTGTTTCAAGGAAATTAAGAAAATGGATCGGATAAGCGAAAATGCGTCCTAAATGGTTGAAACGATTGAGAAAAAATTTTTCTATTATGGCATGGCAGTTATCGTAGGTATATCCCTGCTCATTTCATGCCTGCGGATGTGTGTTCCTTATGCTTGTGGCAGTTTCCTTTTCCATGCTGATCGGGGTGCTATGGGAATTTTTTGAATTTGGCGTTGACCGTATTTTGAAAAAGGATATGAAAACAGGAACATACAAAAAAAAGAATGGAGGAACAGTACTATGAAAAAAAGAGTTATCACGATTAGCCGAGAATTTGGAAGCGGAGGGCACAGTATAGGGAAGACAGTTGCCGAAACACTTGGAATCGGCTTTTACGACCAGAAGTTATTGGAAAAAATTGCAGAAGAAACCGGATTTTCAAAGGAATTTATTGAAGAGGCCGCGGAAGACTCTACCGCAAAGAACAGCCTCTTATTTAATCTTGTCATGAACCGTTCTCTGCATGGACGCACAGAGCCCTCGCCCGCTGATATGATTTACTTTGCACAGACAAAGATCATTAAAAACCTTGCTGAAAAGGAGAGCTGCGTCATTGTCGGGCGGTGCAGCGATTATATCCTGCGGGATAACAGCGACTGCCTGCACGTTTTTATCTATTCGGATATGGAAGACCGGGCAAAGCGTATTCTTGAACGTTATGGAGAAAGTGAAAAGCCGATTCAAAAAAGGATTGCGGATAAAGACGCGCGGAGAAAAATCTACTACTCCCACTATACGGACCGTCCCTGGGGCATACCGCTAAATTACGATCTGTGTCTTAACAGCGGTGTATTGGGTAAGGATGTATGTGTAAATACCATCATGAATATATTTAATGTTTAGAAATTATGCGGTAAAAATGTCAGGTTTTGATAAACCAGAAGTTGACAAACTAACAGTATTAGTTTATATTATAACTAATACTGTTAGTTATGGAGGTGATTGCAATGGCAAGAAAAGGGCTGAATACAGACCGTATTGTGGAGGCCGCTGCCGAGCTTATTGCTGAGAGGGGATTTGACCAGTTTTCGCTTCGGGAACTAGCGGATAGATTAGGCGTGAAAACGGCATCTCTATATAATCATATCAGCAGTTTGTCAGAGCTGACTTCTAATATCGGACAGGCTGCATTTGAGAGGATGGCAGGACAGCTATATAGCGGAACAGAAGATGCATCATCCTTTGATACGCTTTACCATATAGCAATAGGGTACCGGAAATTTGCAAAGGAAAATCCAGAATTATATAAAACAATCGTTAAAATTCCTGCTACAGGAGACCCCGATTTAATTGAAAAAGGGCAAAGCCTTGTGCACAGCTTATATCCTGTATTGGAAGCCTGCGGTTTATCAGAAAATGACATCATTCATTTTAGCCGGTCAATACGCAGTGCCATGCATGGATTTGTTACGTTGGAGGAAGCGGGCTTTTTTGGAACTATGGCAGATGCTGACGAAAGTTATTTCTATATGGTAAAAACACTAATCCAGTCCTTAAAGGATGGCCATGGAGGGGAGGACAGGGGATGAAGAAAGTTATGAATAGTGCTGTTTTGGAATTTGAGTGCATTGGCATGGATAACGGAAGCAAATTTCCCATTGAATATACGGGGCGGGGACAGGACATATCGCCGGAATTTGTAATTGAGAACCTATCACCGAATGCAAAGACCCTTGCTGTTACATTGGAAGATTTATCACATCCGATTAAGGATTTTACGCATTGGATTATATGGAACATTCCTGCCGCTGAAAGAATAAGGGAAAATATTCCTGCTGGCAAGACTGTGCCGGTGTTGGGGAATGCCCGCCAGGGGGTAGGATATGGTCTGCACCGTTATGCGGGGCCAAAGCCGCCGAAAGGGAAAAAACATGCTTACCGTTTTACAATCTATTCTTTGGACTGTGAATTAAACATAAGAGCCAGCTCCATGAAAAGAAATTTTCTGAAAAAGGCAGAAAAGCATATCATCCAAAGAGGAAGTATTGTAGGTGAGTTTGAGTGAAAATACCTTTACGGCTGCATCTGTCATTGTTCCGTTATTATGGACGGGAATCTGCCTGCCATTGACTTATTGGTTTGGTTTCCATTCTGCGCAGACAATGGGGCTGATCGTAGTAATTCCCATGTTCTATTTCATAAAATACTTTGAAGACGGGGCTGGATTTTCTGCTATGACATCTCTTATGAAGCAGTTGTTACCAAACACTCCTCTGATATGCAGCGTTCATTTATTTTACACTCTCCTTTAGGTAAGTATATAACTCAAATGTAAGTATCGCACCTGAATGTGCGTACTTGTTTTGTGTTTTATTCTTGCTATAATTATAATATCGACAGCAGAAAAGTCAATTCTGCGGAAAAACGAGGAGGATATTAATCATGAGCAAGAAAATTGTTGTTATTACAGGAAGTCCGCGCAAAAATGGCAATAGCTTTGCCATGACAGATGCATTTATCAAAGCAGCCGGGGAGAAAGGGCATACGGTTACCCGGTTTGATGCCGCAATGAAAAACGTGGGCGGGTGCCATGCGTGTGAAACCTGCTTTAAGACAGGAAAGGCATGTTCTTTTGATGATGACTTTAATGAGGTTGCACCGGCGATCATGGAGGCGGATGCGGTTGTCTTTACGATGCCTGTATACTGGTATTCGATCCCGGCACAGATCAAAGGAGTCATTGACAGGCTGTTTTCTTTCTGTGTTGCCGGTAAGGATGTAGCAGGGAAAGAGTGTGCGCTGATCACCTGCTGTGAAGAAGATGATATGTCTGTTATGGATGGCGTGCGTATCCCGGTTGAGCGTTCTGCAGCACTGCTGAAATGGAAGATGGTGGGAGAGGTGCTTGTTCCGGGTGTTCTGAATGCCGGGGATATCGAAAAAACCGATGGGTGCAGTCAGGCGGCTGCATTGGCAGAAAAAATTTAAGAGGAAATGGAGAAGTGGAAATATGGGTAAAAAAATAGTGGTGTTAAACGGAAGCCCGCGTAAGGCAGGAAATACATCTGCCTTAGTCAGGGAGTTTACAAAAGGTGCGGAAAGCGCGGGCAGCACAGTTACGGAGTTTTTCCTTAACAGTATGGATATCCATGGATGCCTGGGATGTTTTGGAGGCAAAAGCAGCAGGGAATGCCCCTGTGTACAGAAGGATGATATGAGCCGGATTTATCCGGCGGTAAAGGAGTGTGATGTTGTTGTGCTTGCCACGCCGCTGTATTACTGGAATATGAGCGGACAGCTCCGGACGGCTGTTGACCGGCTCTTTGCATTAGAGGAAGGGGACGGCAACCTTCTCCGTGGGAATGGAAGGTCTTCTGCGCTGCTGATGGCTGCGGAAGGCAGCGGTTTTGAGGATGTAGTGCTGTACTATGACCATCTGATGGAGCATTTGCGATGGGAAAATCTTGGCCATGTCCTTGCCGGAGGGAATATGGCGGTGGGCGATATTGAAGGGAAGCCGGAGCTCAAAGAAGCCTACGAGCTGGGAAAAAAGATTCATTAAATATTGTGCAGAAGAACCGGGGATATTTCTCCGGTTCTTTAAGTAAAATATTTATTCTGCAGTTCTTAAGCGCTCGACTATTGTTCCCTTGTGAAAGAAATATAGCGCAATGGCAGGAATGATCGTTGACAAAAACACATAGACCAAGGCCACGATCAAAGCAGGAGTCAGCGTAAAGCGCATAGTAAAGAACCACATGGATGGCGCATTTAAGGCGCTTTTCAGCACTGCCAGCGCAAATATAGCTGCAATCATGCTGCCAGCTATACCTGCTCCTGCGGCATAATATAGCCCTTCATAGACCATTAAACGGCGAAGCTGCCGGTTTGTCATGCCAATGCTCTGCATCGTGGCAAACTCGTGGCGGCGGGTGATAATGCTGGTAATCATCATATTGGTAAAGTTAATCAGCCCGGCAAAAGCCATAATTGCTGCGATCATGCCTCCCACCAGCAAAACAATGACTTGAATGGAGGCCGTCTGCTGTTTCAGCAGTTCAGTGGAGGTATAGGCAACAGAGGGATTGCTTTGTGTGAAATCACTCAAAAAGGCATCTATCTGTGCTTCCTGCCCCTCGGACACATTAAACCCATAACTGAATCTGGTTGGATTGTCATAGAGCTGCATAAACATACTGTCGGTCATGTAGATGAATGGGGCATCTCCTCCGATGTTATTCAGTGCGGTAGTCGATGAATTCGTTTCTATTTCCATGCCTACAACCTTTGCCCTTGCGAGGATAGTATAAGTCTGAAACAGTTCGCCCTCTTTATAGAAAGAAATACGATCTCCTGCCTGCAGCTGCTCTGTAAGGAGCGTTTCTTTAGGTTCTCCGGTCAGATTGTCCACATGACATCCAAGTATCACATATTCCCCGGACTGCATTTTCTGGTTTAGAACTTCTGGATCTTTTTCACCATCAAAGATTGTCAGATCAGCGAAAAACTGTTCAGACGCCCCATAAATATTTCCATAAAAAAGATTTTCCGTTTCAGGAGCAGTGGTCATAGAAAAATCACCATAGGATTTACTGATACGGCCATCTTCTTCCTCCCAGGTGCCTGTGCAGGATAAATTCTTAATACCATAATCGACCAACACATCTGTGTCATCCAGAGTGTTTCGGTAAAGGCTTCTCCCGTTTTCTATCCCCGGTTGTTGATTGATAAAATCAATAACTGATGTGGGCAGTTCGTCTGTATGGTATTTGAACCCTTCATAAACATTGGCCACAATAGAGTTATAAACCGTATAGTCTGTTTTGGTGCTGCGACTGATAAATTTTTCTTCATCAATGCTTTGCGTGATAATAACGGCTGAATTGACAAAAACAGCGCATAACAGCATGGAAATGATAATAAATATCGAACGCCGTCTGTCTCGTCCGAAGTTAGACAAAGCCATGCGGGACAGCTTGGCCCCATGGATTCGTTTGGCGGATTTCTTTTTATAATCATCATATTCTGTGTACCGGACAGCTTCTAACGGCGATACATTCGCTGCTTTTTTTGCAGGTTTTCGTGTGCTGATATATACAGTAAAACTTGTAAACAAGGAAGCAATGACAAAAATCAAAGGGGAAGTTGAAATCTGCATAGCCGACATTGCCGACTTGTGTTCAAAGCGGAAAAAGCTCATTACAGCCGGCAGTACCAGCCATCCGGCAAAGAAGCCAGCTATTAACCCGACAGGTAAACCAATGAGGGTAAGCCAGAATGCCTGCCGGTTTACCAGTTTTTTAATCTGCCGGGAAGATGTTCCAATCGTCCGCAGCAAACCATATTGCCGTACATCCTGCATGACAGAAATATCAAAAACATTGTAGATCAGCAGATAGCCGCATACCACAAATAAAAGCGCAAATAGCACAGCAAATAAAACGGTTTCCCCTGATGTCATTCCCTGGGTCATTTGATTTGTGCTGCAAAGGATAAAATTATCTGTCCCGATGTTCTCCGGGGTATCACCTGCTCTGCGCACGAAATCCTCTAACTGACCTTTTATATTTACCTTGTTTTTCAGCACCACATCAGAGAACGTAAGTCCTGCCATTTCCCCATCCGTCGCATAAGTATTTTGGAATATTTCGGGGTTTTCCTCTACGAACTGCTCTGATACGATCATCCGGCTGACAACATCGTAATGGGCTTCCCACCAGCCGGAAAGCACCATGTCATAGTGATAAGTCTGGCCCCGCACTTCAAATTCCACTGGAACCAAAGCGCCGATTTTGACTTCAACGCCTAACGCCTTGAGCGCACGGTCGGTGGTGGCAATCTCATTCGCCTTTTGGGGCGCGGCCCCGTGGCTCGGCGCACAGAATGTTAATTCCTGCTGTACGCTGTCAGCATAGTTGATTTCAACAGCATGGCCAACAGCATTGCTGGCATACGCAAGGAAACGCCTGTGTCCTGCTTTCTCCACGAAATCGCTCCCGGCAAGCTGTTGATACTGTTCTTCTGTCATATAACTCAGCGTACCATCCGCCTTGCTTCCCTTTTGAATGAACATGGAAAGCTGCAGGGAAGAAGTCATGTTAAATGAGAGAGAGATAATTGAAGTGAATAAAAATGCTGTCATTGTGATAGCCAGGATTGCAGTAACATTTCGCACCTTGTTTTTCCTGAAATACTTTTTTGAAAGGTTTCTGATTATTTTTGTATTGTTATTTCCAAAGAGAATATCGTTCATGTTTCTGCCCTCCTTTCCTGCACGATTTTACCGTCCTCAATACGAACAATGCGGTCGGCAAGCTGGGCGATCTCGTTGTTGTGGGTTATCATCACCAGCGTTTGATGGAATTTGCTGCTGGTAAATTTCAAAAGCCCCAACACATCGCTGCTTGTCCGGCTGTCCAGATTTCCGGTCGGTTCGTCAGCCAGGACGATGGCAGGCTTGGAAACGAGGGCACGGGCGATGGCAACACGCTGCTGCTGTCCCCCGGACAGGTTGCCCGGCATACTGTTCAGTTTGTCCCCCAAGGCCAGCAGACGCACTACTTCGTCCATAAATTTTTTGTCTACCGTGTCGCCGTCCAACTCCACAGGCAGTACAATATTTTCATAGACATTCAGAACAGGGACAAGATTGTAGTTCTGGAAGATAAAGCCGATGTTGCGTCTTCGGAAAATGGTAAGCTGCTCGTCCTTCAGACCAGACAGCTCCCTGCCCTTCACCCTGACGCTGCCGGAGGTAGGTACGTCCAGGCCGCCCATCATGTTCAGCAGAGTGGACTTGCCGCTGCCGGAGGTTCCGACAATGGCGACAAATTCTCCCTGCTCGATAGAGAGGGTCACGCCGTCCAGCGCCTTTGTGATATTCGGCCCTGTGCCATAGTATTTTTTGAGGTCAGTTGTTTGCAAAATGCTCATGGTAAACACCATCCTTTCTGTGATGCTGTTATCATAACAGCCAATTCTCACAGAAATGTCACGGGCCACTTGTTTTTGGCCTTTGAAATATCACAATTTCGTGACATTTCAAAGTATGCGTGGCAGGAAAACAGAAAATGTAGAGCCGCTGCCTGCTGCCGAAGTTACCTTGATATAGCCGCCCTGCATAGAAATGATTTCACGGGCAAGATACAGCCCTATGCCGATGCCCTCAACGTCGTGTACTTCTTCTTCCCGGTAGAAGCGTTTGAAGATCATCCCCTGTCTGCTCTCCACTATGCCCTTGCCGCTGTCCGCAATGTCAATTTTTACATACAGCTCCCAGCTTTGAACGGACACCTGGATAGCACCGCCCACTGGCGTGTACTTCACAGCATTATCCAGAATATTAAACAGGGCTTCGCTTGTCCATTTCCTGTCATGAGCCAGCAGTATATCGGATGGGCAATCTACACTGACATGAATTGCTTTCTTTTCTGCGTTCAGCAGAATACCACCCAGCGCCGCCGCCAAGGTGTCGTAAATTGGCTGCATCTTTCTGTCCAGAGAAATCACGCCGGTTTCCAGCCGGGATGTCTTTATCATGGCCTGCATAAGAAAGTCCAGTTTTTCAAGCTGGCCGCTGGATGCCTTCAAAAATTCCTGACGCTTTTCTTCTGTCACAGACTGTTCAAGCAAAGTGGCGTTTACCATCTGGAGATTTGCAATCGGCGTTTTTACTTGATGGGAGATGTCAGAGATCAATTCCTGTAAATCAGCGCGCTCCTTTGCTGCGCTTTCTCGACTTTCCTGCATAACGTCATATAAGCGGACAAGCCGATAATTGATTTTGCAAAACAGGTTTTCTTCCTCATAGATTTGCGGCGAGGCCGATGCCCCGTCCAGCATATTGTCTATTGTTTCGCATAGCCTGTCCGAGAACAACACCAGTTTTCGGCGCAGAAAAACCACGAAAAAGGCTGCACAGGTGAACACCAGCAGGATAAACAGCAGGCCCAGCCACACGATTGCCGGATTTCCGGTAAGGAGAAAAGCCGCAGTAACGGCCGCAACGGAGAGCAAACCTAAAGAAGCAGCCTCTGCCGCACAGGCGCGGTTGATGGAAAGTTTGCTGTCATTCACTTCTTTATCCCCCCAATCCACATATAGCCCATACCGTAGACCGTTTTGATATATTGCAGGCCATTTACTGCGATTTTTCCCCGGATACGGCTGATTGCTACGGTCAATGCGTGTTCATCCACAAAGTTTTCATCTGCGTCCCACAACTTTTCAAGAAGCCCCTGCCGGGTCAGAACGATTTGCGGATTTCTTACCAGCACCTTTAGTAAACGGTATTCCAACGGCGTGAAGATAACCGGCTCCCCTGCGAGGGTGGCAGTCATTTCCGAAAAATTGATGGATAGTGTGCCGTCGGTGTAGCAATCGCCGCCTGTCTGCTTCTGGATGCGGCCCAGCAAGGCGGAAACCTTTTTTCGGAATACGCTGATATGGAACGGCTTTGTCACATAATCGTCTGCTCCCAACTCAAAACCTTTCAGCATGTCGCTTTCCATATCGTTTGCGGTCAGGAAAATCACGGCGGTATCCGGACGGCGCTCTTTCATTTCCGTACAGAAGTCAAATCCGTTTCCATCAGGCAAATTGACATCCAGCACAATCAGATCATAGTCCTGCGCTTCACAGAAATTGACCGCTTCTGATTTTGTCATGGCAGCGTCCACTGTGTAGCCCGCCATCGAAAGATTGTAGCAAAGAGTATTGTTTAAAAGGCGGTCATCTTCAACTACCAAAAGTTTCATATACTCACTTCCTTTTCTAACCAGTAAAACATTGAGAAATCGCAGAAGCAGTCTGCTATTGGAAATTCAGGAACAGCCAGCCGTTTCTGCTTCAGGGTGTGTTCTCCCCTATGTGCTGAGGGTAGTAAAACAAATGTCAGCAAAATGTTACAGCTGCTGATTCCTATCAATGTATTCTTATTATAAGGAGACAGCAGTTGAAAATCAAGAAAGAAATAATGAATTATAAACCGTAGACAACTGCATATTTCCTTGGGTGAAGATGTGGTTACTTTTCACACCTCGATAACTTACAAGCTGATGAAAACTGGCGTTGGTGTGAATTGTAACAAGATGTGCGGGCAGCACGGGAAGATATTCCGGCTCGGCTTGAAAACAGAAGTTCAACATGCTATACTCATCTCAATAAGCCGGCATAGGAAAAGATGGATTTATGGTATAAGACATGGGGAATGAATATGACGGCAACTTATAATGTATGGAAGGAAGAATTTGGCGGCAGGTATAATCAGGAGGAATTAAGAGAATATACAAAGGAATTACTGATACACGAGGGATATTTTGAACAAGGAGGATTGAAAAATGTATGAATTAATACAGGTCAGTGAGAAATGCTATTATATAAACTGCCCGGCGAAGATTGGTGTCTATGCTGCGGACAGGGATCATGTCTATCTGGTTGACAGCGGGAATGATAAGGATGCGGGGAGGAAGGTCAGGCAGATTCTGGATAAGAACGGATGGCACCTGATGGCCATACTGAATACTCATTCGAACGCAGACCATATCGGCGGGAACAAATACCTGCAGGGGCAGACGGGGTGTAAGGTCTATTCCGGCGGCATTGAAACGGCTTTTACAAAATACCCGGTATTGGAGCCGTCCTTTCTTTACGGAGGCTATCCCTGTAAGGATTTGCGGCATAAGTTTCTGATGGCGCAGGAGAGCAGTGTGACGGATTTTTCAGATGAAAGTTTCCCGAAGGAGATTGAAATAATACCTTTGCCAGGGCACTTCTTTGATATGGTGGGATTCCGTATGCCGGATGGCGTAGTGTTTCTTGCGGACTGCATCAGCAGCAGAGAGACGCTGGATAAGTATGCGGTTTCTTTTATCTATGATGTGGGTGCCTATCTGGAAACGCTGGACAGGGTGGAAGGGATGGAAGCTGTCATGTTCGTTCCCTCGCATGCGGAAGCGTCTGCCGATATAAAGGAACTTGTCCGTTACAACAGGGATAAGGTACAGGACATCGCAGAACGGCTTCTGTTCATCTGCGGGGAGCCGCTGCAATTTGAGCGGATTTTGCAGGAAGTGTTCAAAGGTTACGGGCTTTCCATGAATTTTGAGCAGTATGTGCTGGTTGGCAGCACGGTGCGTTCCTACCTCTCATGGCTCAAAGACACCGGGAAGATGGCAGTTACATTTCAGGACAGCATGCTGCTGTGGCAGAGGGCATGCAGGGCTTTTTGAAATTCCTGATTTATTAGTAAACATGTCAACTGTACTTTTTTTACAAATTAGTCTATACTATAATATAGTAGAAATAGGCAGCAGCGCGTATCAGAACGCTGCAAAAAGGATGTGAAGGCAGATGGCAGAGAAAAAACGGGGGCGTGAAATCGCTTTTGCAGAAACTTATGAGGAAGCAGTAAAAAAGGTGATCGAGAAAGCTTTTTTAAAACAAGGTATTTCCTATCTGATTAAAGTTGATAAAGTGAGGGAAATGAAAAGAGGTCACCTTGAAAGCAGGAAGAAGTATTCCTTCCATATTAACAGGCTTCAGACAGAGGAGGCAAAGGCCGCATTAGTTGTGCAGAACCTGGATGAGGGCAGTGTTCATTATATGATATAGTACATATGCTCGTTACCAGAATGCATGAAACAGCAGCCTTACGAGAAAAGTATCACTTTGTGTGATGCTTTTTTGCTGCCTCTTTACAAAAAGACGGGGCAGATAGTATAATCATTTAGAAGAAAGAAAACGAGATAAGGAGAGACGAGTATGATGGATTTTTCAGCAATTATGAAGATTAAGGGAGCTTGGGACACGTTCACCAGAAATCACCCGAAGTTTGTGCCGTTTATGCAGGCAGTAGGGCGTGAGGCAATCGCGGATGGCACAATTATCGAGGTGAAAGTGATAAGCCCGGAGGGCAAAGAGTACAATACAAATATGAAGATCACACAGAGTGACCTTGACCTGTTTGCACAATTAAAAGGGATGATGTAGGGATTTCTTTTGCAATATGAATAAATATGCACATGGGGTGAGGAACGGACGCATATATTTCTTGAATGACATAATTTCTTGTGATATAATGAAGCGATTATGCAGAGGAACTGTCAATGGATGACGCTTGCCCCAAATTTGTGATACAGTTCCTGAGGAAAGTACAGGTGATTAGATGAAGGCATTTTTGATATTGGAGGACGGCACTGTATTTGAGGGGATTCAGATTGGCGCCGACAGGGAAATTATTAGTGAGATCGTATTTAACACTTCTATGGCAGGATACCTGGAAGTGCTCACCGATCCGTCCTATGCAGGGCAGGCCGTGTGCATGACGTATCCGTTGATCGGAAATTATGGCATCTGTCAGGATGACATGGAGTCTGGGAAGCCGTGGCCTGACGGGTTCATTGTCAGGGAATTATCCAGGAATTTCAGCAACTTCAGAGCGGATTTTTCCATTCAGCAGTTTTTGCAGGAGAATAATGTGCCAGGGATTGCCGGGATTGACACCCGGGCGCTCACCAAGATTTTGCGCGAAAAGGGTACGATGAATGGCATGATCACGACGAACGGGAATTATCGTCTTGACGATGTGATTCCCGGATTAAAAGCCTACACGACCGGTAAAGTGGTTGAAAAAGTTACCTGCAAAGAAAAATATGAGTTAAAGGGTTCCCGGGATTTGGCAGAAAACGGTGCCATATCGGGCAGTGCGAAGTTCGTGGCGGCGGACTATGAAGCGGGAAAGCGGGAACAGAAGCCTTCTCTTGTCAGAAAATTAAACGGTGCAGGCAAGCGGGTAGCGCTGCTTGACCTTGGCACGAAAGATAACATTGCGCACTCTCTCCAAATCAGAGGCTGCGATGTCACTGTCTATCCGGCGACGACACCGGCGTCTGAGATTATTGCGTCAGAGCCTGACGGCATCATGCTGTCAAACGGACCGGGAGACCCCAAAGAGTGCGTGGATATCATAGCGGAAATCAAAAAACTATATGATACAGACATTCCAATCTTTGCTATCTGCCTCGGTCATCAGCTCATGGCGCTTGCGACAGGGGCAGACACCTACAAGATGAAATACGGGCATCGGGGCGGCAATCACCCGGTAAAGGATCTTGTCACAGGGAGAGTGTATATCTCCTCCCAGAATCACGGCTATGTGGTTGACATGGAAAAGCTGGATTCAAAGGTTGCAACGCCCGCCTTTATCAATGTAAATGACGGGACAAACGAAGGGCTGAATTACACGGGAAAAAACATTTTTACCGTCCAGTTCCACCCGGAGGCGTGCTGCGGCCCGCAGGACTCCGGCTATTTGTTTGACAGATTTATCGGTATGATGAACGGTGTGAAGATGGAGGTGACGGGATAATGCCAAAGAATCCTAACGTGAAAAAGGTAATGGTGATTGGTTCGGGACCGATCGTCATCGGACAGGCAGCAGAATTTGACTACGCGGGCACACAGGCGTGCCGCTCCCTGAAAGAGGAAGGCATCGAGGTCGTGCTGGTAAACTCAAATCCGGCGACTATCATGACAGACAGGGACATTGCGGATAAGGTCTATATCGAACCTCTGACGACAAAGGTGTTAGAGCAGATCATTGAGAAAGAGAAACCGGATTCCATTCTTCCAACGCTGGGAGGACAGGCAGGGCTGAATCTCGGCATGGAGCTTGAGGAGAGCGGATTCCTGGCTTCCCACAAGGTAAAGCTTCTGGGTACGACGGCAGCTACGATCAGGAAAGCCGAGGACAGACAGGAGTTCAAGGATACCATGGAAAAGATCGGGGAACCCTGCGCGGCTTCCCTCGTCGTGGAGAATGTCGAGGACGGCGTGGCATTTACGAACACGATCGGATATCCAGTGGTGCTCCGCCCGGCGTATACGCTCGGCGGCAGCGGCGGCGGTATCGCCCATAATCAGATCGAGCTGGAGGAGATTCTTGAAAACGGTCTGCGCCTCTCCCGTGTGGGGCAGGTGCTTGTCGAGCGCTGTATCGCAGGCTGGAAGGAAATCGAGTACGAAGTGATGCGCGACAGCGCTGGCAACTGTATCACGGTATGCAACATGGAGAATATCGATCCGGTCGGGGTACACACCGGCGACAGTATCGTCGTGGCGCCCTCACAGACTCTGAGTGACAAAGAGTACCAGATGCTGCGCACGTCGGCGCTGAATATTATCTCGGAGTTAAATATCACAGGCGGCTGCAATGTGCAGTTTGCACTGCATCCGACAAGCTTTGAGTACTGTGTGATTGAAGTGAATCCGCGCGTGAGCCGGTCTTCTGCGCTGGCTTCCAAGGCGACCGGTTATCCGATTGCGAAAGTGGCGGCAAAGATTGCGCTTGGCTACACACTGGATGAGATTAAAAATGCCATCACAGGCAAGACCTATGCAAGTTTTGAGCCGACGCTGGATTACTGTGTCGTGAAGATGCCACGACTTCCGTTTGACAAGTTTATCACGGCAAAGCGGGCGCTCACCACTCAGATGAAGGCGACCGGCGAGGTCATGAGTATCTGCACGAATTTCGAGGGGGCACTGATGAAGGCGATCCGCTCGCTGGAACAGCATGTGGACTGTCTCAGAAGCTATGACTTCTCCACGCTTGACAGGGAAGCTTTGCTCAGGCGGATGGAGCGAGTTGACGACCAGAGAATCTACGTGATTGCGGAGGCGCTCAGAAAAGGAATTGACTATGATACTATCTATGACATCACTAAGATTGACAGATGGTTTATCGACAAGATTGCCATACTTGTGGAGATGGAGCACGCATTGGAGACGCAGCCGCTTACGCCGGAGCTGTTGAAGGAAGCAAAGAGGATAGAGTTCCCGGACGGCGTGATTGCGCGGCTGGCCGGTATCGGGGAGGCGGAAGTGAGAGACATGCGCCATGCAAACCATGTGACGGCCTCGTTTAAGATGGTGGATACCTGTGCGGCGGAGTTTGAGGCGAGCACACCGTACTATTATTCCTGCTACGACGGCGTCAATGAGGCGGTGGAGACGCATCCGCCCAAAAAGGTGCTTGTGCTTGGCTCAGGACCGATCCGCATTGGACAGGGCATTGAGTTTGACTACTGTTCCGTGCATGCGACGTGGGCGTTTTCCAAGGCAGGGTACGAGACGATTATTGTCAACAACAATCCAGAGACGGTCAGCACGGATTTTGACATTGCCGACAAGCTCTACTTTGAGCCGCTGACGCCGGAAGACGTGGAGAACATCGTCAATATCGAGAAGCCGGACGGCGCGGTCGTGCAGTTTGGCGGACAGACGGCCATCAAACTCACAGAGGGCCTGATGAAGATGGGAGTCCCGATTCTTGGCACGAAAGCGGAGGATGTCGACGCGGCGGAGGACAGGGAGCTCTTTGACAGGATTCTCGAGGAGACACAGATTCCGCGCGCGGCGGGCGGTACGGTCTACACGGCAGAGGAGGCAAAAGAAGTTGCAAACCGCCTGGGTTATCCGGTGCTTGTCAGACCCTCATATGTACTTGGCGGACAAGGGATGCAGATTGCCATTTCCGACGAGGAGATTGAGGAGTTCATGGAGATCATCAACCGCATCGCGCAGGATCATCCGATTCTTGTCGACAAGTATCTGCAGGGCAAGGAGCTGGAGGTGGATGCGGTGTGCGATGGAACGGACATCCTGATTCCGGGAATTATGGAGCATATTGAGAGAACGGGAGTTCACTCGGGCGACTCCATTTCTGTCTATCCGGCACACACGATCACGGACAAGGTGAAGGAGACAATTGCGGAGTATACAAGGCGGCTGGCGAAGGCACTGCACGTAAAGGGACTGATCAATATTCAGTTCATCGCTGTCGGGGAGGAAGTGTTTGTGATCGAGGTAAATCCCCGCTCTTCGAGAACGGTTCCATATATCAGCAAGGTGACAGGAATCCCGATTGTAGACCTTGCCACAGAGGTCATCATCGGAAAGACAATCAGGGAACTTGGCTATGAACCTGGCCTGCAGAAGGAAGCTGGTTATGTCGCAATCAAGATGCCGGTGTTTTCTTTCGAGAAGATCAGGGGTGCCGAGATCAGTCTTGGACCCGAGATGAAGTCGACAGGAGAATGCCTTGGCATCGCAAAGACATTTAACGAAGCACTGTACAAGGCGTTTCTGGGAGCAGGAATTGATCTGCCGAGACATAAACGGATGATTATCACTGTAAAGGATGCGGACAAAGGCGAGGCGATTGAGATCGGAAGGCGTTTCGAAGCGCTTGGGTACACCATATATGCGACGCGCAGCACGGCAAAGGCACTCAATGACGCAGGCGTCAAGGCAAAAAAGGTCAATAAGATACAGCAGGAATCGCCGACAGTCATGGACTTGATTCTCGGTCATAAGATTGACCTTGTGATCGACACGCCGACACAGGGGCGCGACAAATCAAGAGACGGATTCCTGATTCGAAGAACCTCCATTGAGACAGGTGTCAATTGTATTACGGCGCTGGATACGGCAAAGGCGCTGGCGACAAGTCTCGAGAGCAAGAATGACAACCCGCTGACGCTGGTGAATGTAGCGGATTTGTAACTGGAGCGTGTTTGAAAAATGCTTTCCGCCAGTACAAAGGACTGGAACAGTCGGGGCGCTGGGTGGATTGACAGGAAAGAAAGAGTGTCAGTTGTTGGCACTTTTTCTGTATGAATGACAGATACTGCTGCGAAAATCAGTTGCAGAAGCAATGCGTGCATATGGCAGGATAGGAAGATATATGATACAGCAAAAACAGAAAACAGTAAACGCAAGAAATTTTCAAAGAGAGCTCGACACAATTCTTGGGCAGATAACAACTCCGCCGCGTCTGCTGCTGCACAGCTGCTGTGCGCCGTGCAGCAGTTATGTGCTCGAGTATCTGAGGCGGTATTTTGAGATTACAGTCCTGTACTATAATCCCAATATCTCGATGGAAGCAGAGTACCAAAAACGTGTGGAGGAGCAAAAGCGGCTGATTGCGGCATACAATCAACAAGACGACAGCGGTTTACCGATTTCTATTATTGAGGGAGATTATGAGCCGGAGGCTTTTTATGAGATTGCGAAGGGCCTGGAGCAGTGCCCGGAGGGCGGTGAGCGGTGTTTTGCCTGCTATGAGCTCCGGCTCAGAAAAACCGCGGAACTTGCAAAGAAATTAAGGCAGGATTACTTTGCGACGACACTCACAATCAGCCCGTTAAAAAACGCTGCGAAATTGAACGGGATTGGCGAGCGGTTAGCGGAAGAATACCAGGTTCCCTGGCTGCCGTCTGATTTTAAGAAGAGAGACGGCTATAAGCGTTCGATAGAGCTGTCGGCAGAGTATGGTCTGTACAGGCAGAATTATTGTGGGTGTGTGTATAGTGTGAAGTCTGCAAAAGACGCAGACTATCATGATTGAGCGGCACGAGAGGGAGGTAACAATGAAAAAAATATTAGAATTAATTTCTGACGAAATGAAAGATGCATTTGAGCAGGCGGGATATGAGCGGGAACTTGGCAGGGTGACGCTCTCAAACAGACCGGACCTGTGCGAATATCAGTGTAACGGAGCGATGGCGGGGGCGAAACAGTACAAAAAGGCGCCGATTATGATTGCAAACGATGTCGCAGCGAAGCTTTCTGACAGCAAGGTTTTTGCGCGGGCAGAGGCAGTCGCACCAGGTTTTCTGAACCTGACTCTGAAAAACGAATTTGTTGGCGGGTACATCAGGGATATGCGCGCAGACAGGAAATACGGATTGGAAGAAGTTCAGAATCCTGCAAAGATTGTGATCGATTACGGCGGACCAAATGTCGCAAAACCGCTGCATGTAGGCCATCTGCGCTCTGCGATCATCGGTGAGAGCGTAAAGCGCATCGCGCGCTATATGGGTCATAATGTGGTCGGGGATATTCATCTCGGAGACTGGGGACAGCCGATGGGATTGATCATGAACGAGCTCAGGAACAGAAAGCCGGATCTTGTATATTTTGATGAGAATTACACAGGGGAGTATCCGGCAGAACCTCCTTTTACAATCTCGGAGCTTGAGGAAATTTATCCGTTTGCGAGCAAGCGCGCCAAGGAGGACGAGGCGTACAAGGCAGACGCGATGGCCTGCACCTACAAGCTGCAGAGCGGTGTGAGGGGATACCGCGCGCTCTGGAATCATATCATAGCGGTTTCTGTCGCGGATTTAAAGAATAACTATGAGAAGCTGAATGTGGATTTTGATCTGTGGAACGGAGAATCCGCAGTGCATGATCTGATACCGCAGATGGTTGACGAGATGAAAGCAGGCGGTTATGCGTACGTCAGCGAGGGGGCGCTTGTCGTCGACGTGAAGGAGGACACGGACACGAAAGAGGTTCCGCCTTGTATGATTTTAAAATCAGACGGAGCAGCGCTCTACAACACGACAGACCTCGCGACGATCAGGATGCGTATGGATGTCGAGAAGCCTGACAGGATTGTTTATGTGGTAGATAAGCGTCAGGAACTCTATTTTGAGCAGGTTTTCCGCTGTGCGCGCAAGACAAAGCTTGTGCATGATGACACCGAATTAAAATTTCTCGGCTTTGGCACGATGAACGGAAAGGATGGAAAGCCATTCAAGACGCGCGAGGGCGGCGTGATGCGCCTGGAAAATCTGATCAGGGAGATCAACGACGAGATGTTTCGCAAGATCAAGGAAGGCCGTGAGACAGCGGACGATGAGGCGGCTGTGACGGCGCAGGTGGTAGGGCTTGCCGCACTGAAATACGGTGACTTGTCCAACCAGGCGAGCAAGGATTACATCTTTGACATTGACCGCTTTACGTCATCGGAGGGAGATACAGGTCCGTATATTCTCTATACGATTGTGCGCATCAAGTCAATTCTTGCAAAGTATACGGAAAACGGCGGCGATGTGCAGGCTGTGCAGAACGATATCAAGGCGCCTGTCAATGACAGCGAAAAACAGCTGATGATGGAGCTTGCAAAGTACAATGCAAGTGTCGAGGCAGCGTGTGAGGAGTATGCACCGCACAGGATTTGCGCCTATATCTATAATCTCGCCAACGCATTTAACCACTTTTATCACGAGACAAAGATTATTGCGGAGGAGGATGAAGCTAAGAGAGCGGGCTGGATTGCGCTTCTGGCGCTCACCAGAGACGTGCTCGAGACTTCGATTGACCTGCTTGGGTTTTCGGCGCCGGAGAGAATGTAATTGCTATTGGTTGAATCTATGCAAATCAGGGGAAGCACGCGTTAAAATACATGCTTTTTCGACATGGATACAACAGGATAAAAGGAAAAAAATTGTGCATTAACTGTACATAATGATGCAGTCAATGCACTTTTTGCATTAAAAAGATGTTGAAAAATTAGCATAAATATTAATGAAATCCAAAAAGATTTGTAAGTTACTCACAAAATTGTGCGCATTTATACAGAAAAATGAGAGAATTATGTACACAGAAAAAACTTTGTGCTAGAATATTAGTGTGTTAATAAATTAACGAGAGAGGATGTGCACATGATGTACGAAAATCAGAAGGGACTAATTTATACAAATGATAAGTGTATCGGATGTAATAAATGCATCTCAGTCTGTCCGGTTATCGTTGCAAACCGGGCTGTCGAGACAGAAGAAGGGCTTCAGCGAATAGAGGTAGACGGCGAAAAATGTATCGCGTGTGGAGCCTGTTTCGATGCATGTGAACACAATGCAAGAGAATTTGTGGATGATACAGAGGATTTTTTTGCAGCACTTTCAAAGGGAGAACGAATATCAGTTTTATGGGCACCAGCTTTTGCAGCGAACTATCCAAATGAGTACAGACAGATATTAGGAGGTTTAAAGAGACTTGGAGTAAACCGTATTATAAGTGTAAGCTTTGGGGCGGATATCACAACATGGGGCTATATCAAGTATATCACAGAACACAATTTTCAAGGAGGGATTTCCCAGCCGTGTCCGGCGGTCGTCAATTATATTGAACATTACATACCGGAACTGATACCAAAACTTGTACCAGTACAGAGCCCGCTGATGTGTGCGGCGATCTATGCGAAAAAGTATCTGAATATCAGTGACAAGCTGGCCTTTATCAGTCCATGTATCGCCAAGAAAGATGAGATCAGGGATCCCAAAAACAAGGGGTACGTGAGCTATAACGTGACATTTGATCACCTGGCAAAATATTCCAGGAAACACAATTTAAAAGCAGAACCGGCACCAAACGAGATTGAGTATGGCCTGGGTTCTATTTATCCGATGCCGGGGGGATTGAAAGAAAATGTATACTGGTTCTGCGGGGAGGAAGTCTTTATACGTCAGATTGAAGGTGAGAAACATACATATCATTTTCTGGAAGATTACAAACAAAGAGTTCTCGCAGGAAAGCGGCTTCCGTTTATGGTGGATGCGCTCAACTGTGCACAGGGCTGCATTTATGGCACAGGAATAGAGGAGGAGAAAGCCAAAACGGACGACACGCTCTATGAGCTTCAGGCGATTAAGGAGGCAAGTAAATCTAATAGGAAGAGCAGTGCATGGGCGAGAAGGGCGACAGCCGCACAGAGATTAAAGAGCCTCAACAAGCAGTTTGCACGTCTTGACCTCAATGATTTTATACGGGAATATACAAATAAATCAAAGGGAAATGCATTACAGAAACCAAATCTGACTGAGCTGAATGATATTTTTGCAGATATGAATAAGACCAATTCTGTTCAGCAGCATATTAATTGCAGTGCCTGCGGTTACAGCACATGCACAGAGATGGCTGCAGCCATATACAATGGCTGCAATAGTAAGAACAGCTGTGTACATTACATTAAAAACATGGCAGAGGCAGAGAAGGAACGCATACAGGAAATTTCATATGAAGTAGAAGCTAAGAATGCGGAGATGGCAAAGAAGAACGAGACGATCGGTGAAATGGTAGCGGAGGCAAACGGTGAGTTCTCGACACTGAATGCCTCCATTGACGAGATGATAGACGGCAATAACAACAATGCAGAAGAAAGTACGAATATTAGCATGGCAATGGTGGAGGTCGTCGATTTCTGCGATGAGATGAAAAAGTCCTTTGGAGAAATTCATGAATTGCTGGAGCAGCTTGGCGGAAACAACGAAAACATCACAAAGGTGGCTGCCAAGACGAACCTGTTATCACTAAATGCGTCCATTGAAGCAGCACGGGCCGGAGAAGTCGGAAAAGGCTTTGCGGTTGTTGCACAGGAGATAAAAGCTTTGAGTGATGTCAGTAAGGGTGCAGCCGATGACAGCAGCAAGAATAAGGAACAGATTGTGGCTGCGATGATGAAGCTGATGGAGAGTTCAGAGAACTTGATGAAAGTAGTGGACAATGTGAATGAGAGGATTACAAACTTAGCAGCAAGCACAGAGGAAATTGCGGCATCAGCTACAATGATCGGACAGGTTGCGACAGAGCTTCACAGCAAGTTTGACAGAATTAGTGCACTCTAACAGGAGTGACAGAGAGATATAAAGGTGTAAAGTCTTGTTGGTATTTCAGGATTTTACACCTTTTATGCAAACAAAACTGTGTCAAAATCAGATGTGGGCTACTGTTCACGCTCGTCTGATTTTGGCACTATTCTGTTTACTGAAGGTATAAACAGCAACAAATTTTGCATGGATTTTTGCCTGTTACCGGAACGGAATGAACAGTAATAACCGATGTGGCGCCAACAGTATTTGAATGACGGAACTTTATTGACATAAAAATACATGTGCGCGTATAATAATCTTGCAGCAGTTTATTTTTTCAGAGTTAGAGGCTGGCGAAAAACAGGCAAATAATGTGGCAGAGATTACTTTTTCACAGTTTCTTGACAGAACGGAGATAAGAAATGAAGAAAAAGCCAAAAGGGCGAAAAGCAGAGGGAGGAGTCTCTCTTCTGTTGTCTATCATAATTGTTTTTTGTATACTGGGTGCTGTTGTGTTTTCCGTTGCGCGGAAGATATCGACAGAGATGGAGGCATCGGCAATCCAGAATCTCAGTGAGAGCCTTGATTTGATTGAGAGTACGGTTGAGGCGGTGCTCAATAATGAAGCAGAGTTTCAGCGGTTGATAGCGCAGGAGATTGCTCTGGCGCCAGAGCCTTTGGAATATATCCAGACCTATCAGAAGAACCCGACAATGGTCAAAATCTCGCTGATTTGTGCAGGTGAGACAGCAGGGGTGTCCAACACGGGCGAGGTCTTCTCAGAGGAAGGGCTGGATTTCTCAGCAGGAGGGACGGTGGGAGGACTGGCCGTGTCCGAGTCCTATGTGAATTATATGGGGACGTGGGCATATACATTGAAATGTCCTGTCGAGCGCGACGGGGAGGAAATTGCATCGCTCTACATTGAATATGTCTATGACTCGCTCGACCAGTCCCTGCCAAATGGTTTTTACAACAAGCGGGCGATGCTTTACATTATGGATGCGCAGAGTGAGCGGCTGATACTCAAACCAAAGGGAATGGGGGAGCGCAGCGCGGGACATCTGAATTTGGAAGATTTTTTCCGGGCAAACGACATTCTGGATGAGGAGCTTTTGGAGGAGGTTCTTGCGAGTATCAAGGGCGGGAAGAATATTATGTTTAACCATGATATCCGCGGGAAAAAATCTCTGATCTACATGTGGTCGGTGAATGAGGGATCATTGTATCTGATTGGCTATGTGCCGATTGAGGCGATTCAGCAGGAGGGGGATACGGTAAATCAGAATATTTTTTTCGTTGTCGCAGTGATGCTGACCGCATTTTTCCTGTGCTGTGTAATCTATTATCTGAATCAGAGGCAGCAGATCAGGCTCAGAAAGGAGCGGGAGAAGGAGCGGGAACTGCACAACAAACAGCTGGCGGAGGCACTGCAGGCAGCACAGATTGCGAGCAATTCCAAGACCATGTTTCTCTCGAATATGTCACATGATATCCGCACGCCGATGAATGCGGTGATCGGTTTTACGACACTGCTTGCAAAGGATGCGGACAATCCGGAGAAAGTGCGGGAGTACACAAAGAAGATCATGGCATCCGGACAGCATCTGCTCAGCCTGATCAACGATATTCTGGATGTGTCAAAGATTGAGAGCGGAAAGGTTGTGCTCACGGTTGAGGAGTTTACCCTGAATGACCTGGTGTCATCGGTGGATGCGATCATCCGCCCGATGGCAGCAGCAAAGCAGCAGAAATTTCATGTGGAGGTGACAAACGTCGCGCATGAGTATCTGCTGGGAGATGAGACAAGGATCAACCAGATTTTGATCAACCTTCTTTCCAATGCTGTAAAGTACACGCAGGAGGAGGGAAATATCTGGTTCCGCATCGTCGGCATGAAGCAGCGCAGCCCTCAGTTTGAGCGAATCCGGATAGAAGTGCAGGATGACGGGTACGGGATGACGCCGGAGTATCTCAAAGTGGTGTTTGACGCGTTTACAAGGGCGGAGAACAGCACGACGAACAAAGTCCAGGGCACAGGACTTGGCATGGCGATCACCAAGAATATTGTGGAGCTCATGGGCGGAACGATCAGTGTATCGAGCGAGGTCAACAAAGGGACGATTTTTCAGGTTGAACTGGAGCTGCGGATACCAGAGGGGCATGCATACCGGAAATTCTGGGAGGAGAGCAAAATTGCGCGGATTCTTGCAGTGGACGGGGAGCAGGAGGTCTGTGCGAATATCCAGATGCTGATGAAGGATTCCGGTGTGGTGGCGGACACTGTCCCGAATGCGGAGCGGGCGTTACAGATACTGCAGCAGGACCAGGTCCCGAAAGACTATTACCAGCTGCTCTTGGTTGACTGGAATGTTGTCGAGTCAGAGGGAGTCCAGAGAATAAAGGAACTGCGGGAGCTGCTGCCGGATACGGTGACACTGCTGTTTCTGGCAGACTACGATGCAGAGGGAGCAGATGAGGCGCTGCTGCTGCAGAACACAGGAATGCTGGCAAAACCGTTTCTGGTGACAGCGTTTCAGGAGAAGATTATGGAGATGAGGGCGGTTCAGGGCGATGCAGACACCGCTGCAGCCCCGGATATCAACAGCCTGGACGGACTGCATTTCCTGGCGGCGGAGGACAATGAGATCAATGCCGAGATACTGCGGGAAATCCTGTCGATGGAGGGCGCAGAGTGTGAGATCGTCGAGCACGGACAGCTGGCGGTGGAGCGTTTTGCGCAGGCAGACGAAGGTGAATTTGACGCAATTTTGATGGATGTGCAGATGCCGGTCATGAATGGTTACGACGCGACGAGGGCAATCAGGGCACTGCCGCGCGCCGACGCGGGGACGATACCGATTATCGCCATGACGGCAAACGCGTTTGCGGAGGACGAAAAGGAGGCGCTCGATGCCGGCATGAGTGTTCATCTGGCAAAACCGATCGATGTGGATCTGTTAAAGAAAGTGGTAGTACAGTACGTATTCAGAAAGGAATAAGAAATTAGCAATGAGAAAACAAATCAATAGAATGGCAGCGCTCTGCCTGGCAGGAATGACAGTGCTGACGCTCACCGCATGCGGCGGGAACAAATCGGACGGCAGACTGATTACATTTGAGGACGAAGAGGAACGGACCGTGACATTGTTCAGTCCGATGGAGAAGACGATGCCCGATGCGGACAATGTGGCGAGAAGTGCCTCTGAGAAGACTGTTACCATGGCGGAGGAACGGCTGGGATTGACGGTGGATTACATCACGTACACAGCGGAGGATCATCAGGACAAAACATATGACGACGTAGCGCTTGACAGGGCGCGCAATGATATGGATGACCTGTATCTGCTGAATCCCGATACGATCCAGACTCTGGCCGCGGAGGGGAAGCTGATGGACCTGTCCGGGCTTGACAGCGCAGAGAATCTGCGGGATGTGGTAAAGGCGGCGAATGTCGTGGATGGAAAGCTTGTGGCGATTCCGCAGGAGGTGGTGGCATACGGGCTCTTTGTCAACAAGGACCTGTTTGATCAGTATCAGCTGGAGCTGCCGGAGACACCGGAGGAGTTTCTGGAATGCTGCCGGGTATTCAAGGAGAACGGGATAGAGACGCCGGTCGGTGCAAACCGCTGGTGGCTGGAGACATTTGTGCTCGCGCAGGCATATGCGGATTTGTACAACGGCGGGAATACGGAGGCGGAAATCGCGGCGCTCAACAGCGGGGAGAAAAAATACAGTGACTACATGCGTCCGGGGTTTGAGTTTTTAAAGGAGCTGATCGATATGGGATATATCGATGCCCAGAAAGCATATGTCAGTGAAGCGATTGAGGGGGAAGGCGCTGATTTTCTGGCGCAGAAGACACCGATCGTCATGGCGTACTGGAGTGCGGCAAACTCCGAGACCGCTTATGGAAAGCCGGATTTTAACATGCTGGTCATCGGATTCCCGAGCAGCCGGGGGCAGATGCCGGTTATGCCCATGACAGGGATCGCAGTCGGGGCAAATGCAAAGCACGCGGAGGATGCGATGCGGACCTTGGATATCATGGTTTCCGACGAGGCGCTGCAGGTTTACGCGGAGACAAACAAGGTGATCTCCCCGTCAAAAAATGTCGAGGTTGAGTGTATTCCCGCGCTGAAGCCGCTCAACGACAGAATCAACGAGAACGTCTACGTCCTTGGATCCAACGCTTCAATGAAAGTTGAACAGTGGGGAAACACCTGTATTATTGTGCGCAGGCTGTTAAACGGTGCCACCGTCGACGAGTGCATGGCGGAATTTGATAGGCTTCAGGAGGAGTCACTGTTACAGTGACCGGTTCGTTTGATGCAGACCTTTACTTTCAGGGCGATAACGTGTATAATCATGAAGAATGCATAAAATAAATCAAAGAAAGAGAGAGAATATCATGAGCGACAAAATTCCGTACAAAATTTATCTGGAAGAGAGCGAGATGCCCGGACAGTGGTATAATGTGAGGGCAGATATGAAGAATAAGCCCGCGCCCATCTTGAATCCGGCGACAATGAAGCCGGTTACGGCGGAGGAGCTGACACCGATTTTCTGTGAGGAGCTTGCAAGGCAGGAATTGGATGACACGACGCCGTATTTCGACATACCGCAGGAGATACGTGATTTTTACAAGATGTACCGCCCGTCTCCGCTCACGCGCGCATACTGCCTGGAGAAGAAGCTGGACACACCGGCGCATATCTACTACAAATTCGAGGGAAACAACACGTCGGGGAGTCATAAGCTCAACTCGGCGATCGCACAGGCTTACTATGCGAAGCAGCAGGGGCTTAAGGGTGTGACCACGGAGACCGGTGCGGGACAGTGGGGAACAGCGCTATCGATGGCGTGTTCTTATTTTGACCTGGACTGCCAGGTGTATATGGTCAAGGTGTCCTATGAGCAGAAGCCTTTCCGGCGCGAGGTAATGCGGACTTACGGGGCGAAGGTGACACCGTCGCCGTCCATGCTCACGAATGTCGGCAGAAAGATCAATGAGGAGTTCCCGGGGACGACGGGAAGTCTGGGCTGTGCGATCTCCGAGGCGGTTGAGGCTGCCACGACGCAGGAGGGATACCGCTATGTGCTGGGTTCTGTGTTGTCACAGGTGCTGTTACATCAGACGATCATCGGGCTGGAGACAAAGTCTGCGCTGGATAAATATGGGATCAAAGCGGACATGATCATCGGCTGTGCAGGCGGCGGTTCCAATCTGGGCGGACTGATCTCGCCGTTTGTCGGGGAGATCCTCCGGGGGGAGGCTGACTATGATATCATAGCAGTGGAACCGTCTTCCTGCCCAAGTCTTACGAGAGGCGTCTATGCGTATGACTATTGCGACACTGGTAAAATCTGTCCGCTGGCGAAGATGTACACGCTCGGAAGCGGCTTTATCCCGTCGGCAAACCACGCGGGAGGACTCCGCTACCATGGCATGAGCTCCATCGTATCACAGTTATATGATGACAAAATCATATCAGCGAGGAGTGTGGAGCAGACAGAGGTATTCCAGGCGGCACAGACTTTCGCAAGGGTGGAAGGTATCCTGCCTGCGCCGGAGAGCAGCCATGCGATCAAGGTGGCAATCGACGAGGCGCTGAAGTGCAAGGAGACAGGCGAGGAGAAAAATATTGTGTTTGGCCTTACGGGAACGGGATATTTTGACATGGTTGCCTACCAGAAATTCAATGATGGGGAAATGGCAGACTACATTCCGACGGACGAGGAACTTGCAAAGAGCTTTGCGACATTGCCGAAAGTAAGCGTGTAAATCATAAATAATGGCAGAAATCGAGCAGGGGAGATGTCCCTGCCCGATTTGTTTTGATTTGTATGCACAAAAAAATAGCGAAGGGGGGATTCGAACCCTCGACACCGCGGGTATGAACCGCGTGCTCTAGCCAACTGAGCTACTTCGCCATAATGGATTAATATAAAAATGGGGCCTACAGGGATCGAACCTGTGACCCTCTGCTTGTAAGGCAGATGCTCTCCCAGCTGAGCTAAGACCCCATATAACTGACTCTTTAACTATACTAATTTTGAGAGAAAATGTCAATACTTTTTATGAAATTTGTGTGAAGGCCTTTTTTATATTGTCATAATATGGTACACTGACGATAACTCTTGAATTAGAAGGGGATTTGTTCAATGAAAGTAATCGTACATGACCTGCACGAAAATTCCTGGCAGGCACTTGGAATGAAAGTTCAGGAAAAAGACATTGTCATAAGCACGGCCAGCAGCTGTGCAGGTGTGGATATTGGGGGAATGATGGGGAACTGCTGCCAGCTGGTGTTGATTAGCCGCTGTGTATACGGAGGTTTTAGTCCGTTTGTTCAGGGTGTGTTAGAAAAATACAAAAAGCATTTCGGGCCATTTCTGGAGATGAGACATGGACAGACACGCTATGAGGTGAAGAGTGAGAACAAAAACACATTTGGCATGGTGTGCTGCTTTTATGGAGATAATATTACGCCAAGGGAAGAACAGTCTGCGAGGATACAGTCGGTGTCGGATGGCATATCGCTGCAGGCAAATGGAGTTAGGATTGTATTTTATGATACGATAGATAAGCTAAGGCAGCTCAAAGGTATTGTCTGACAGATATCGGGTTGAGTGGATTTAGGAGGTGACAGCAGGATGATCTTATTTCTGGATGGAGGCTATACACAGGCCGCAGGCAGTTTGGCATGTTTGGAGAGCATCCGGGAGTACACGCAGAAAGAGGAGCTCATATCAGTGAAGATTGAGGAGAACATGGATTGGGATCGTGTGTGCCGGTATCTTGAAGATGCACAGGCGATTGTGCTTGCGGCGGATGTCTACCTGGACAGCGTATCCTCAAGGGTTTTGCGGTTTCTTGAAATGGTGGAGCAGGCAGTGATCGAAGGGGAGAGTATCGGCGGCAAGTTCTATGCTATTCTTTACACAGAGTTGTACGAAGGCGAGCAGACGAGCGTGGCTATGGAGGTTCTGAAGAATTTCTGTGTGCATGCCAATATCACATGGGGAAGAGGTTTGGGGATAGGAGGCAATAAAGCAGGGACAGTTTCCCTCAAAAAAAGTGTGTGGAGTCTCTTTCGCAAAAGTGTGACGGACTTCAGGATGCGGTCCCTGCATGAGCAGGCATTGTTTATCCGAGAGAAAATACAGGGAACAGATGTATACATCAAACCAGAAGGGGTGTCAAGAAACGAATATATTCGCAAAATGAACCATGAAACGAAAAAAAGTAATCGCGTAAAAATCGCTCAAAATTAAAAAAATCGCGTTAAATCCACATAAAAATTTCAGAACTTTCAACAAGAAAAAACAGCCATTTTTAAGGCATTTGAACGGATTATGTGGTATTTTGGCGGATGCTGTATTTAAAGCGCAAAAAGTGCGATAAGTAACTGTTGCAAGATAAATTGACAATCTTATATAATGGACATTGCCAAATCCTGCTAGAATTTGTAAGTATACGTAAGTTGGGAGCAACGTTTATAAATTCTTTGGCCAAGATTATGATTGGGAGACGTGATTATGGTGGCATTTGGCAGTCAAAGATTGGATATGGAGGAAAAACGTATGGAACAGTTAAACGTAATGACACAGCAGGATAACGAGAAGATTTTTAGAATTCTCAGCGATTTATTGACAAAGGACAAGGAATTTCAGATCATGATCACAGTTCCCGCCGGCTCAAAGCTGACAGGCAGTGATAACAGTCTGATCGGTAAGAAACTGGACAGCAGACAAGAACCGAGTTCCTTGGAAAATGCACATGATCTTGAAAAAGACGTAACGGACATGATACACGAGATTGGAGTACCAGCCCATATCAAAGGTTATCAATATCTTCGTGAGGCGATTATGATGTCGGTGGAGGATATCGAGATGCTCAATTCGATCACAAAGATTCTTTATCCGTCCATCGCCAAGAAATACCAGACAACACCAAGCCGCGTGGAGCGTGCCATCAGGCATGCGATTGAAGTAGCGTGGAGCAGGGGGAAGATGGAGACGCTGGACTCGCTTTTCGGATACACGATCAATATTGGAAAGGGGAAGCCGACCAATTCTGAGTTCATAGCTTTGATCGCAGATAAAATAAGACTTCATTACAGAGCATAATAACGAGTATAATCGGACAAATTCCTTTACATTCCGGCCGTGATTGGTGTATAATAATTTTACAAGTATCAACACTGGGATAAGTGTGGAAAGGGATTTGATAGTATGAAAAATATTTTATTTGTGGCTTCAGAGGGTGTACCATTTATTAAAACGGGAGGACTTGCAGATGTGGTAGGTTCGCTCCCGAAGTATTACGATAAGAGATATTTTGATGCAAGGGTAATCTTACCCAAATATATGTGCATGTCGGATCACATAAAGTCATTAATGCAGTACAGAACTCATTTTTACATGGATTTTATGGGACAGAGCGAGTATGTGGGAGTACTTGAGGCACAGTATGACGGCATCACATATTACTTTATTGATAACGAAAAAATGTTCGGAGGTTTTAAACCGTACAGTGATGATCATATCGGTGAGATTACGAAATTCGTATTCTTTTCAAAGGCAGCATTGTCGATTCTGCCAGTCGTAGGATTCCGGCCTGACATTGTACACTGTCATGACTGGCAGACAGCAATTATCCCTGTATATTTAAAGGAGAGATTTGCACAGGGTGAATTTTATCAGGGAATTAAGTCAATTATGACGATCCACAATCTTAAGTTTCAGGGGATCTATGATATCAAGACTGTTCAGAGAATCACAGGTCTTGACGGTTCCTATTTTGCGCCGGATAAGCTGGGATACTTTAAAGATGGCAATCTGCTGAAGGGCGGACTTACCTATGCGGATGCGATCACGACAGTAAGTGCGACATATGCGGAGGAGATTAAGACAGATTTCTATGGCGAGAAGCTGAACGGACTCCTGACAGCAAGAACAAACGATCTGCGCGGAATTGTGAACGGTATTGATTATAATGAATACAATCCGGATACCGATCAGTTTATTGTACATCATTATAATGCTTCAAATTTTAGAAAAGAGAAAGTTAAGAATAAGAGAGACCTGCAGAAGCAGCTGGGAATGGAAGAGAATGACAAAAAGATGATGATCGGTATTGTGTCAAGACTGACGGATCAGAAGGGCATGGACCTGGTTGCCTACATTATGGATGAGATGTGCAGCAAGGACGATGTACAGCTGGTAGTGCTTGGCACAGGTGAGGAGCGCTATGAGAATATGTTCCGTCATTTTGACTGGAAATATCATGGCAAGGTTTCTGCAAATATCTACTATTCAGAGGAACTCTCTCACAGAATCTATGCGGCTTGCGATGCATTCCTCATGCCGTCGCTGTTTGAGCCCTGTGGACTTAGCCAGCTGATGTCACTGCGCTATGGTACAGTTCCTATTGTGCGTGAGACAGGTGGACTGAAGGATACAGTGGCGCCATACAATGAATATGAAAATACTGGAACAGGATTTAGCTTTACAAATTACAATGCGCATGAAATGCTCAACACAATCCGGTATGCAGAACAGGTATACTACGACAGAAAACGAGAGTGGAATAAGATAGTGGACAGAGCTATGGCAACGGATTTTTCATGGGCTGTGTCCGCCAGAAAGTATCAGGAAATGTACGATTGGATGATAGGAAACTAAGTGCGACTAAGGCTGCAAAGGACGCAGCCTAAGTCTTACTAAGTTTCCGGAAAGAACGCAAGGGC
>CAMWXE010000065.1 GCA_947178145.1 uncultured Lachnospiraceae bacterium | reverse complement strand
TATTTAGAATTTAGGGGCTCTAACTATATACGTAATTTGTTCCGCTTTTGTGTTTCTAAGTAAATTATAACGGGAGAGACTTGAAAAATCAAGTCTCTCGTCGGATCTGAAATAAAAAGGAAACCTTCTTGCTTTATAACTCGGCTAATCTCAGAAATACTTTTTTGTATATTGGGAAAGTGATGTAACGCATATCTTGAAATAACCAATGTCAAACTCATTATCCGCAAATGGAAAGTTAATACCATCATAGGTCATAAAACTAATGTTTCGAACACATATTTTTTGCAATAGGAACTGCCAAATAGCCACTTCCTGTACCTAAATCTAAAATTTTCATATCAGCATTCAATGGTAAAAAATCAAGAATGTTTTTCAAGTGATGTTCATCTTGTGTCTGCTTATTGTAAAAATCCCCCGAGGAAAAACTATATTCAAATCCCTGCTTTGTAGCCATAATACTGTATTCTATATTCATAATGATCAATCTCTGTTTCGTTTACAAGCACCGATTTTACGCCCTCTGCGACTTCCCGATGTCCTGTCAATCCTTTCACCCGTCCTGTTCCGCGATCTTCTCCGCCAAGTCCTGCAGATACATCCAGCGCTCCATTTTCTCCTCGAGCAGCTGTTCTGTAATCTCTTTATCCTTCGTCAGCGCATTCAGCTTCACAAAATCGCTGGCATTTTCTGCCATATCCGCCTCAAGCTTCCCTATTTTTTCTTCGAGCGCCGCAATCTCATCCTCAATCGACTCATACTCTTTCTGCTCTTTATAGGAAAACTTGAGCTTGTCCTGACGGTTTTTTATATTTTTCAGGTTCGTGTCGGATTCCTTCGCTCCTGCCCTCACATTATTTTTACTGGAAACAGTTTTATCGGCAGAAGCTTCTGTACTGCTGCTCTCCTCCTGCAGTCTCGCCTGATAATCGGTAAATCCGCCCTCATACTGTCTGATACTGCCATCCTGAAACGCAAAAATCCGCCGCACAACCCTGTCCAGAAAATAGCGGTCGTGGGAAACAGCAATCACAATGCCGTCAAAATGGTCAAGATAATCCTCCAGGATGGTAAGTGTCTGTATATCCAGATCGTTCGTCGGCTCATCGAGAATCAGCACGTTCGGTGCCTCCATCAGCACACGCAGAAGGTTCAGCCTGCGCCGTTCCCCGCCCGAGAGCTTGCCGAGCAGCCCATACTGCTTCTCTGGCGGAAACAGAAATCTGTCCAGCATAACCGATGCTGAGACCGAACCGTCCACAGTCTGTACATACTCCGAAGTGTTCCGGATATAATCGATGACACGCATGTCCGGTTTCATATATGCAAGCCCCGCACGTTCATCATTTCGTATCTCCTGCGCATAATACCCGATCTTGATCGTCTGTCCGGTTATGACCTCGCCCGCGTCCGGCTGCTCCATGCCGCAGATGACTCTCATCAGCGTTGATTTTCCGCAGCCATTTTCCCCGATAAAACCGATTCTGTCATTTTTCAGAAAAATATAACTGAAGTCATGGATCAGATTTCTTCCATCATAACCCTTCGTAATATTTTTCAATTCTACGGTCGTCTTTCCCATGCGTGTCGTTACAGAACTTAACTCCAGCTGTGCATCCTGCTGCGGCCCTCTCTGCGCTGCCAGGTTCTCATAACGCTGGATATGCGCCTTCTGTTTCGTGCTTCTGGCGCGTGCGCCCCTCCTCATCCACTCGATTTCCACGCGCAGGATACTCTGCCGCTTCCGTTCCGTGGCAAGCTCCATATCCTCCCGCTGCGCCTTCAGCTCCAAAAAGCCTGTGTAGTTGGTCTGATAGCTGTAGATTTTTCCCTTATCGATCTCCACAATTCTATTGGACACGCTGTCAAGGAAATACCGGTCATGTGTCACCATGACCAGGGCTCCACGGAAAGTTTTCAGATATTCTTCCAGCCAGTCCGCCATGGACGAATCCAGGTGGTTTGTCGGCTCGTCAAGCACCAGCACATCCGCTTCTGACAATAAAGTATTGGCAAGCGCTATTCGCTTGCGCTGGCCGCCCGACATCGTGTCCACTTTCTGTCCATAGCCGCCGATCCCCAGCTTCTGCAGCATTGTCTTAGCATCGCTCTCCAGCGACCATTCGTTGTCATGCGTGCGATTGCCTTCCATAACGGCTTCCAGAACTGTCACATCTTTTTGAAAATCCGGCGTTTGCGGCAGATACCTGACGACGATATTGTTCGCCCTTGTGACCGTACCTTTGTCCGGCGTCTCCATTCCTATGAGCATTTTCAACAAAGTCGTTTTCCCTGTGCCGTTAATGCCTATGATTCCCACCTTTTCCATCTCATCGACGGTAAACGATGCATCCGCAAAAAGCGGCGCGTCCGTATAGTACTTGGTGATATTTTCTATATTAATAAGATTCATTCCTGATACCCTCTCACAGTTTTATAATCCATTTGCCGGCTCATTACAGCCTTTCTTCCGCCTAACCTATGGAAATTTATCCAGCGTCATCTGCACAAGTTATTCTGCGACTATTCCCAAACAGAAAACTTATGTGTTCAAAATGTCTTTTACAATATCCAAACTCTCTGCATCCAATATCAGAATTTTCTAAGCTCTATGGAATCATCGTCAGGCGTGTTCTCCACCGACTTAACCACCACATCATAGCCAAAATCACTGTTAACCTGCACATGTACTGTATCACCACACTTATGGCCTGCGAGCGCTTTTCCGATCGGCGATTCGATGCTGATGAGTCCCTGCAGCGGATTGTTCCGCACTGTAGTTACCAGACGATACATCTCAACCGTGCCATCCTCCACAAACTCGACTTCCACGGTCTTGTTCAGCCCGATTTCGTCTTCCCTTGCATCGTCCTCGATAATCTGCGCTGTCTTGATCATCCGCTCGAGATAGCGGATACGGCTCTCATTCTGGTTTTTGTATTTCTTGGCAGCATAGTACTCAAAATTTTCACTCAGATCACCCTGCGCCCTTGCCTCCTTCACCGCCTCCAATGCCTCTTTTCGGATCACAAGCTTTCTGTGCTCGATCTCCTCCTCCATTTTTTTGATATCGTTTCTTGTCAACTTGTCATTCATATTCATCACTCCTCATATAAATTCCGTGGCAATGTGCTCTCAAGCATAACAAATCGAGCAGGTATCCCTGCCCGATTCCTTTGCCAAACATCTTTCACAGTATGGTTATTTATTTTTCTGTCTGCAAAAAGATATGCACGCAAGTGCCAGAACCATCGGCACGACAGCGTATCCCGCATTTGCTTTGCCGTCACAGAACAATACATACCCCGAACCGAGGAATGTTAACATGACAAATGCAATGCTTAATACAAACACTAATTTTCTCATACTATCCTTCTTCCGTCACAAATGATGTACCTCTACTTGCCTGTCAGTTTGTTGACCAGCCTGCTCTTGTGAATCGCATACAGCGGAAGCGCAATAAACACCATACCGCCAAGGATATTTCCGATCGTAACTGGTATCAGATTGGACACAAAACCACCGATATTCAGACTGGCAGCAATCTGGTCAGCCGTGATGCCGTATAATTCTTCCGCTCTTGCTGCATAGGTACTGTCTGTGCTGGCAATGATGCCCGCCGGAATATAAAACATATTCGCCACGCAGTGCTCCCATCCGCCGATGACAAACGCACAGATCGGGAAAAAGATAGCCCATACCTTGCCCACGATATCCTTTGCGGCAGTAGCCATCAGTACCGCCATGCACACGAGAATATTGCATAAAATCCCGGAGCAGACAGCCTTGAACGGTGTGATTGTCGCTTTACCATAAGCCACCTTGATCGTAAACGCGCCCAGTGCCCCGTCTGTATAATCAAGAAGTCCGCTATAGTATACCAGCGTTGCAATCAACACTGCGCCGACCATGTTGCTGAAAAATACAATTATCAGTGTCTTAACCATAGCAAGTACACTGAATCGCTTGTCGGTAACTCCTGCAATCATCAGACAATCCCCTGTGAAAAGTTCTCCTCCAACAAAGACAATCATCATGAGACCTACTGGGAATATACACCCTGCAAGCGTCTTGGATAACCCCTGATTCGCAATGTTATGTACCGCTGCATTGCTCGATGCCCCGCCAAATGCAATAAATGCTCCCGCCATGATACCAAGCAATATGCACTTCAATATAGGAAGTTTTACTTTGCCCTCTCCTGCCTTCATATTTGCTTCCAGCACCTCTGCTGGAGAATTAAATGCATTATCCATCTTTCTGTACTCCTTTTAGTTTTTTCTAACTGTCCCCTATAACATAGTTTTTTGTTATTAATAAAAGTATACATCATAATGCGCTTCGTTGTCCATACCCGATTATTTTTTGTATCAAAAATCCCGTTACTGTTGTTACCGTTCACTCCGTTCCAGTAACACAATTTTCTTTTTTTAATGTTTTTTATCTCAAGCGGTTGAAAACGGTTTCCGTATCGTGTAAACTATTTTTATAAGCGAAATTTTTCGAAGGTGAGTTATAAAATTATGGTAACAATAAAGGATATCGCAAACCGCTTGGGCATTGCACCCAGCACTGTCTCCAAAGGACTAAATGATGCCAATGACATCAGTCCGGAGCTGAAAAAGCTAGTGCTGGATACCTCGATCGAGATGGGCTATGTCACCAAGCGCATGAAAAAGGAAAACAGAAAGCGTCTATGTATTTTTGTTGAAAATATGCAATATGAAAGCCCAGGAGACTTTGGCTTTGACATTATACTGGGCTTTAAGCAGGCAGCATTGCGCGACGACTGGGATGTCACTGTCACGCCTATGACTCCGCTGCTGCAGATGCGTGACCCCTATGACAGATATATGGTTAAAAATAGTTTTCATGGCGGTTTTCTGGTTGGTTTTGCCCTGAAGGATCCATGGATGACTCAGCTTGAAACCACCACGATCCCAACAGTACTCTTTGACAATTATATCAAAAAAAATCCAAATATTGCCTATGTCGGCACTGACAGCTTTGAGGGAATCGATCTGGCGATTGACCACCTGACTGCACTGGGCCATACAAAAATTGCATTATTAAATGGTTCCCCGGACTCTATGGTGACGATCAACAGATATGACGCCTATGTCAGCAGTATGCAGAGCCACAAGTTAGCACTTGATGAGAATCTGGTCGCGTATGGATATTATGTCGAGGATAGTGCCAAATATCATTTGCCAACTTTAATAGAAAACGGTGCAACTGCTATTCTGTGTGGTAATGACCTCCTGGCGGTCGGCGTAATCAGAGAGTGTGAACGACTCCATATCAAAGTCCCGCAAGAGCTGAGTGTCGTGGGCTTTGACAATCTACCGATTGCAGCAGAAGTCTCACCTGCCCTGACTACAATCAACCAGGACAGAATCGATCTTGGCCGAAATTCCTATGCTGCACTTTACTGGCTGATTGCAAAGGTTCCTATATCAAGATCCATGCTCAGACCACGCCTGATTGTGCGCAGCTCAACTGCGGAGATGAGCTCTGAGGCAGACACAATCGAGTAGGACACCTTACACTTGCACCTACTCGATGATATATTATTCTATTTCAAACTTTTTAAAGATATCAAAACAATCAAACGTTGCAAAATAATCTCTCGGCGTCTCCGCACGTCTGATGAGCTGTACACTTCCATCTTCCTTGAGCAAAAGCTCTGCGGATTTTAATTTGCCATTGTAATTATACCCCATGGAAAATCCATGCGCACCAGTATCATGAATGGCAAGATAATCTCCCATGTCAATCCTAGGCAGCATCCTGTCCACTGCAAATTTGTCATTGTTCTCGCATAAAGAGCCTGTTATATCATACTGATAGTCGCAGGTCTCATTCTCTTTTCCAAGTACTGTAATATGATGGTACGCTCCATACATCGCAGGTCTCATGAGATTGACCGCACAGGCGTCCACGCCGATATACTCCTTATGTGTATGCTTTTCATGAATTGCCTTCACGACAAGATGTCCGTACGGCCCCATCATAAAACGCCCAAGTTCCGTGTAGATCGCCACATCTCCCATCCCTGCAGGCACAAGCACTTCCTCATATACTCTCCGCACACCCTCGCCGATTATCCTGATATCATTTGGTTCCTGTTCTGGTCTGTAGGGAATTCCAATACCCCCGGATAAATTGATAAATCTGATATCTGCCCCTGTCTCGTTTTTCAGCTTCACAGCAACCTCAAACAATGTCTTTGCAAGCGCAGGATAGTACTCATTGGTGACAGTGTTGCTCGCCAGAAACGCATGAATGCCAAAATTCCTGACGCCTTTCTCTTTTAAAATCCGAAAACCTTCAAAGAGCTGTTCTGTCGTGAATCCATATTTCGCATCTCCGGGATTATCCATGATATCTGTCGTAATTTTAAACAACCCGCCTGGATTATAGCGGCAGGAAATCGTCTCCGGCAGTTTGCCGATGGTCTTTTCCAGAAAGTCAATATGCGTGATGTCGTCTAAGTTAATCGTGGCCCCAAGCTTTGCCGCATATATAAATTCCTCTGCCGGTGTGTCATTGGAAGAGAACATGATATCCTTACCCTCCATGCCCATCGCACTGCTCAGCATCAGCTCTGTGAGAGATGAACAGTCACAGCCGCAGCCATACTCGCGAAGAATATTGATCAAATAAGGATTCGGCGTCGCCTTTACTGCAAAGTACTCTTTGAACCCTTTGTTCCAGGAAAAAGCCTCCTTCAAAGCCTGCGCGTTCTCCCTGATCCCCTTCTCATCATAGATATGAAACGGCGTTGGATAAGTCTTTACAATCTCCTCAATCTGCTCCTTGGTAACAAATGCTTTTTTACTCATTCTTAGTAACGTTTCTCCTTTCATAATTTGCAAATCGCTAAATCATTGATTTTCCACCTGGTCTCCCTGTGTTAATTGAATTAGCTTTATCTCATTTCTAAGGGAATCCTTAAAAACATTTACAAAATTTTTCTGACCACAGTACAGGCAGGTGTCAGCTGCACTTCCAGTCATCTCACCTGTGAGCACATAGCTGGAATCCACAATCAGACGCAGCTGTCTGTCCTTTTTGTCCGTATGATAGATAATACTGCCCTTAATCTCTGCAGATGGCAGATCGCTCACTATAAGCACTACCTTTTTGCCGTCCACTGCCAGCTGCTCGAGAGGATGCCGAAACTGCTCAAGATATTCTGTCGGCATGGACAGATAGACGCGATACGCAACGTGCTCCAGCATGTTATAGATTTTATCCATAATATGTCTGTGGCTGCTGACAGTGATATAACCTTCGGAACTGTCCCCGATCTGTGGAATCTGCGCCACAAGCTCCTGCTTCAACGCTGTCAGCCGCCGAATCCTGTTCTCACAGAAATCTTCTATTGTCACTGCTGTGTACTTGTTCGTCTCACCCTCCAACAAATATGCAGCCCCCTCCTCCACAAGACTGGCAAGCGCACTGTATACATTAGAGCGCGAAATTCCTGTGATTTTAGACACCTCATAGCCTGACAAATCTTTATTGCGCAGTAAGCACAGATAGATATTTGCCTCCTGTCTGGTCAGACCGAACTGTACCAGCTTTTCCGCCAAAATTCCCAATACAGTACTATCCATACATCGCATCACCCATTTCTATACAAGATACTGTTCCGAAGTAATCATCACACAATAGTAGTATTCAACAGGAACACTATACTATGTTCCTCAGTAAATGTCAATAGGACTGTCAGAAAATAATATTACTGTTCACACCCACGCCAAAGTAGCAGGCGCAAGAAAAAGGAGACACACTTTCATGTGTCTCCTATATTTCATAAAACACTCTTTACAAAAAATTCTTCAATGCTTAGCACTGCTCAACGAGCTTCTTCAATGCTGCGAGTGCCTCGTCAGGAAGCTTGTCGTAGCCTTCCTTCTTGGTTGCAAAACCTTCCACTGCATCCACACGGTTCTGCATAGCTGACTTCAATGCTGCCACGTACTCAGCGTTGTTCATATCCGGCTTGAATGCGTCGCTTGTCTTGCCAGACCAGTCATACATAATCTCGATATCATCGAAGTTGCCCCACTTCTCGAAGTTTGCTTTTCCTTCAACGATTGTCTCCAGGATACCTAATGTATCAGCCGGTTTTACCTTTGTGCCCATGAAATCGCCAGTGTTGACGATATAGCATGCTACATCCTTCTCCTCAACCAGTTTCTTGAACTTCTCATAGTCATTAACCAGCGGATATGTTCTGAACGGGTTTGCGTAAGGAACGATTCTGAGTGCGTTCAGATCTGTGCCTGCTGCCACACGCTCTGCTGTAGAAGTCTTTGTCGCCAGTGTAGCACCCATAACAGATGCGAGCGCTGCACCCTTTAACTTCACTACTGGCGGGATTGTCGGGTCCTTCATAATCCAGAAAATTGCGTTGACAGGAGCATCGATCTTGTCCACGCGGTTCGGTGACCACAGTTTTGACTTAATCGCACGGCCGTTACCGTTTCTGATATCCTCTGTCACGAGCTGAATCTTTCCGTCCTCGTCAAGTGTCGCGGAGCAGTTCTGTGCAGACAGTAAGTACTCATTGTCAGGGCAGCCTGTAGGATAGTCAGCTGTCTTGTCGAAATATGTGGGCTCAAGTGCGATCGATGCACAGGTATCTGTGTTGATAATGAATGCATCATCGTGAAGAACCTTGATACCGCCAAATGCGTCATACTTGCCAGCATGCTTTGCATGTGTCAGAGTAGACTTTCCTGATCCGGACAATCCGTATACAGATGCCACGAACTTCTTGCCGCCCTCAAGAGAGTATTCCTTCTGTCCGCCATGGCAGGAAGCATAGCCGTTTCTGTTTGCAAGTGCCCATGCCATTGTCAGTGTACCCTTCTTGTGCTCACCGAAGTACTTCATACCAAGGATCGCTGCACAGTTCTGGTTTGTATCGAAATAGCAGAGTGTCAAAGGATCGCTTAGGCAGCTGTAGTCAACGTCCGGTGCCTCATGCGGTGCCCACTGAGGATCTGAGAAAATATAGATATCCGGCTCCTTGCCATCGCCGACAGGCTTGGAAGTCTTGTACATTTTTACATACTCATCAGACATATACTGGAAGTTGATCATCCAGTTGTAAAGAAGGTTCTCCTCTCCTTCCGGAATCAGGAGATGTGCCTTTACCATGAACTCCGGATCAAGACCTACAAAGCACTCTGCATGATACATCGTCTTCCAACGTGTCTCATAGATTGCGTCCATAACTACCTTGTCAAGCTTTGTCTCATCTACGCCCGGCTCACCCTTGATACGACGAGCTGCCGCGTAACGGCCTGTAACAGCGCCATCGTTGAATAACAAAACTCTTGCATCCTTCTCGAGACCAAATGTTTCGCCGTCCTTAATCTTCATATCAGTAACAATGGTTCCCGGTGAGTTCTTTGCTAACTCATAGGCTTCCTTTAAAGTGTTTACCTTCACTACATTGTTCCCGTAAAAAGCAGCCTCGATGATAGAACGTGTCTTTGAAAATCCTACCTTTCCAGCACCAATCTCGGAAATGGGATAATACGCTTTCGTTGACATATAAGATCCTCCTTAAGATAATAAATTTTATTTCAAACCGCCGTGACGAATTATACTGTCTGTAACGGTTATGATCAAAATGTAAGGGCTTACCCTAATGAACTAATTATCTCAAAACCTTAGAGAAAAGTCAATAAAATTAGCAAAATTTCATGATATCTTAATATGCAAAATATAATTTCTGATGCATGTTATGGAAACCACACCTGATCACTCACATAAATGTCAAACCACCTGACTGTTGCTACTTTCTGATAATGCTGCGCAATCTCAACAGGCATATAATCCTCCGGGACAGAATAGATAAACACAGCCAGCGCATTTTTATTTCCATAAAAGCTGCCATGTGCTGAGTCAAGGTAACTGCAGAATCCTACTTCTAAGGTCTGTGTATCCGACATAAAGGTGCCATACTTATGATTTCCGTCAATTCCTTTGCAAATATGCGAAGTATCCGGATCGTCCACAAAGAATACAGATTCTATATCCAATGTGTTAAAATAATCACACAACTCCACCGCATAGGAAGTTCTGTCCCAATGGTCGATAACATATTTATTATTTCCACCCATCAGCACTGCCAAAGCGATCAACAATACGATCGATACAGTATTCTTTTGAAATTCATTGATCGATTTGCACCACTCATCAATCTGTATCCCCAGAAGAAGCAGCATGGGAACTGCGCCAATCAGATAGTATCGGTATTCGATATGCGTATTCGTTCCATATCGGGAATCCGCCATCAATAAAATCAGAAAATTAAAAAGTGGCAGAATTGCAAGAAATTCTTTTATCGTTCCTTTCTCATGCTTTTGAAATAAGAGCCGGAGGTTATACAACCAGGCAAACACCAGCAGCACTACAAATCCCATCTTCAGACAATACCAAATTCCATTGATGGATAACGCTTCAATATCATCTGAGATTGTCGCGCCAAATAAATCAAAAATTCCTCTGACACATGCTCTGAAATTAACCGCATAATTTTCTATCTTGGTTAATCTCATGTTGAATCTTGATGTAAGTCCATAATACTTTTGATGAAGCATGCAGCCTGCAATAACCACCGGCAGACTTCCCAGCAGGACACCCGCCTGCCTCCAGTTATATCTGCCATTCCATTTCCCTGATTTCCAGATGTCAAGCAAAACACAACAGCAGATTGGAAAAATTCCACAAAGCATTACATAAATTCCTGTTGAGAACGAGGTTATAAACAAGAAAAACAGGTAAACACATAACACAGCTATCTTACCCCATTTTTCCTTACGTGTCACACTTTGTTCCTTCAACAGCAAAAGATTCCATATACAAAGCAACGGTACTAATGTCTTCAAACCATAAAAAGTAACTCCATAGAAAAGCATATTAAAGTAGTCTAACATGCCAAATGCATATGGTGTCAATACCAGACAAATTGTGATTAAAATATATTTACGATTCACATGAACACACTTCAAGATCCCGCTAATCACAATGATATATAACAGCATATAAATCAAATTGGCAATTCCTACGGCAGTAAAGATATCATGCACAATATAATAAAGCGGCCATGCAAACAAAAATGTAGCATCTAATTCAAGTGATGTTGTATGATACCAATTCTGCAGATTGAATGTACCATTTCGAATGACTTCCCGAAAGTGATAAATCGTGATTGCACAATCACTGTCCAGCGAATTGCGAATATCTCTCAGATTAAAATATGCAATCATTGCAATCTGAATCACCAGCAATCCCAATATAAGCCCTTCATCCAGCCACGCAAATTTAACTGCCTTATTGCTGTCCTGCCCTTCCTTTTTCATATGTCTCCTCCTATATTTGACCTCCGCTCTCTGCGATGGGATTTCTGCCAGTCACACAAGGCTTTTATGCGAATCAGACGGCTCGTGTTGCATCCTTTAACTGTTCAAGCTGTTCACCCGCAAAATATGGCGACAGTTTTTCATATACCATTTTATGGTATGCATTCAGCTTTTTGATATCAGAAGGTTCCATATACTGTGTATCAATAGCCTCCAAGTCAACGGGGACATAAGTCAGATGACGAAATCCCATAAACTGTCCGTATTCGTTCTTGTCCTCCTTCACAATCTCGACAATATTCTCTGTCCGGATTCCATGGCTGTCCTGTACATACATTCCTGGCTCGTCCGAGACAATCATACCCTCTTCGAGCTCCGTCTCTGGAACGTTCGGCTTGTACTGCCATCTCAAACTGTGTGGTCCCTCGTGGACATTCAGTATATAACCGATTCCGTGTCCTGTCCCATGCTTATAGTCCAGTCCGCACTCCCACAGCGGCCCACGTGCAATGATATCAAGATTTCTCCCTGTGCAGCCGTGCAAAAACTTTGCATCCGCCAGCCGAAGCATCGCACAGGCTACCTTTGTAAAATGCAGCTTCATCTCGTCGGTAATCGCCCCCAGTCGGATCGTCCTTGTCACATCCGTCGTGCCGCCTTCATACTGTCCGCCGGAATCAACCAGATAAAAACCATCTGCCTCAATGCTGCTAAAATGCTCCTCGGTCGCGCTGTAGTGCGCCATCGCTGCGTTGGATTTATATGCACTGATTGTTGGGAATGACAGTTCTAGAAATCCTGGGATTTCGGCTCTCATGCCATCAAGCTTTTTCGCCACGCTCAGCTCATCCATCGGAACTTTTCCCGCATTTTCTTTCATCCAAAAGAGGAATTTTGTCAGCACGACGCTGTCCCTGAGATAACACTCCCTGATATGTTCCAGCTCTGTCGGATTTTTGACCGCTTTCAAAAGCTCTGTCGGATTTTTCCTGTCCACCAGTTCCGTGCGGTTTTGCATCAGCTTGTAAAGCATATAGCTGATGTCCGCGCATGAGCACCATACTTTTCCTTTGATTTCACAGTTTTTGAGATATTCTGTGACATTATTGTAATCCTCACACGAGACACCTCTCTCTTCAAAGTAGTGCTTCCCTTCCTCTGTCAACGCCTCATTCTGTATGAATAAAACAGCGTCCTCTCCGGATACAAAAGTATAGGAAAGTGCTACCGGATTACAGTCCACATCATTTGCCCGGATATTGTACAACCACATAATATCATCGAGCTTTGAGAGCAGCAGATGCTCTGCACCCTCCTCAGACATTTTCTCCCTTACCCTGGCAAGCTTTTCCTGTACGCTCATGCCGCAGCTTTCTTCAGGCACAATCCACACCTTGCTCACAGGCATTGCCGGTCTGTCCTGCCACAGCTGTGTTGCGATGTCCCTGTCATAAACAACAGACACATTTTTCCCGGCAAAGACTTCCTCAAGCTCCTTTCCAAAAAAAGCATCCACAACCCTGCCGTCAAAACCAATTGTCTGACCTTCTGTCACATTCTTCTCAAGATATTCTTTGATCGTCGGAACATTCTCCTCCGCCATCTTATACAGCACAATACCCGAATCGTCCAGCTCAGTCTCCGCCTGCACAAAATACCTGCCATCTGTCCAAAGTCCTGCCTCTGTCCTGCTCACCACCAGCGTTCCAGCAGAACCTGTAAATCCTGACAAGAATTCCCTCATCTTAAAATATTGACTGACATATTCCGAATTGTGATAATCTGCTGTCGGCACGATATAATAGTCAATTGCCGCCTCTTCAAGCAGCTTTTGCAGCTCCTCAATCCGCTGTCTTTCCACTACTCCCATTTTGAACCTCCATTAGTACCCTTGCACCTGTGCTCCCTGAAGAATGCCCACTGCTGATGATGTGCCGATCCGCTCACATCCTTCCTCGAGGAACATTATCAGGTCTTCCTTCGTTTTCACTCCGCCAGCAGCTTTCATTTTAACATTTGGTCCAATATATTTCTTGAACAGACGGATATCCTCAATCGTCGCACCGCCTGTCCCAAAACCAGTTGAAGTCTTTATGTAATCAGCACCCGCATTTGTGACCGCCTTGCACATTGCAATCTTCTCTTCCTCGGAGAGAAAACAGGTCTCAATGATAACTTTGAGAATGTGATCCCCGCACACCGCTTTCAATGTTCGGATCTCTTCCTCCACTTTGATGTAATCACCATTCTTTACATCACTGATATTCACTACCATATCAATCTCATTGCAGCCGTCGGCAAGTGCCTTCCTCACTTCCGCGACCTTTGCGTCTGTCACACTGTAGCCAAGTGGAAAACCTACCACGGTACAGATATTAATCTTATCGCCATATCCATCATGAGCCCTCTTGATATATGCCGGCGGAATACACACCGAAGCTGTCCGATACTTTACCGCCTCATCACAGATTTTCTCAATATCACTCCATGTAGCAAACGGTTTTAACTGAGTATGGTCAATATGCTTCAAAATCTCTCTGTCTGTCATAACAAAATCCCCCTAATTTCCTACCAAATATTTTCTCTGTGCTTTCATAAGCATCATACCATAAGCAACAATCACAACAATCAGCACAATCCGCATCAATGTTTCTGCCAGCGGATAGGTTGCGAAAATTTCAAGCGCACCTGCTAATCCTGTTGCGAAAAGAATAACCCCCGTCGCAAACGTAAGTGGAAATGTATATCTGATAAACCCGTCCGGGTCTTTTGCCCTGCTAATCGGAAATCCTTTGCCCACAAGCATAGCCGGGATTTTATTGGTCGACTTCATCTGCACTGCCCAGTAGACCATATAGATGCCACACGCCATAATGAGCAGATCAAGTATCATTCCAAAACTCATATGTACACCTTCTTTCCTTTATCAGACAAAAACGTATCAACAAAGAGCCATTCCTCTGCAAAGCGCCCGGCTTCCTCACACATCCTGTCAGAATCCAGGCCAGAAATTTCTCTCAAACCAGCCCTCGCATTCCTGTCTCAAATGCCCAAAAACTTCATGACAACTGCCTTCATCTCTTCCCGGTCACAGACAGTATCATGGAGTACTGGCGCTGTGCGAATCTCCTCGATCGCCCTCGGAACACTGATATTGGCAAGCCTGGAAAGCTCATCGACAAGCTCAAAATCACCCATTGCATCATACTTTGCATCAATAGCATTCATCACGCTTCTCGTAAACTTAAAGGGACTTGCAGTCGATGCCAGCACTGTCTTTGTCTCGTCGCCGGTCTCCTTCTTATACTTATTTAAGACTGCCGCCGCCACGGCAGTATGTGTATCAATCACATACCCTGTCTTTTCATACAGGGATCTGATTGTGTCTGCTGTCTCCTGCTCCGACGCGTAATTTCCATAGAAATCTTTCATCTCAGCCCTCATCTCAGCAGTAATCTCGTATTTACCCGTTGTGGACAGATCCTTCATAAACGCGGCATTCTTCTCTGCATCTGCCCCCGCTGTCAAATAGATCAGCCGCTCAAGGTTGCTGGAGATCAGGATATCCATGGAAGGTGAGCTGGTCAGCACAAACTCCCTGTTTTTATCATAGATACCTGTCTCAAAGAAATCATAGAGTACCTTATTTTCGTTGGAAGCACAGATCAGCTTTGCAATGGGAACTCCCATATTCTTGGCAAAATAGGCGGCGAGAATATTCCCAAAATTTCCTGTTGGAACGACAACATTGATCTTCTCACCGTTCTCTATTTTTCCTTCTTTCAGAAGCTGTGCATAGGAGTACACATAGTAGACCACCTGCGGAACAAGTCTTCCGATATTGATGGAATTTGCAGAGGAGAACTGAAAACCGGCCTGCGCCATCGTATCAGCTAACGCTTTATCCCCAAACAGCATCTTCACGCCCGTCTGTGCATCATCAAAGTTGCCTGTGATACCCACCACAAACGTGTTGTCCCCCTTCTGCGTAACCATCTGCTTCTCCTGAATAGGACTGACACCATTTTTCGGATAAAATACAATAATTCGGGTACCCTTTACATCTGCAAACCCCGCAAGTGCCGCCTTCCCTGTATCACCACTTGTCGCAGTGAGGATTACGATTTCGTTTTCCACATGATTTTTCTTTGCCGATGTGATGAGTAAATGCGGCAGAATCGAGAGTGCCATATCCTTAAACGCGATCGTTGCACCGTGGAAAAGCTCTAAATAATATGTCCCCTCCGCCTCCACAAGCGGTGCAATCACTTCTGTGTCAAACTTGTTGTCATATGCTTTGTTAATGCAATCTTTGAGTTCTGTCTCCGTAAAGTCCGTGAGAAACAGCTTCATTACCTCGTATGCCGTCTCCTGATATGTCATCTGCGACAGATCCGCAAGACTCCGTTCAAGCCTTGGAACCGACTCTGGCACATATAATCCGCCATCGTCCGCAAGTCCCTTCAAGATCGCCTGTGACGCCCTGACCGTCTCGCTGTTACTTCGTGTGCTTCTGTAAAATAACTCCATTTCACTTTCTCCTCTTACTTCATAATTATGCCAAAATCCATCTAAGAAACTGTAAAGAAATAACTTTACAGATTTTAAGTATATCATAGTGCTCTGGTCTCTGCAAGCATGAGAACACAATTACGCCAGCTCTAATTCCTGTATCCGCGCATATACCTGTTCAAATATGTATTTGTATTGCTCATTTCTCCCGACCACCTTCATAAACTTATCCTCATTGAAAACAATATTGGCCTGCTCTTTAAACTGATACGCCAACTCTCTCAGCGTTTCCGCGGTATTAAACATCTGGCTGAGTGTGTCCCTTGCGTCATGTGCGAAGTAATCTGCCACAAGTGCACAGTTAAAGTCGAACAAAGGCGCCAGATGTTCGATTTCACCTGTATCGTTGTTCATCATAAATCCATAATTCTGCGTATGCCTGTCCGTATTGACAATAATATAGTCCAATACCGGAATGCTGGCAAACTCTGCCCCCCACTTTTTCATACAATATTCCCTGTAGTTTATGTCAAGGCGTCTGCAGTAGTCCATAAACTCCCACGCCTCCACAAAAGAATAATCCTCTCCTACAAAGTTTTTGCAGATGGACACCTGCCCTTCTCCGTCCATCATATTTTTCATATCGCTGAAATAAGTGATACTGTCAATGGCATTGTCAAAGCATTCAAGGATTTCCGATGCCAGCACTTCCATCTTTGTATTTACACATTCCTTCGTCTTGTCTGATTTCAATAGATACAGAATGTCACCCATGCGTACCCAGCCTTTTCGAAACAATCCCTTGGTTGTCAGTTCCGGGCATATGATGCTTGTTGTGATTGTAGGGCTGAACCCCCCTAAAGACAGATCGATAATATCTTTTAATTTATTTTGTCTGATATTAATCGATTCCCATATACCAGATTCATTTTCTTCCTGAACCCAATAGCTATCCTGAATGGATACGCCTTTACATTTGATACAAATACTTACCCTGTTGTCAATAGAATCCACCTGCGGTATCTGAAAAGCCGCATAGATTTTCTTGGCATTATCTCTCGACAGTGACAGCATTCTACTGCTCAGATAGCTCTTTACTGTCTGTACGTTATGCAAAATATCTTTCATATTTGAAGACTTCTTGATATTTGATCGCAAAAAATAGGGCAGCAGATCCTCTCTGAGTACCTCCACCGTAAAATCCGGCAGATTAAAATACAATACTTTTGTATTCTTTAGCATTAAAAACATTCTTAAACACCAGCTATCTGTAATTTTTTATTTCGGAAGCAGTCGCTTGCTTCCCATCAGACTGCAAGCATATGCTCCTCCGATACCGAACATCTATTCACGCTCGCTTTGCTGCCCTTTATTATATCACAAAATGCTAATCTTCTCAATCATTTTGATTTCTATCTTGTATAAAAATCATGCCCTCCATAGGAAAAGAGAAACGTCAGATTGCTGTCAAACCACTCCACGTTCTCGGGTGCGGCGTATTTTCTCGCCATAAAAAACAGTGCGCCGTTTGACACGTCTTCCCCTTTGAGTGCACTGTACACTACATCTTTCGTCTCCTCTGATACCGTCACCTTATCGATGATTCCGTTGGAAACCGGAGAAAACTGCGTCACATTCTTTGCTTTCTGATACACCACATCGGTGACATTGTTCGGAAATCTCTTATTTTTGACGCGATTAATCACCACATTTGCCACCAGAAGCTTGCCTGTTCTGTCCTCACCTCCTGCTTCTGCCTCCACAATCCGCATAAGCGTATCCAGATCCTTGTCTGAGACATCAATACAAAAGCGCTGTTTCATTGTCTCATAAGAAATAACACGCTCTACAGATTCCAACTTCGCGAGCTCTACATTCTCAGTTACTATTGACACTGTCGCTGTTTCCTTATTATCCATACTGCCCGCCTGCACATCATACTGTTTTGAGCAGATCAGCAAACCTGTGCAGACTGTATATGCGATGAATAAAAGGATATTGCATTTTGAGTACATAGTCTGTTGTTCTTTCCTTTCTGTTTGCACAAATGAAGAATACGTCATTCCTATCAAGCCGGTTTGTTTTGTATTCTTCCTGTGTGAAGTTATATGAACTTAGATATTCTCTTCACATTTTAGTCTATTCGCTTGTCCTGCAAAAAATACTTAAAACTTTCTAAATTAAGAATTTCTGTGATATCACCCGATTGCAGATATCATTCTTCCTATGCTATAATTCTTACGAAAACAGAATGTTCCTGTAACTCTGTCACAGCAGAAAAACTTTTTTGAACTGCGGCTATGCAAAAATCAGGAGCGTAAAAAACGGAGGAACACCAATGCTTCAAATTGCAATCTGTGATGATGAACAGTATTACAGAGAAAAAATAAATCACCTTTTAAAACAGTATTTCCATAGACAGAGCCTCGAATATAACATTGCACTCTATCTGTCTGGAGAAGAATTCTTAGCGCAGCAGGAAAACAGTGTAAAATACGATATTGTCTTTATGGATATCAGCATGAAAGCGCTTGACGGAATCCAGACAGCCTCACAAATCCGCGCGTTTCACAGCGATACATATCTTGTGTTTGTGACAGCATTTATCGATTATGCACTTGAAGGATACAAGGTCAACGCAGTGCGCTATCTGATGAAGGATACGCTGGATACTACAATCCCGGAATGCCTCGACGCTATTTTGCAGAAAATGCATCTGGCACAGGTTACTTTTTCTTTTCTGAACGGTGAAACGACATTGTATACAGACAACATTCTCTACGTCGAAAGTCAGAAGCACAAATCATTTTTCTATTATATGCAGTCGGGCGCCATGCATTCGAGTGCCACTGAATCCGGAATGGTAACTTACCAGATCTATGAGAAACTGGATTCGATTGAACAAAAACTTTCTGGTTACGGATTCCTGCGGATTCACAAAAGCTATCTTGTCAATATGAAGCACATCCGCAGACTCAGCAACTACACAGCTTTTCTCAATACCGGCGAGGAGCTGCCGATCCCGCGCATGAAATCACCATTGTCACCAGCAAAAAAGATACTGTTTATCACGGAATCGGACTCTTAAATGTGGATTCTGTTGTCAAAAAATACCATGGAACCAGTGTTTTAAAATGCGAAGATGGGTGGTTTTCTTTTGCCATGATACTTCCGAACTGTATTTTTTAGCGTCGTTTTTTGTTGTCTGAGCGCCGATTTCTGCCAGGGTAATTGTCATATATCCCAGAGAAAAATATAATGAAAACGTAATATTTATTTTGCACATGAAAGAATCGAAGGGAGAATGAAAGATGACAACAAAAAAATGGATTGCATTTCTGATGACAAGTGTCCTGGCACTTAGCGGATGCGGGAAGAAAGCATCTGTCCCCGCCCCAACAACACCGTTGGAAACCGTGGAATGTGTCATGGAGAGTATCAAAGATCTGGACATGGAAACTTTGAACAACTACTCTGACAATTACATCCAGACCTGCCACAACTGGATCGGTGTCCCAGTGGAGAGCGAATACCGCACCTTCAATGAGCTGCTGCAGCCTCGTTCCAAACGCAGCAGCAGATATCAATCTGCCTACAAACTAAACCAGAAAATAATGGAAAACCTGACCTGGAAAATATCAGATGTACGAGAAAAAGATAATACCGCTGAAATCGATATGGAAATTACCAACATTGATATGTCGCTGGCTATAGGAAACTATACCGCACAAATATTAGAAAATGTGCTGGAAAGCCCGGGAATCGGTATCACGCAGTTCGCAAAAGAAATGTCTGAGCTGGCCACATCGAAGGATTCTCTGATTTCCATTATTGATGAATTGGACGACAACGATCGCAGCACAATCAATGTCACCGTCTCTGCCTATCAAGATAACGGGCAATGGAAAATCCATCTGACCCAGGACTTTATCAACGCTTTCTCGGGAAATATGTATGCCGATACCTACGCAGAGGATATCGAACAGCGCATCGCCGAACTGGAGGAACAGATGGAGCGCAAAGCGGATCAATGGGCTGAAGCCTTTGAAAACAAGGTGAACGAATGGTCTGAACAATTCGAGTGACCCTGAATTTTATGGAAACTTGACAAACAGCTATTCTACACCTACAATACATTTATCAGCAGCTATCTAAATTTGTCAAAGGGGATTTTTAATCATGAAGGGTGTATTCGCTGCAGCAAAAAAAAATGGCGCCATATACTATCGCGCTTCCATCACATATCGAAGGAAACACATTAGTCTGGGCAGCTTTGATACAATGTCTGCTGCAAATGCCGCATACCTCGAGGCTGACAAACTGTTAAAACATACCAAATTCGGTATCCAGCAATATCAGGACGACTCACCCCTTCCCTTTGAGAAATGGGTAATCCTCATCAATTTCCGCGATAACGGCATTTACTTTGGAACCCCAATCTATGCCCGGCCAAAATTTTTTTACTACTATCTGTCACCTACAGATGTGCTCAAATTCGATATTGATGACCTGTTTTATTACTCTTCGCGCAAAATCATGAAACGCAAGGGTCATCTCTTCGTCGCTGATTATGGTATGCAAGTGAATATCTTAAACCGGTATGGAATCCGAAACTTTGCTGTTGCTGGAAAAGATTATCTTTTCCTAAATGATGATGACACCGATTTCCGACATGAAAATCTTGCAATTATAAACCGTTATCATGGTGTTGCCGAGGTCACTTATAAAGGAAAAAAGAGATACCGCGCGCGCATCAACGTGCCTGGATACTATGTCATCGGTCATTACCAGAGCGAGATTGATGCCGCAATCGCCTATAACAAGGCGATTGATGTTCTGAAAAAAAGAGGCGTCCAAAAGAATTATGCCCCAAATTACATCGACGGACTCTCTCCGTCGGCATATGCTGATATCTATTCCCATCTCAAAATATCAGACAAAATTTTAAATTATCAAAAGCACTATAAATCTTAGATTATAGTGCTTTCTGTCTTGTATGCAAATTATTTCGCGTAGTCCCAAAAACTCATGAGCATCGTGGCATCTCCGCTTATCCCTTTGATTGTGGCATCAGAATCATACTGCCAAATGCCAAACTGATATGGATACTCCGGCTCGTCGCTGTCCTGCGCAAACCACACATCATAATCCTGCAAATCCTCTATGTCTACCATCGTTAGAAGCCACTCTTTGTCGCCATAGATCATGGATTTGTAACCTGCATCTTCAATCCTGTTCATAAAGGCCTGCGCAATCTGTGTCCGGTCTGTCCTGTCAAGCGCCTCGATCCGCGCCATATCCCCGTCCACAGTCTCCATGACAAATGCAATCGGATACTTTATGCTAAAGCCTGATATTGCATCCAGAACTTCATCGGCCTCTTCGCGCGCTTCGGCTTTGCTCACCGCCTGCGAACAAAAATACACTCCGACATCAAGCCCCGCCTTTTTTGCCGCTCTGATATTATCCTGAAAATTTGCATCTGTGACAATATTTCCACTGCTGTAGCCTCTGGCGCCGACTCTGAGCATGACGAAATCGCAGCCTGCATTTTTTAATTTGTTGAAATCAACTTCCCCCTGATTGGCTGAGATATCAACACCGCATTTTGACACAAGCTCTCCATCCTCATAATAATTCATAAGTGGTTTCTGATATTTCAGATTAGAATAATGATACTTATTTCTAGGAATATTCTCATTGACATCAACCCATTCTTTGGTGCCATCCGCGTGCTTTACCTGGATACTTTTTACCTCATCCTCTTCTTCGTCTTCTTCCTCCTCAACGGTTTCGCTTTCACTCTCCTGCTCTCCGCTAAGCTCCTCCTTGTCTGTCATGTCATACACCGAAGTTTTTCCATTGGACAACTCATCTGCTGTCCTGGACTGGCCTGAACTGTCCGAAGCACTCTCCGAACCATCCACCACAGTCTCACCAGTAGTCTGATTGGTCACCGTGCCGTTATTTTTGTTCGATTGCGGAGTATTTTTCTCCCTTCCGGTATCTGGCAGCGTCCAGATATCGAGATCATCCGATGTAAGCTTGCTCTCTGCGATCACATTCTCTGCCGCATTTGCTTCCATCTTTCTGCTCTCCTCTGCCGCTTTCGCCTCTTTCTGCGCCAATGCCGCAGCATAGCCACTCCCATCCGATTTGGACTGCGACTGATTTGCCCAGAAAACAAGCGCTGTCACCCCAAGAATAACCGCTGACATAATCAATATCATATATATGTATATCGTCTTAGAGCCAGAGCTGTGTTCCTCCTCATAATAATCATCATGCAGCTTCATATAAAATCCTCCCTAATGTCCTATCAATATGTGCTAAAGTCAGGAACTGTCAGTCCCATACGAACGCACAATTAGAATCGCTGTGTACGCATTGTTTGATTTACATAATCAATTTACGAGGTTTATTATATAATATTTTTGCAACAATTTCAATTATTTTCTGAATTTTAATCATTTTTTTATCAAATTGCCGCAGAGACAGGGCGTGAACGGTAACCCCTATCCTTGTCTATATCAATTCACTGAGCAGAATAAATATATACTTTTTCTTCCAATAATGATAAAATATAAGCTGTCGAAACACAATTGCGAGGTAAACACACATTATGAAAAACGCATTCCAACGAAAGCATTTATCCTTATTCAGCTTCCTTTTCCTGGCCTCCACCGTGATGACCAGCTGTTCCCGCATTCGCACGCAAACGCCTGTCTCTCACACAGGCTTTGCTTTTGATACTGTTGTAACGATCTCGATTTATGACAGCAGCAAAGCCGATGCGCTGGAGCAATGTTTTGCACTCTGCGAGAAATACGAATCCCTGTTCAGCACAACGCTGGAAGGTTCCGAGATCTGGAAGATCAATCATGCGAACGGAAAAAGGACAGCGGTTTCCTACGACACCGCCCTTCTCATCCAATCTGCACTGTCCTACTGCGACCAAAGTCAGGGTATCCTTGACCTCACCCTCCATCCCATTGCAGAGGAATGGGATATCTCCGGGCAGATGCGTCAGGCGTCCGCACTTGCGGATTACGACTATTCCATTCCTTCTGAGCAGACGCTCTCTGAACTTTTAACGCATGTTGACTACAGGAATGTTGTTATTACTGATGCAAATGGAAGTGAAATCGGATATAACGACACGCTCTCGGATGATACAGGCTATTTTGTCACCTTAACAGACAATGAGAGTGCCATAGACCTCGGGTTTATCGCCAAGGGTTATATCGCTGACCGCCTAAAAGAATATCTGTTATCGCAAGGCGTGGAGAGCGGCATCATCAGCCTCGGCGGAAATATCCTGCTCATCGGTTCCAAACCTGACGGCACCCCCTTCAACGTCGGCATCCAAAAACCGTTTGGCGCCACAAATGAAGTCATCACCACGATTCAGCAAAGTGATATTTCTGTCGTTTCTTCCGGCTGTTATGAGCGCTATTTTATGACAGATGCAGACGAAAAAGATGGGATAATCTATCACCACATCTTTGATGCAACGACAGGCTGCCCCGTGCAAAATGATCTGCTTGGTGTCTCGATTCTCTCTGCTTCCTCTATGGAGGGCGACGCACTCAGCACTTACTGTTATCTTCTTGGGCTGGACAAGGGACTGGAATATATCCGCAGCCTCGAAAATGTTGATGCAGTCTTTATAACCAAAGACTATGCGATCATTTCTTCGTATTCGTGATGAAAAATACTCTTTCCGTATTTTTCTTCGCATGTTCCACCAATGTATCCTCGGAAACTTTCATATATTTTGCAAGCTCTCTGGCGACATACACAATGTTCTGCGGCGTGTTTGTCCTATCAAGTCCCGGCACATTCCGCGGTGTCAGATATGGCGCATCGGTCTCGATCAGGATACGGTCCAACGGAATCATATGCACCGCTTCCCGCAGTTCCTTCGCGCGGCGGTCGTCACAGATCCAGCCCGTGATACCAATGGAAAATCCCATGGAAAGATATTGATCCAAGGTCTGCTTATCGCCTGTGAAACAGTGCACCACAGACTTTTTGCAGATGTCCGAATGCTTCTTAAACCTTTTTACAAAATCCGCCGCGGCACTGCGCTCATGCAGAAACAAAGGCTTGTTCAGCTTTTCCGCGAGAACAATGTGCTTCTCCAGACACCGGATCTGGTTCTCCTTTGTGGAAAACATTCTGTCGTAATCCAATCCACACTCGCCGACAGCAACCATCTTTTCATTTTCAGAGAGTATTTTCTCGATCATGGCAAAATCATCCTGTGACGCCCTGTCCGCATTGTGCGGGTGAATCCCCGCAGTTCCATAGGCATCATGCGTCTTTACGAACTTATCAATCTTTTGGTTTTCTTTTGCGTCTGTTCCCGTCAAAATGCAGCACACACTGCTGCCCATGGCATCCTGAATAATCTTTTCCGGGTCAGGAAACTGCTTACAGAACAGATTTAACCCGATATCGTAATATTTTATCATTTTTCTTTACCTCGTTTTATTCTTAATAACTTCTCTTTCTTCGTGCATGCCTGACAGATCCTTTGGCAATGCTAAATCTTTAGATGAAAACGTTGACCTTTGTCAGTCTGCTCATATGCCTGAAAGCCTAAACTTTCAAAACATTTTCTTGAAGCAGTATTATATGTATAGATTTCGTTCACATATAAACAGTCATATCCCAACTGTCTTCCCCGCTCAATCAGCCTGCTGATCACTTTTCTGGCAATTCCTTTTCCGCGGTAAGATTGCTCGCCAATCACGATAGGCATATCCTCCCTCCAAAAGGTGACATCACCGATCGGTTTATAAATTCCATTCTCTATCACTTCTATGAAATACAGCTCTCCATGACTGTCCAGATACTCGTACATACATTTCAGCTTTTCCTGACTGTATAATGTCTTTACTCCATCTACAAAATAAACCGTCTCTTCATCCTGATACCAGTTGAAAGCAAAGTCGTAAATTCCATCATATTTTCTTAATCTTATTTCGTCATTGATCTGCAAAATCGCAGGCTGTGCCACACCGTCTATTGCCATTTGTGATCTCTCCTTAATCCAGCAAATATCCCGCCTTATAAGAACATTCCAGATAACTTGGATTCTGGTAGTAAATGTCTGTCTGAAAATCAGATATCTCATCGCTGATAAAGGACGAGAAAATTTTCATCAATTCATCTACTTCTTGTCCAGGCTCTGCGCAATCCTCAATCATAATACTGTATAATTTTCCGATATCCAGATAACTCGGAATCGTATACTTACATTCTGTAATTGTATCAAAATTTCCACTTGGAATTTGATATTGCTTTATCACTTCATCACTCACCTGTTCAAACGTAAGGCAATGGTTTACCTCTGCATCATACAACTGTTTTTCGATCCCTTCCTTCCCCAAACCCTCTATAATCACGCCTCGCCTGTTTTTCGTCTGCCGCGCAATATATTCAATCAACGAACACACATAGAAAAAATTATTTTTGTCTCTTTCTGTCATAGACAATATCACTCCTCTCAAAAGTAAGGCAGTTCAGTGCTGACAAAGTATGAAAACTAATCTGATGTGTTGGATATTTAAATTCTGCCAGCACCCAAAACTGCTTTCTGCTTATCCTTCCTGCAAGAAAATCATTTACATAATTCCATATTGTATCATCTGCCATAGGTCCCTCTACAATATCATATTGATGCGTCTCACCACTTCTGCATTTTGCAATAAAATCTAACCTCTCGTCAGTCATACGGTCAAATTTTAAGACAGACAACCCTCCGGCCTGTTCATAAGAATAATAATTTATTATTGGATCGCCTTGTCCACGATTAGCCCATCGCACCGCCTGCCCAAAGTTATTTGTACAATAAAATCCCCAGGAAAAATCTTTTGTATATCTAGTTTTTCTCACTTCGGGAAACTCAACAATCTCCTTACTTGCATGATATAGAATCATATGCTATCACCCCAATTCACTACTTCATGCTATGCTTTCGCACGCAACTATCATCCGCCAATCGACCACCTGTACACATTTTCAATACATCATACACTCTGCGGTCCAGATACTATTTTATAGATCATATCCACTGTATCCGAAAAACTGATATCCTTTGTGAGCATCTGCTCTGGAATGATATGGATATAGTCCTTCTCTTTCCACCCGCAATCTACTCCATCCGTTTTGCCGGCCGCCGCAGTGGATTTTCATCTGCATATCACACCGCAATTGCCCTTATAATCAGAAAATCCTTTCATCACTGTTCATCTGCTGCACTATCCTGCGGCAGCACTACTGTTGGGTCGGTAATCATGCCCTCCATCCTGCCAAGAGAAGTGAGAACGCCATTCCCTTCATAGCAATAGCGAAACGTACAGGGTGTAACAACGTCATCTTTCAAACTGGTATAGTTCATCTCAAAGGCAATTTCTGTTGTAGTATCTGTCTTGTCCGTTTTATATAAGTAACACTCTACCCAACAGATTAAATCGTCATCAGAAAGTTGTCTGGACAGCTCTTCCAGCTCCACGGCATAGTCTGTACCATCTATGATCAAATGAATATTTGTATCTGCACTTCCTGTTTCATCGATATAAAATTGAATATCTTCTTCCTGTCCATCTCCGTTTAAATCCGAAGAATAACCTTCCCCTCTCTGAAGTTGGAACGTTCTTATTCCCTCACAATCATATTTTTCTTTCAAACCGATTTCTTCCAAGTCGGAATAAGGAATCGTATACTCCATGAGACCATCATAACTGCAAAATACCAGCCCTGATGTGGAAAGATACCAGCGATTGCTCTGATAGAGAGGTTTTAACATCTCATCGATGTCTTTCCATACGGTTTCTTTTGTTAAAGCAAGAGCTTTGAGATATGCAAATGTTTCCTGTTCAAAAACATCCGCATGTTCTGAAAGGTCTGCAAATTCGATCAGTTCACCAGTCTGCGTATCATAGTTCAGTCCAGTATAATGGCGTAAAATGATCATGCCGCCTGTATATTGTTGATAACACACAAGAAAAGAAATAACCTTACTGTCCGCACGAACAGCAGTAAACCACAAGTATCCTTCAGTACAATAATTAAAACGATACTCAGCTTCAACATCATAAATATACGCAGCCGTATCCGGCACATTAAAGGTATCGACTCGAGAAGAATTTACTGTTTCCTGTATATCTGCATTGATTTTGTCGGCGGCATTTTCATTCCCTTCAATCGTCACAACAGGATAAATGTATCTTTTCCTACTCAAAATAGTGTCATCCTCCATTTTTGTGATCTGTTCCTCAGTACAAAACACAAGCCTGACAGGAGAAACACTTGTGGTACGCTCTCCTGGAAAAGCGCTTTGTGCGGTATCTGTATCGTCCACATCCTGCGCGTTGATTGTGTCCGCACTGTCAGAAATTCCTTCGGTTGGAATTTCGTTGGTTTGGATGCCTTCCGTTTGGGATTCTTTTGCCTGCGTTTCTTCAGTCTGCGCATTTAACAATATATCTGACTGTTCCTCCTCTTTTTCGCCACCAGAAGACAAATCATTTCCTGCACATGCTGTACATATACTTAGAAGAATCATTACAATAATCAGAAGCGGAATATTTTTTTGTTTCATACTAAAACCCTCCATTCTAGACAATCGATTATACCCCTGGAAAGACAACGCTAAGCGACATAATCGATGCATTGATGAATGCATGCAAAATAATACTGCTCCAAAGGTTTTTATTGCTTTTATCATACATCAATCCCAAAGCGCATCCAGTAACAGCCTGCTCCGCCAAAACAGCTTTTAAGGAATGCACAATGCTTCCTGCCGTTGAATCTCACAATTAAAATGCAAACGGAAAATGATACAATCCAAACAAAACACTGGCAGACAAAATCGCCATGTATGGCCGTTTCCATGTATTGAGCATGCATCTTTGAACGATGCCTCGGAAGAAAACCTCCTCTGTAAATCCGGCCGTCAATATCATCAGGCAAAAATATACTGGAAATTTTGCCATTATCCTGTCCATCCGTTTGAGGCCGATTTCTCCCAGCGTTTCTGCCAATTTCTCTTTCCTGAATCCTGCGATAATCAACAGCGGAAACAGAAATAAGAATAGCCAGTTTGTAACTTCGTTTATGATATCTGTCTGAAATGCATTGTCTGTCATCGCTAAGATAAAATACAATACGTACCATGATATGCAGACTATCAGTTCTGTTTTTGTTCCTTCTTTCGTATATTCAATCTTTTGTTTTCTAAAGGTTATTAGAATCAGCACCATTAGTACGATTGAAAACAGCATTGAATTCCCCTTTCTCAAATACGCTCCATAAGATCCAACATTCATTCCATACCCGCACAAAAATCGCCATAATTTTCAAACATAATTTCCAGTCTGTCAATCTTCTTTTCTTTATAGTAATGTCCGCAAAACCATTTTTGATAGGATAACTTTTCTTTATAGTCCAGCCATATATTGTGAGGGGAAGGGACTCCAGCATTCTCTTTTTCGATCTGTCATATTCCGCCCCGCTGAAATTGATGCCTGTATCGCCCAAAATGATAAGTATATCATCCTGTGATGTCTGGATACGCCTGCAGAATGCCTCAACACGTTCGAAACGTCAATGGGTATCTCCTGTAATAAAAATCATACTCTCTTCCTTTCCGGTATCTGGAAGCTATTTATCCATATTATACCATAACTGTTTGCACAATTACAGTAAAACATGCCTGTTCGGGCGAGTATAATGTCTGGCAAATTCCTTTTCATGGATAGGGGATCGATGTTAGGAACTGTAGAAAATTAACCACTCGAAGTATATCCTCTGAAAAGCCCGAAAAATCAAAATCCCTGTTTTTGTGACGCCATCCAAAAACAACACATTATCATTTAGCAGGTGCAAAACAATTAAAAACCATGTACGATATATCTTGAAATACAAAAGATAAGGAGATATTTGTTATGAACGATTTACAAACACCCGTAAACAGCTATCTGGACTACTGCAAGAACCAGAAAAGACTGGATACAAAAACACTGAGAGCATACCGGATTGACTTAACCCAGTTCTGCCAGCATATCGAGCAGGCTGACATTTTAAAGGTCACGCCAGAGATACTGGAGAACTTTATCGCAGGGCTTCACCAGAGATACAAGCCCAAAACAGCCAAACGAAAGATTGCTTCACTAAAAGCTCTCTTTCGCTATTTTGAATATCGGGAGATGATTGACCGAAATCCCTTTCACAAAATACAGGTGAAATTCCGGGAGCCAGTCCTTCTGCCCAAAACAATTCCACTCCACACTGTTGAAACATTTTTGTCCACCATCTACAAACAACTATCCGATGGCAAGACAGCTTACCAGAAGAGAAATGCATTAAGGGACGCAGCCGTAATTGAATTGCTCTTCGCAACTGGAATGCGAATCTCTGAACTCTGTGCTCTGGGTGCGGAAAGTATCAACCTCTATGATCGGACAATATTAATTTATGGAAAAGGTTCCAAAGAAAGAAAAGTACAGATTGGAAACGACGATGTTGTCACTATTCTGGAAAAATATAAAAGTGACTTTCAAACGGAAATACAGAGCTGTGGACATTTCTTTGCAAATCAGAATGGTAAGGAACTGTCCGATCAGGCTGTCCGCAGAATGATCAACCGGTATACATCCCTTGCGGCAATTAATCTACATATCACTCCGCATATGTTCCGCCATACCTTCGCAACAAGTTTACTGGAGGCTGATGTTGATATTCGATATATTCAGGAAATATTGGGGCATAGTTCCATTAATATTACGGAGATCTATACGCATGTTGCGATGTCAAAGCAGAGGGATATTCTTACTACGAAACATCCTAGGAAGGATTTTCAGATATAGATTTAAGGGCATTATGTAGATGAGGATTATCTTATTTATGTAATGCCTTTTGGATTATGATTTGATTGATAATCGCTGATTATCTTATGAAATAAATGACCGTAGTTAAATGGAAAGATATATACTCTCACATCGAATTTGTAAAGATAGAAAAATAGAAATTTAACAAATACTAAAATTGTTTTGTATTAAAAAGGAGATTGGCTAATGAGCAAGCTATCATTTGAAAACTTTAATGATAAGGCGCAGATATATGCCCAAACAAGAGCGTCCTATTCAAATAATTATTTAAATATTTTTTGCGAACAATTGTCCACAATGCCTGATTCATGTGTAGCTGATATTGCTGCGGGAACTGGTATAAACACCATTCTTATTTCTAAGTTTTGCAGAAAAATATATGCTATAGAACCGAATAAGGATATGTTAAGCGAATGTCATAGACATTGTAATGGGATAAAAAATATCGAATTTATAGAAAAAACTTCGGAAGAAACAGAATTAGCAGATGAGTGTATTGACATAATTACCATTGCACAAGCTTTTCAACTTTTAAATCAAGAAAAAACCAAAAAAGAATGTCAAAGAATATTAAAAAAGACAGGAAAAGTCATTTTGGTTTGGAACAGCAAAGAGTCAAAAAATGATTTTTTTTATGAAACGGAAAAAGTATTATTAAAATTTTGCCCTTTATACGAACGTAGTATACACGTAATAGATTTTACACAAAATTCCTTCCCACAATTTTTTTCTAAAACACCAACATTTTATAAATTCATAGATGACGGTGTCCATTTTTTGACTAAAACTGAATTTATCGGCAGAGCATTATGTGCATCATATTCACTTACAAAAAATGATAAAGAATATAATTCTTACATATCAGCTCTCAATGATGTATATGATAAATTTGCTATAAACAATATAGTTTATGCACCATTAAGCACTGTTGTTTATGTGGGGGAAATAAAAGATGGATTTTGATAAGTTTTATGACAAATTTTCTAATATATATGAGCCCATATTACATTTTGAAAATAAGTCATTACCATTGTGCGCGGCAGAGACTTCATTGTCTGATTTTGTAAGATATCCTTTAATGGCATCTGTGCAAGAGAAGTATATATTAGGCAGCATAATTAATTATACTGAACAGAATTTTATTGGCAGTCGTTCCCTCTTTGAAATTTACGGTTTATTGAATGAATTATGCAAAGAATTATTTCATTGTACATATGCTGATGGGCGAACTCTTACAGGAGTAAATACAATTTCAACTTTATTAATGAGTTTATTTGAAATTGGGGATACGATTTATATAACAAGTCCGGAATATGGTGGTCATAGTTCAATGCCTAAAATATGTCAAAGATTAGGGATTCATGTTATAGAAATGCCCTATGATATAAATAATATGGATTTTTATTACGATGAGATTAATAAAAATATTAGCGAAAAAAACATTAAGGGCATTTTAGTTTGTTTGTCCGACATGCTTTTTCAACCAAATTTGTCTTTAATAGATTTTACAGAAGATACAGTATTAATTTATGATGCAACTCAAGTATTAGGTTTAATAGCTACCAAAAAATTAACTAATTTTCTGGATTCCTTTTCCCAAGATACTCCATTTATTTTAGCCGGTTCTACACATAAGACATTACCTGGACCAACCAATGGAATTATAATGACTAATTCAAAAAAACTCATGGATAAAATTGACAAAAAAATAAATCCAGATTATCTTAGAAATATACAAATGCATCAAATTTTATCTCTAATTTTCTGTCTTCAGGAATTTTCGGTTTTCGGAACAGAGTATATGAATGCTGTCGTAGATTCTTCAAATGTATTGGCTAAACTACTTAGTAATAAAGAATTTGATGTAATAAGTCAAAATGGAATTTTTTCTAATACTCATCAGATTTTTATTCATTTACCGGTTGAAATAACACATGCATTTTATTTAGAATGTCAATTATATGATGTTACTTTAAATGAACGATATCGAAAAATATATAAAAATAGTGGTATTCGACTAGGTGTTCAGCAAATTGCAAGATATGGATGGGGAGTTTCAGAATTAGAAATCATTTCAGATATTTTAGAAAACATATATCTTGATTGCATAAATGGAACACATAAACAGTATCGTTCAATTTCATATTCGATAGAGGAACTTAGTAAATCCAAAAATCTGAAATATACATTAGACATTACTAAGTTCTTAAAATTTTTTGTGAGATAGAAGATCAATTTCTCTGCTATCTCACATAATAAAAAGTTGCATTTTAATTAAATTATTCATATTAGAATCTGTATGTT
>CAMWXE010000064.1 GCA_947178145.1 uncultured Lachnospiraceae bacterium | reverse complement strand
GAAGTGTGAAGAGATTTTCTAAGCGGCCAAAAGACGCCCGCTAAGAAAAACTAGAGCTTCACACCGAAGAACGCAGGGGCAGCGTTCTTTACGGATTGTTTGTGCCGCTGATGGCGGCGTGGGAGGAAAGAAATGAGGAAATCTGCGGCAGCAAAGGATGCGGTTTCAGATTGTCATATTTGGAAGAGGATACGGAGGAACGTTATGCAGGTAACAAGAGAGGTGGCGGAAATCATCAATTCCGTGGTGGTGCTGGCGAAAAACAGGCATTATGAGCTTGTGACGCCAGAGCTGGTGCTGTATGTCGTGTGCGGCAACAAGATTTTTGCGGAAGCATTTGAGGACTGCGGCGGAGATGTCAATGAGTTGTCGGAGCAGCTGGAAAGTTATTTTAATGAATATATGGTTTCTGTCAGTGCAGAGGATGATTCGTATGAAAATTCAAATCAGGTGCCGATTCAAAACCCGGAGTTTTCCGCCGGAATGGGATCGATGTTATCCTATGCGTGGCAGTCCGCGCAGGGCAGCGGAAAAAATGTAGTCGGGCTGATGCACATTATCCACGCCATGTTTGAGCTAGAGGAGAGTTATGCGGTTTACTATATGCAATTGCAGGGAATCGAGCACGCTGAACTTCTGCAGCAGATGACCATATTATATGAAGAATTGTCCGCTGACAAGCGGGCCGGGAGCGGAAGGCAGGCGATTGAAAGAGACTTGGCCAGTGAGACGAGTGAGGCGGACTCTTTTGATGAGGACGCGCAGGATGAGGGAAAAACGGATAAAGTATGGCAGCAGTTTGCCGTCTGTCTGAATGATGCGCTGGACGGTGTCAATCCGCTGATTGGACGGGAGGAAGAATTAGAGCGCACGATGCAGATTCTCTGCCGCAAGGAGAAGAATAATCCGCTTCATATCGGAGAACCAGGCGTTGGAAAGACCGCGATTACATATGGCCTTGCCAGAATGATTGAGGAAGATCAGGTTCCTGAGCCTTTAAAAGGCGCAAAGATTTTCTCACTTGACCTCGGGAGCCTGATTGCCGGCACGCAGTTCCGCGGCGATTTTGAAAAGCGTTTTAAGCGGGTTATGGACAGTATCAGCCGCGAGGAGAAGCCGGTTGTCTACATCGATGAAATTCATAACATCGTCGGTGCCGGCGCAGTAAACGGAGGCGCTTTTGACATTTCAAATATGCTAAAGCCCTATCTGGCAGCCGGAAGTGTGCGCTTTATCGGGGCGACTACATATGAGGAGTACAAAAAGCATTTTGAGAAGAGCAAGAGTCTGGTGCGGCGTTTTCAGAATATTGACATCAAGGAGCCTGATATAGAAGATGCCACGCGCATTCTGGAGGGACTGAAAAAGAATTACGAGAAATTTCACGGGGTGACTTATGGAAAGGGTGTGATTGCGTATGCGGTGAACATGAGTGCGAAATATGTTAATGAGCGCTATCTGCCGGACAAGGCGATTGACCTGATCGATGAGGCGGGCGCTTACCGCCGTCTGCACCCGCTGGAGCAGAAGACGCAGACTGTAAATAAGGATTTGATTGACGAAATCCTGTCCAAAACCTGCCAGATTCCTAAGCAGGTGGTGGAGCATGACGAGATTGAGACGCTCGCAACGCTTGAAAAACGGCTGATGAACCGCGTGTATGGTCAGAATGAGGCGATTGCACAGGTGGTCAATGCAGTGAAATTCTCAAGGGCGGGGCTTCTGGAGGAAGGAAAGCCGCTGGCCAGTCTGCTCTTTGTGGGACCGACAGGCGTCGGAAAGACGGAGATTGCAAGGAGTCTGGCGGACGAACTCGGCGTGAAGCTGATTCGCTTTGACATGAGTGAGTACGAGGAAAAACATGCAGTCGCAAAATTAATCGGCTCACCGGCGGGCTATGTCGGCTATGAGGAAGGCGGATTACTGACAGAGGAGATTCGCAAGAATCCGCATGCAGTGCTGCTGCTGGATGAAATTGAAAAAGCACATCCTGATATTTATAACATTCTCCTGCAGGTGATGGACTATGCCACCCTCACGGATAATCAGGGCAGAAAAGCGGATTTTCGCAATGTGATTGTTATCATGACCTCCAATGCAGGTGCAAGCCGGATTGGAAAGCATGGCATTGGATTTACGGGACAGGATGTCAAGGCGGACGTGATTATGGAGGAAGTAAAGCGCATCTTCCAGCCGGAATTTCGCAACCGCCTGAACAAGATTGTTGTGTTTCATGGCATGGATGATACGATGGCGGGTCAGATTACGGAGAAAAAGCTCGGGGAACTGCAGAAAATGCTGTTGTTGAAAAAAGTAGAGCTGTCTGTTGATGCAGCGGCAAAAAAACTTTTGAAAAAGAAGGGAATCACGACAGAATTTGGCGCAAGGGAGATCGACCGCGTGATTCAGGGCGAAGTGAAGCCACTGCTGGTGGACGAAATCCTGTTTGGCAAGCTGAAAAAGGGCGGCGCATGTAAGCTGACTGTTGCAAATGACAGATTTCAGCTGGAATATCCGCAGGAGAAGACGAAAAAGAGTCCTAATAAGCATAGAAGAGAGGCGAAAATGGAGCATGCCAGTATTTCGAATTAACGAGAAAGAAATAACGTTTCCACACCCGACGCTTGCAAGGGAAGACGGACTGCTTGCGGTTGGCGGGGATCTGTGTGTCGACCGCCTCCTGCTGGCATATTCGCATGGAATTTTTCCATGGTACAATCCGGGGGAGGAAATTCTGTGGTGGTGTCCGAAAGAGCGTTTTGTCATATTTCCAAGGGAAATACATATTTCCCGTTCAATGAAGAAATATATGAAAAAGCATGTGTTCCGGGTCGTTTTGAACAGGGATTTTGCGGATACCATGCACCGGTGCCGTATCAAGAGAGAGTTTCATGAGGGAACCTGGATATCTGACGAGATGGAAGAAGCATATCACCGCCTGCATGAACAAGGTTTTGCTGTCAGCGTGGAGGTCTTTGAGGACGATGAACTGGCAGGCGGGTTTTACGGCGTCTGCATTGGAAAATGCTTTTTTGGGGAGAGCATGTTTTCCGAAAAAGAAAACGGCTCCAAGACAGCGCTGATTGCATTTGCACAGCTCTTGGAGCAGCAGGGGTTTCTGTTCATCGACTGTCAGTTTCACACCGGACATCTCGAGCGTATGGGAGGCCGGTATCTCTCGTGGGAGGAGTATGACGGGCTGCTTCAGGAGGGATTACAGCGGTAAATCCTGAAAATCAATCCACAGGTTATCATAGATATTGACCTTGATTTTGTCCTCAAATGTGTAGGAAACGGGGAAGGGACTTTGCTCGAAGAAATATACAGAGACGTCTTTTGCCATCGGATCCACAATCCAGTACTCCCGCACACCGGCTTTGACATACAGATTCAGTTTTCGGATATAATCGTGGGAAGAATTACTGGGTGAGGCAATCTCCACGATCCAGTCAGGCGCGCCGGAGCAGCCCCTTTCTGTGAGCTTGTTCGGGTCACAGATAACGCTGATATCCGGCTCCACGATCGTCTTCTTGTCATTGAACAGTTTGACGGCAAACGGAGCTGGATAAATTTTGCATGAACCTTTTTGCGAGTCAATATAATTCCCTATATTTTTGTCTAAAAAATGTAAAACTTCCTGATGAACACGGTTTGGCGATGCCATATTATAGAACTGGCCGTCAATCAGTTCCGCCCGCACGTCATCAGGGAGGCTGTAATAATCTTCCTCTGTGTAAAATTCGTTTATTTTTGTTGGTTCCATAGAAAACTCCTTTCTCTGCAAAGAGCAGACTTGGTATCACAACAGACTGGTAACAGTTACAGTATAACATGTCAGGGATTTTATGTAAATAAAAGGGTTTTATCCTTTTTTCATATAATTTATAAATAGTTTGGTGGTGCATTTCTATTTAGAATGGTAGAATAGGGATAACATATAAACGAAAGCATAAAAAGCAGCATATATTTAAAATTCGAGTATATGCTGGAAAAACAGGAGGAAACAAGATGGATTTTTTTGATAAGACGACGAAAGTGGTAAGGGAAATCGGCAATGTGACAAAGGAGCAGACAGAGCTTGCAAACCTGAAAATTCAAAAAGCGGCAATCGAGAAGAAGCTGGAGGGCCAGTATGCGGAAATCGGCAGGAGATATGTAACCTATATCGCAGATTCTTTCCGCACGGTACCGTTTGACGTATCAGATATCCTGGATGCCATCAATCCGGATCTGGAAAAAGTGGCAGAGATTACAGAACAAATCGCGCAGAAAGATCAGCAGGTCAGACAGCATTCTATTGAGAAAGACAGAAAAAAGGCACTGGATCAGCTTGAAAACGAGAAGCGCAAGCTGGACAGGGCGCGGGATTTGGATGTCATCACCGCGGAAGAATATGCGGAAAAACTGGAGAAAGCGCAGAAAAAGTTTGATAATTTTGAGACATTGAAGAAGATTCAGATGCAGTATGAGATGGATATTATCACGAAGGAAGAATACGAAGAAAAGGTGAGAAATGTCTTGCAGTAGGAAATGATAAGGGGGGCGAGGGAAATCGCCTCCTTTTTTGGTTAATCTTTATCTATAGTTCTCGAGGTGAATTAACACTGCATTAACTCATCCTGGCATTGGTAATGGGATAGAGCTTCCTGTTGGAGACTGGCCTGGTGATAAAATGCATTTTGAATATGGTTCAAATGATGAGGAAAAATTGGCACAATGGTGGCCGGAGATCGAGACAAAAGAAGCACTTTTGGGTGCAGTAATATACATGAAATTGTTGTTGCAGAGATTTTGAGATGGAAAAGGCGAAAGAAATATAAAAAAATATAATATGACAAAGTGTTGTCATATTTACTCTGATATACTATAGTTATTCAGCTATATAAAAAATTGTATAAAGGATATTTTACAGATATTGTAGTTGAATGGTAACGGTATTCCCTTTTGTAAACTGCATATTCCATTAGAATTTTTGAAATATAATAATTCTTATATTAAAACAGAACTGCGAGGTTATGGAATGAATGACTTAATTGAAAATATTGAAAAGCTTCATACAACAGAGAGGGGTGTGGAGCGCATCAAAAGAAATTTATCGATTGAGACGGATGATGTTGTCGCATGGTGCAGAGAAAAAATTCTGGACAAGGATGCGGTGATCGAAAGAGCAGGAAAGGGGAGCGAAAGAAAGGAGAAAATGATATGGCAAGACCAACGACAAAAGCAGATCTGATGGAGGCTGCAAACAGCAATTTTGAGGAATTGAAAAAGTTTATTGCATCGATGACGGAGCGGGAGTTGGCAACACCCTTTGACTTTTCCAAGGACGAGAAGAAAAAAGAGGCACACTGGCAGCGGGACAGAAATCTGCGGGACATTCTGATTCATCTGTATGAGTGGCATAATCTGACGCTGGACTGGGTGGGCTCAAATCAAAAGGGGGAGGCAAAACCATTTCTGCCCAAGCCTTATAATTGGAAAACTTACGGACAGTTGAATGTGTTTTTCTGGAAAAAGCATCAGGACACGTCTCTGGAGGAAGCAAAGGATATGCTGGAGAAGTCGCATCGGGAAATCATGCAGCTGGCAGAGAAATTTTCGAATGATGAGCTGTTCTCAAAAGGCGTTTTCGACTGGGTAGGAGGAAGTGCGCTGGGCTCTTATTTTGTAAGCAACACGTCCAGCCACTATGCGTGGGCCTTAAAAAAGCTCAAGGCGCACTGCAAAAACTGTAAATCTGACAGGTAACCTGTGCTGTAACCTGCCAAGGGTTTGTGGAACTGACTTTGTTATCAGTTCCTAAATCCATTGCAGACTCACATAGCATTTCTAAAATCCGGTCCCAGACAGGCTAGCTTATTGGTATTTAAAAGAGCTGCCAAAAAGGAAAATGCGCTATTAGATATAATCATTCCTTTACACTGACTCATCAGTTGCATATCAATATAATTTTTCCCCGCAGTGTTTCCTTCAACATAGCAGACACTCTTGAAAATTTCAAATCCCATTTCTTTACTATTTGCTTTGCACCAGTTGATATCATCCGAAAAAACATATAGATTCCAGTCTGTTCCCAGACCGTTTGTCCATACATCGATTAATTCTTTGTAGTTTTGTGCTTCATATGCTATTTTCAAGCCAACATAATCTCCTCTTCTGACATGTATTGCAAGAGACGGTTTCACTGCAATATCATGTATCAGACGTTTGTTTTTATCATCTGATATCTTTGGAAATGTCAATTCTCTTAGAAAAACATCCTTGTTTCTGTCAAACCATTCCCGACAGATCCAATATCCATGATAATATACATTTCCCTGCATATCAAGTACTTCTGGCATATTCTCCTTCTCTTTTAGAATAAGTATCTCTCCATCAAACGGGTTAAATGTCCTATAAATATCTTTCATTTCAGAAACTAAAACGATATCACTACCGTTATCCTTGAGAAGCTGTGGTATACTCTTTCCTTTTTCGCGCTCAGTCAGTATATATTGCCACACATCCTCATCAAATAATTCACTCAGCATATGTGGTCTGATACCAAAAACTTTCTCTAATTCATAACCATTGTGTACTGTATTAACTGCAAAATATGAATCGTCCAAAAACATTTTCTCATTTGGATGGGATAACTCATATGATCTGGCAAATATGTATTGAAATACCTGATTCGCCAGGCCTCCATTTAAAAACTGTATTTTTAGCATACTCTTCCTTCCTCTGTTTTAAGCAGTTGCTAACTATATAAGTTCATGGTGCAACGTTTTCTTAATCCGTATACGCTTGGGATAGTTACTAAGTATATACGAAATTAAAAATTGTGTATTGGTTTGACTAAAACAAAATAAATTCCATTTTGATTATATAGATAGCTGATATTTTTGTCAACATGCTGTATTAAAAAGGCAGCTTTGATGCTTAATAATAGTAGGCAGGCATATCCCGTAAGAGATATGCCTGCCTGACCTGTGTGAAAGGTGTAAAGAGGTAAAATTTTAGCCAGGAGGTTGACAAACACGAATGCGAATCCTATAATAGTGGTAGATTTGATGAAAGAGGTGAAAAGATGCGGAGATAATCTACTTTTGAAAACATGAAATAATGAAGAATCGTGATTCTGTAATGCGGAATGGGATTAATTAATCATGTTGCCAAAGGTGGATTATGTTGCTCATAACCTCTTTTTTGTGTGCCTTTCTATTTAGGACTGTTTTGTAAATACGGATGAGGTGATATAGAGAACATAATTTAGAATCATTTGGCGGCGGATGGTTCTTTTTTGTTGATACAGAATCCGGAAGGGGGACTGCAATATGGCACAGATACAGGTAACAAATCTGACATTCTCGTATGAGGGAAGTTATGATATGATTTTTGACAATGTTTCTTTTGTAATTGACACGGATTGGAAATTGGGTTTTATCGGGCGGAACGGAAAAGGAAAGACGACTTTTCTGAGCCTGCTGCTCGGCAAACAGGAATATGCGGGAGGCATCCATACTTCTGCAGTATTTGACTATTTTCCTTATCAGGTACCAGATGAGTCGCTGACAGAATGCGGTGCAGAGCTTTTGGAACAAATGAAGCAGGGGTGTGAGTTGTGGCGCGTTTTGTGCGAGCTGGAGGCGTTGGAACTGGATGCGGAGATTTTGTATCGTCCGTTTGATACACTAAGTTATGGGGAGCGGACCAAGTTGATGCTCGCAGTTTTGTTTTCTGGCGAAAATGATTTTCTGCTGATTGACGAACCGACGAACCATCTTGACCAGAACGCGCGTGAGACAGTTAAATGCTATTTAAACAGCAAAAAAGGGTATATCCTCGTGTCACATGACAGGGATTTGCTTGATGCCTGCATAGACCATGTGCTTGTGCTCAACCGGCGGACAATCGAGGTGCAGAGCGGTAATTTTTCGAGCTGGTGGGAGAATAAAGCACGAAAGGATGCCTTTTCTCTCGCGGAAAATGAAAAGCATAAAAAGGAAATTGGCAAGCTTAACAAGGCATCAAGGCGTGTCCGCCAGTGGGCCGATCAGAACGAACACACAAAGATTGGCTTTGATCCGGTGAAGGAGCATGATCGTTTTAAGAATACGCGTGCATATATCGGAGCCAAGACAAAGAAAATGCAGAGCAGGGTAAAGCAGATGGAGGAGCGCATTGACAGGGAAATCGAGGAAAAGGAAGGTTTGCTTCAGGATATCGAAAATCCAGCTGATCTGAAGCTCTTTTCCTTAAGGCATCACAAGGAGGTACTGTTGACAATCAAGGAATATAGCCTGACTTATCCTGATACTAAGGAGTCGGTTTTGCAGAATCTGAGTATGGAACTGCGTCAGGGGGAGCGCGTTTTCCTGAAGGGGAGAAATGGCTGTGGGAAATCAACTCTGATCAAAGCAATTTTGAAAAATGCGGATTTGACGGATGTCATAAACGGGCAAATTGAAAATGATATTATTAATGAAAGCGGATTGATTGCAGTGGCGTCTGGTCTGACAATCTCCTATGTGAATCAGGACACATCCTTTTTAAAGGGAAGCGTACAGAAATTTTGTGCGTGCCGTGGATTGCAGGAGAGCCTGTTTTGTGCGATTCTCAGGCAGCTTGACATGGAGCGGGTGCAGTTTTCCAAGAATATGGAAGATTTTTCAGAGGGACAAAAAAAGAAGGTTCTGATTGCAGCGAGCCTTCTGACTCCGGCGCATCTGTATATATGGGATGAGCCGCTCAACTATATTGATGTGTTCTCCAGAATGCAGATCGAAAAACTGATACTTTCCTGTCAGCCGACCATGCTGATCGTGGAGCATGATGTGCGGTTCCGGGAAAAGATTGCGACAGAAGTGTTTGATTTAGAGCGTGTTTGAAAAAAGCTTTCTGCCAGATGTGCGTCACAGTTTGTGGGAGATTTGTGCCAAATGAAGGAGGCATAGCGGGCAAATATATAGGGTAGCCTGTCAAACAGGCGGACATTTTCTTCTCAGCGCATTATAATAAGCATGATTATTCATTGACAGCATGCAGTTTAATAACTTGAAAAAAACAAACTTATTTAGTATAATTATGGAAATGATTAAGGGTACAAAAGGAGATTAGAGACATGATTAACTGCATAAGGAATTTAAAAATCAGAATAAAATTATATATCCTCATAGGAGTCGCGTTGATAGGTATGCTTATTATCGGCGGTATGTCATTCAATCTTATGGGACAGATGAACGAAATGACAATTGACATCTCTGCAAGTTGGCTGCCTAGCATTGACACAGCAAGAGACTTGGCTGCTACTCTTTCTAATATCCGTCTTAATGAACTAGGGTATCTTACTGCAATTTCTGACGACGTAGAAGCATCCAGTCTCCAGTACCTTCAAAAGGAGAAAGGAGAGATGAATGCCCTTTTAGCTACATATGGGAAATTAATCGACGAAGAGGAAAGAGCTTTCTATGATAATGCAAGGAGCCTCTGGACGCAGTACAGTGAAGCAGATGAAGAAATGATAATGCTGGCTCAACAGGGACGCACTGAGGATGCCCGCGCGATTTTGGAAGGTGAATGCGTAGATCTCTATAATTCGTTAAACAGTGCTTTTAATGATATTATCACCTACAATACAGAAGGAAGCAACGACGCAGCAGAGGAAAGTTCGTCCCTTTACCAAACTGCCATCAGGAATATGACAACAGTCATCATCACCGTAATCGCTGTGGGAGTTGTCTTTTCGTTTGTGATTATACGTTTGATCAAGACCCCTATTTCCGAAATGGAAAATGCCGCTATAAAAATGGCAGAAGGCGATTTGAATGTAGAGATTTCCTATACCTCTAAGGATGAATTGGGTGTCCTCGCTGCACAGGTAGGAAGACTGATTCACAAGCTTCAGGTTATTATAGATGATGAGAATAAATTCCTTGCTAAGATGGCTAAAGGCGATTTTACGGTGGATTCTATCTGTGAAAAAGAATATACGGGCAGCTTCTACCCACTGCTGGTGTCTTTTCGGGGGATTGCGGAAAAGCTCAACGACACGATGTGGCAGATAAGCCAAAGTTCTTCTCAGGTTGCAAGCAGTGCAGAACAGGTATCAAATGGTGCTCAGGCGCTTTCTCAGGGAACAAGCGAGCAGGCAAGTTCCGTACAGGAACTCGCTGCCACCATTAATGAAATCTCCAACACAGTGAATCAGAATGCGGACAATGCACGGCAGGCAAATGCAACGGCAGGCTATGTCAGCGCGAAAATGAACGTGAGCAACGAAAAAATGCAGCAAATGATACAGGCAATGGATGATATCAGTAATTGTTCCAGTGAGATTGGAAAGATTATTAAGACAATTGAAGATATTGCTCTCCAGACGAATATTCTTGCTCTAAACGCTGCTGTAGAGGCCGCCCGCGCAGGTGCAGCAGGAAAAGGGTTTGCTGTAGTTGCTGATGAAGTCCGCAGCCTGGCAAACAAGAGTGCAGAAGCTTCTAAGAACATTGCTGCTCTGATTGAAAATTCATTAAAGGTAGTCGAAAACGGAACGCAAATTGCTGACGATACAGCACAGTCTCTGCTTCAGGCAGTAAATGACGTAAATAAAATGACAAGCATTATCGGACAGATTTCAGAGGCCAGCAACGATCAGGCCTATTCCGTCTCTCAGATTATGATAGGAATAGACCAGATTTCCAATGTTGTACAGACAAACTCGGCAACTGCAGAAGAAAGTGCGGCAACCAGCCAGGAACTGTCCAGCCAGTCACAGCTTATGAAAAGGCTTGTAGAAAAGTTTAAATTAAAGGGTGGTCCTTCCAAACGGTAAGTCAGCGTGCTACATCAGTCATCCATCATTTCTGTTGTTGGCAGTGTTTGTTAACCCCAAACACGGTATGCTCTGCTGCCGGGATGGTTATGCCTGCATCTCTGACCATTGTGAGCGCGAGAGGAACAGATTGGAATCAGATATCGATTTGCAGTCGGCCTGGCTGTAGAAGAAGGAGTTTTATGGTACGTAAAATAGAATGGAAAGACAGAAAGAACGTGATTGCATGCTATCTGCCGCAGGATGCGGCGCCAGATAAAAATGCTGTGGCAGAACTGCATCAGATGACAGCGTTAGAGAACACTCTGGAAAGGCTGATATCCGTGTCAGGTTATTTTCAGGCGGATGAACCGCGGATTGAGAAGATCATCCTGACGCCGGATTTTCACAAGGGTGCGGGGATTCCGATTGGGACAGTGATGATGACGAAGGGATTTGTGGTTCCGCAGGCGATGGGAAACGATATCAACTGTGGTATGCGGTTTTATACAACGAACTTATCGGAGGAGCGGATTCGGGAAAGACTTCCAGAATTGGCAAAGAAGATTCGCCATATCTTTTTTGAAGGCGGCAGACAGATTCCGATGACGGGCAGACAGCGGGAGGCGTTGCTGCGCTATGGTCTTGAGGGATTGTTGGAGACGCATAATGACAGTAAAAAGAGTGGTCTGTGGCGATACTATCAGCCTGAGATACAGGAGAAATGGCTGAATCGCACTGTATTTCGAGGGAGTGTGAAAACAGCGCACGCAGAAGGGCTGGAGGATTTTATCGGCAGCTATGATCAAGTTGCTTATGACGATCAGATTGGGACAATCGGCGGCGGAAATCATTTTCTGGAAGTACAGCGGGTTGCCGAGATCTATGATGGGCAGACGGCCAACGCGTGGAATATCAAAAAAGGGGCTGTCGTGGTGATGCTTCATACAGGCTCTCTGACAATCGGCCATCACAGCGGTTTGCTGAACCGTCAGATTTGTCAGGATATTTATCCGGCGGGACTGGCTCACCCTGAGAATAAAATTTATCCGATACCAGAGGCGGGCGCTGATCCAGATACATGGAACCGGTTCTGGTCTGTTTCCGGGAATGCGGCGAATTTTGGGTTTGCCAATCGCCTGTTTCTCGGGTTTATGATTCAGGATGTTTTTGCACAGGTATTGGGTGCGTGTGATATGGAGCTTTTATACGATGCGCCGCACAATTATATCTGGAAACAGCAGATGGACGGTGAAGATTACTATATTCACCGAAAAGGAGCCTGCTGCGCCGGCGGCTGCGGGGAGATGGAGGGCACAGAGTTTGCCTATTACGGCGAACCGGTGATGATTCCTGGATCGATGGGCAGTTCCAGCTATCTGCTTCGCGGATTGGGGAATCCGGATGCTCTCTGGAGTGCCAGTCACGGCGCTGGGCGGAAGAAATCCCGCGGTGATGCAATCAAGGGCAATGATGAGGTATTTCGGCAGTTTATGGAGAAATTTCATGTCATTACGCCGATTGACCCGGCGCGAAATGACTTGAAGGGGAGAACTGATATTCTAAAAAAATGGGAAGAGACGATTCGGGCGGAGGCTCCCTATGCCTATAAGGATATCAATGAGGTCATTGCAGTGCACACAACACATGATATGGCAGCGCCCGTGGCGCGGATGGAACCGATATTAACGGTGAAAAGTTGAACAGGCGCTATGAAAAAAGAAACAATGGCAAAGATGAAATATGGTTTGCTTATGCTGCTGGCCGTGTATGCTGCAGTGTGCTTTTCCATGCGCCTGTCAGTGCGGGAGACTGCGTTGGCAGCAAATGACTGTATGCTGTACTATATTGTAAATGCAGACGGTATGAAAGGGCTGGGGCACAGCATTGTAATGCTTGTGGACGGGGAAGGCTGCGGAACGGTATTGAGTTATAACGGAATGCAGCGGTCGCTAAAAGAAAGTCTGCTGGGGAAAAGCGGTGTCGGAAAAATGAGTATCGGGGCAATGACTGCAGATGAGACGGATGCATTTTTGCAGTCAGGGAATCTGCAGTTGGATGGCGACCAGCTGACAGACAATTATGATGTGGCATTGTACAGACCGATCACGGCGGAAGAGTACTATATTGTAATAGGGCAGGCAGCGCCCTATCTTGCAGCAGAGGAGCAGTTTGCAATTCTATATGAAAAATGGGCTATGGAAGAGGATACGGACAAGAAAGCGGAATACAGACAGGCATTAGAGCGGATAGGGCAGGGAGACGGCCATCCAGTATATCAGATTTACACAAACAATTGTGACCATGTGGCAAGGCTCCTGGCTTCTTCGGTTGATTCGGAATTGAAGAATTACACAGAACATACGTGGCGCATGACGCCAAATGGCAATGTGAAAGCCTTTGGTGTGAGGGCGGAGAATTGGGGGATTATGACGCTGGGTGAGCAGTCCCTGTCAGAAAGGGCTTTGATGTTTTTGATGATTTTTTGATTGGAGAAATATGACATGAAACTTGCAGAAGCATTACAGGAGCGGGCGTACATATGTATTGTGACAAATAATTGTTATTGCCGGACATCAGATGATTTGTGAGGGTGGACAGGGGAAAGAACAGGAGTATATTTGAATAAAATGTTTATAGAGGGAAAAAGGAACGTTTTATTGACGATAATTGGAATCCGTATTTTGTCTCTGACAGGCTGTGAGAGCAGACTTGAGGAAAATTTGACAGAGGAAACCGGCAGTACAAACAATATCGAACTGATAGAGAACAGCCCGACAGAGAGCAGTTTGTCGGCGGGAGAGACATGGATCAAGGATGCTGCAGCATTGGAGAGTCGGAGTACTGAAGAGGAGGAACCATCATTGGAAGATCCGGAACGCGAGGTTGGTTCCGCTCCCATAGAGGTGCCGCAACTGCCCGGGACAGGCAGAGAGATTGGCGATTTCGTGCCTGAGGGCTGGGAGCTTCTGGACAGCGTGGAGCTGGATTTTAATGAGGATGGGATTCCTGATTATGTAGGTGTTCTGGAAGTAAATTCGATGGAGGTTAAAGATATTCCGCGGATTTTGTTTGCCATTGCCAGTGATGAGACAGATGGGTATTACTTGAATTTTCAGGATATCAATCTGATACGGACACGCAATGAAGGCGGCGTTAACGGCGATCCATATCAACCATTAAGCGCAGAAGGGACATCGTTTACAACGTGTGCATACGGCGGCAGTGCGTGGAGATGGTCAGAGAGCAATACCTATACTTACTGTGATGGTGCATGGTGGCTGACATCCTCGGAGGATACCTATGGATATATTTTTGGAGATACGACATCATATGGTATGAATGATTGGGAAAGCGGCGTGGGAATCAGAAAACAGAGAAGCAGTGAATTTAGCGATATGGAGGAAAACGAAGATACAACAGAATATGATGTGGTATATGAGCTGTCATTGGACGAACCGCTGACGCTTGAACAGGCCGGAAAGCGCCTGCCTACAGCAACAAAGCGTGTGACCGACTGGGAAGTGAAATCTGTCGTATTTGGGACAGAAGTGGAGCTTTCCGAAAGTCAGGTAAAGCTTCCGAATGAGGTACATGTGGATTATTGTGATGAGGACTGTGTGCTCTATACGTTTTCGGACGAGGATTTTGATTATCTTGCTATGTACCGTTGGAAGGACAAGGTGCTGTCCGTGTTAGCAAAGGAAGAAACTGCGACTGATTATTTGACGTTTTATAAAGGAAAGATTTATTACACTGCCGGAATAGAGGGAAATGTCACATATAGAATCATGCAGGAGGGGAAAGAGCAAATCACACAGAAGGAGGAAACGGTCGGAATCAGGCTCAACAGGATGGATTCAGATGGAACTGGAAAAGAAACGGTTTTCGAATATCGCTATCCGGGAGCAGAACAGGAAACGATGGAAGACAGTCTCCCTTATCTGTCATTGATTTATGAAATCAGCGGGGATGAGATTGTTCTTGAGGTATATATAGGAGAAGAACCACACCCGTTTTACCGGATGAACGTCGATGGCAGCGGAATCAGGGAAATTGGGAGAATGCCAAAGGAATAGCAAAAACATAGGAAAGGTGGAAATTTTATGAGAATGTATGATTTAATTATGAAAAAGCGCAACGGTGGCGTTCTGAGCAATGAGGAAATTCATTTTATGGTACAGGGGTACACAGATGGTGAAATCCCGGATTACCAGATGTCAGCGATGATGATGGCGATCTATTTTCAGGGGATGAACGAGGACGAGACGCTGGCGCTGACGATGGAGATGGCAAAGAGCGGGGATATGCTGGATCTGAGCGGTATCCGCGGCGTGAAGGTCGACAAGCATTCCACGGGCGGCGTGGGTGATAAGACTTCTCTGGCGCTGACGCCGATGGTGGCAGCAGCGGGCGTCACTGTGGCGAAGATGAGCGGACGCGGACTGGGGCACACAGGCGGCACGATTGACAAATTAGAGAGTTTTGCGGGCTTTTCAACCGCAATTTCAGAACAGCAGTTTAAAGAGAATGTCAACCGCATCGGAATCGCAATCATGGGGCAGACAGCGGACTTGGCGCCAGCCGACAAGAAATTGTACGCGCTGCGGGATGTGACTGCAACGGTCGACAATATGTCCCTGATTGCGTCTTCCATTATGAGCAAGAAACTTGCGGCGGGCGCAGATGCCATTGTGTTGGATGTCAAGACCGGGAGCGGCGCCTTCATGAAGACAGAGGAGGATTCCTTTGCGCTCGCACACGAGATGGTCAGAATCGGAAACGGCGCAGGCAGAAAGACAATCGCGGTAGTGTCTGATATGGACCAGCCGTTAGGCTGCGCGGTCGGCAATGCGCTGGAAGTGAAGGAGGCAATCGATACCTTAAACGGCAATGGACCAGAGGATTTTGTTGAACTGTGTATGACGCTCGGCTCTTATATGCTTGTGGCAGGCGGCAGAGCAGCGACAAAAGAGGAAGCGGAGAAGATTTTAACAGAGGTCATTGAGAATGGCAGTGCGTTGGATAAACTTGCGGAGTTTATCGAAGCGCAAGGAGGAGACAAAGAACTTGTGTATCATCCGGAAAGGCTTCCGCAGGCATCGATTATTCAGGAAATCGAATCTCCATCGGATGGCTGCATCCAGAAAATCGTGTGTGACGAGATTGGAATCTGCTCGTTGATATTAGGCGGCGGACGTGAGACAAAGGAGAGTGAGATTGACCTTTCTGTCGGCCTCGTGCTGCACAAAAAAGTCGGTGATATGGTAAAGAAGGGGGATTTTCTCGCCACAATCTATGCCAATGACCAGACAAAGCTTGACGCGGCCAGGGAGAGATTTCTGCAGGCGTACACGATCGACAGGAATTCTGTGGAAAAAAAGCCGCTCATCAAGGGAATAGTAATTGAATAAAAGACATAGAATGAAGTATAGAAAACCTATACTTCATTTTTGGGTGCTGATATGAGTAGACATGATAATTCAAAATATCACGATATGTTCAAACAAGATATGATGAGTGCGGGAGAACGCTTTGCAGATGCATTTTCCCTGCCAAAAGATATGGTAGTGAACGCTACGCTATTTCACATGGTGGGGGCATCGGAGCTTTTCGTTGAGAACTTTAAGGGAATCATATCTTACACTTGTCATAGCATTTTGATCAAAGGGAACCAAATGAAATATTGTGTCTGTGGGGATTGTCTTACAATAGAGTATTATTCGAATGAGGACATGAAAATATCAGGGCAAATCAAGGAGGTAAAGGTGATAAGGAACTGATAACAGTTAAGGAACTGATAACAGTTCCTAGGAAGTTTGAGGTGGAGCTCTTGCAGAATGGATGGATACGCTTTGTCAGGGGGTTTCTGGTCATCCGGCTTGACGGGGATTACATGGAACGCTTCTTCAATATGTGCAGAATGCATAACATTGATTTGTGGGGAATCAGAAAAGAAAAAGAACAGGAAAAAGATATTTGTATGTGTGAGGCATATGCCGCTGATTTTTTTAAGATGCCGCCTTTGTTGAAGAAAACAGGCACTAAGGTACATGTGGTCAAAAAGAAAGGACTTCCCTTTTATTTTCCTTTTATCAAGAAAAGGATTATTTTTTTTGTAGGAGTAATCATATGTTTGGCGCTATTGAATTATGTGACGGATTATGTATGGGCAATAGAGTATATCGGCAACCTTCAGGTGAGCGATGATGAGCTGTCAGATTTTCTGGAGCAGGAATCGATTCATTATGGGATGAAGAAGAGTAGTATTAACTGTGAGGACAAAGAGAAAAGACTTAGAGAGACCTTTCAGAATGTGACATGGACTTCAATCTACTTCGAGGGTACAAAGCTTTTTATTGAGATCAAGGAAAATGAAAAGTCGGAGCCTGTGCAGATCGAGACAAGGGGAACAAATATTATTGCAAATGAAGCGGGAACGATTACTTCTATTGTGACAAGAAATGGTATTCCTAAGGTGAAGGCCGGCGATACCGTCGAAAAAGGGCAGGTGCTTGTGGCAGGCGGAGTGCCGGTGTACGACGAGAGTCAGACCATTGTCAACTATCAGATATACGATGCGGATGCTGATATTTATATCAGGACACCGATTGAGTACAAAGGAGTGATTAACAGCGGCTATCCAGTCATGATCTATACAGGTAGTCATGTCAAAACAGGGTTTGCGGAATTTTTCGGTTATCATATTGATGGAATGCCGATATGGGATTTTATAGAGCAGAATATTCTAAAAAAAGAGAAAGAGAACTTGTATGAGACGGCAGTGGAAAAACATCAGGTAGTTTTACTTGATAATATTTATCTTCCGGTGTATTATGGAAATATTGACAGAAAAGAATACTATGTTCAGTATTTTACCTATACAGAAGAGGAAATGAAAGATAAATTATCAGAAAATTTCGAAAAATTTAATTTAGGTTTACAGCAAAAAGGGGTACAAATTGTTGAAAAAAATGTTAAAATGGAAAAGAGCAGCAGTGGAATGGAATTATATGGAAGTTTATTGGTAATCAAACAGACAGGTGAGACGGCAGAGATACCAATGGAGGCTGCTCAGGAAAATGAGACAAATTAGATAAAGGAGTAATGAGACATTGGCAGATTTTCAGATTGGAATGCAGATCGAAGCAGAGCATATGCAGAATCTTTTTGGCAGTCATGACGCATATATCAAACAGATCGAGGACGATTTGCAGGTTATCATAACAGATCGAAATGGTGAAGTGCGTATCAGCGGAGAACAGGCAGCAGTCAATAAGGCAGCAAAGCTTGTGAATGAACTGGTAGAGCTTTCCAGGAGAGGAAATAGAATACAGGAGCAAAATGTATCGTATGCTTTGGAGCTTTCCAGAGAGGGTGATGAAGATGCACTTTTGACGATTGATTCGGAGTGCATCTGCCACACCATATCCGGCAAACCGATCAAACCAAAGACACTGGGGCAGAAGAAATATATTGATGCTGTCAGAGATAAGATGATTGTGTTTGGGCTGGGGCCGGCAGGGACAGGAAAGACCTATCTTGCGATGGCGATGGCAATCACAGCCTTTAAAAATCATGAGGTGGAGCGTATCATTTTGACGCGCCCGGCCATAGAGGCAGGTGAAAAACTCGGGTTTTTGCCAGGAGATTTGCAGAGCAAGGTGGATCCTTATCTGAGACCCCTGTATGACGCACTGTATCAGATTATGGGTGCGGAGAGCTTCCAGAAGAATATGGAAAAGGGACTGATCGAGGTAGCGCCGCTTGCATACATGCGCGGGCGGACACTTGACAATGCATACATTATACTGGACGAGGCACAGAACACGACACCGGCACAGATGAAGATGTTTTTGACACGTATCGGGTTTGGTTCCAAAGTGATTGTGACAGGTGATGCTTCGCAGAAGGATTTGGCAGTTGGAACACAGTCCGGACTGGATGTGGCAGAGAAGGTGCTCAGCAAAATCAGTGATATTGCGTTTGTCAGAATGACAAGCCGGGATGTTGTGAGACATCCTCTTGTACAGAAGATTGTCAAGGCTTATGAAGATTACGAGATCCGATTGAACAATAGCCAGGCAAAGAGTACCCGCAAAAACGAGCTGCGTCCGAAGAAGAGTAGTACATCATATCGAAAATAAATAGTTCAAGAACAGTGATATATCATTGTCAGATTCAGATGGAAAAGATAAAATAGATACAGGAGAAAAATTGTACTATGACTTTTTACGTAGAGAGTGAGACGGACAGAGCACTTCCTTTTGATGTGGAGGAAGTGGCAGGAAAAGTAATTGTGGAGGCACTGGACTATGAGAGCTGTCCTTATGAAGTGTCGGTGAATGTGCTTCTTACAGATAATGAGGGGATTCACGAGTTGAACAGGCAGTATCGAGAGATAGACCAATCGACGGATGTGTTGTCTTTTCCCAATGTGGATTATGAAAACCCAGCCGATTTTTCAGCGATTGAAGATAGGATAGAAGACTATTTTGATCCAGAGAACGGAGAATTGTGCCTCGGTGACATTGTTATATCGGTTGATAAGGTGTACGAGCAGTCGCAAGAGTATGGACACTCAGTCAAGCGGGAATATGCATTTTTGATCGCACACAGTATGCTCCATCTGCTGGGCTATGACCATATGGAGGCTGAGGAGGCTGAGGTGATGGAGCGAAAGCAGGAGGAAATATTGGACAGGTTGGGGATAACGAGAGAAAAGTAGGCCAAGGAGAGCAGTCAAATGAAGAAAAAGAAGTCTAATTTTATTGTTCAGGGGGGAATCCTTGCGATGGCAGGAATTCTTTCCAGAATTATAGGGATAGCGAGACGTTTTCCTATGCAGCATATCTTTGGCGACAAGGGAAACGGATATTATGCTGCGGCATATTCGGTATATTCCATTATGCTGATCATATCCTGCTACAGTCTGCCTCTGGCAGTGTCAAAGGTTGTGTCGTCCAAGATGAGCAAGCGACAGTACAAAAGTGCACAGCGAGTATTTCAGTGTGCGATGATTTTCGCATTGACGATGGGTGGGATCACGTTTCTCGTCTGTGAATTTTTGGGAGACTTTCTCGCCCAGTATGTTATGGAGGAGCCAATGGGTGCCCTGGCACTCAAAGTTCTCGGACCAGCATTGTTGACTGTTTCGGTTATGGGCGTGTTTCGGGGATATTTTCAGGGCCTTGGAACGATGATGCCGACCGCCGTTTCGCAGATCTTAGAGCAGATTTTCGTGTTGATTGGCAGTATTGCAGGAACCTATGTTCTGTATCAATATGGGGGTAAGGTTGGCGCACTTTTTCACAATGAGGACTATGCGCCCGCGTATGGTGCGGCAGGTGCATCGATTGGCCCTGTGCTCGGATCCGTAGTTGGACTGGTATTTCTAATGATGGTGTACACGCTGTATCGAAAAGGGACAAAAAAGCGCAGCGTGCGCGATGCAAATGGAAGGGTCGATAGCTATCCGCAGATTTTTAAGTTGATTATTCTGACAATTGTGCCAGTGCTTATGAGTACCACAGTCTACAATATAAGCGATGTGGTGGATACCAAGATATTTGGCTCGATTATGATACAGAAAGGGCTTGGCGATGTCAAAACGGACATATGGGGAGTGTATACCGGAAAATATAAAGTGCTCGTCAATGTTCCAATTGCGCTTGCCAATGCGATGTGTTCCTCCATCGTTCCGGTGTTGACACAGTTGATGGTGCGTCAGGAGTATGGGCGTGCGAGGGAAAAGATTGGACAGGCAATGCGCTTTACGATGATTGTCGCATTTCCAAGTGCAGTGGGGTTGGCAGTCCTTGCAAGACCAATTATCTCCATGCTGTTTAAGGGAGAGGTTGACATGGCAGTTGATATGCTCCATGTTGGTTCACTGTCTGTAGTATTTTTTGCCGTATCCACGCTGACAAACGGTGTGCTTCAGGGAATCAACAGAATGAAGCTTCCTGTGCGGAATGCGGCGATTTCACTTGTCATTCACGTCGTATTTCTGTATGCGGCACTTCAGCTGGGAATGGGAATCAATGCGGTTATCTATGCGAATATCTTATTTGCAGCGATCGTGTGTGTGCTGAATGCGTTGTCCATCCAGAAATATTTAAAATACAATCAGGAACTGGTGCGCACCTTTGCTATTCCAGCGATTGCTTCTGTCGTGATGGGCATTGTGATTGGAATTTTGAATATGCTGCTCTCAAAGACCGCGGGTAATGTGACGACTGTGTTTGTCGGCATTGGTGTTGGTGCGATTGTGTATTTTGTGGTACTGATTTTATTGAAGGGGATTAATGAACGTGACTTAAAGAGTATGCCTGGTGGCAGGACAATCCTGACAATAGCGAGAAAATTCCGCATATTGTGATGGAATTGCATGAATAAAAAGTTAAAATAAGCTGATACTATATCAAAGACGCCAAAGTGTTCAAGTTTTCACGGGGAGGCTGATGATGGAAAAAAGATATAAGATTGGCTTATTTTTTGTATTAATACTGATTTCGATACTGGTTGTCGTTTTGCTGTGGAAACGGCATACGATGGATGGTTTCCCATATGAGGGAGACCGCACGGAACAAAACCAGGCCGAATCTGATGCGCCGTCAGAACAGGAAGGTCAGTCACCGAAAACGGCAGAGGAAATTTATCAGGTGCAGCTAATGAACGTAGTTACAACATATGACACAGTCTGCATTTATGAAAATATCGACAAGAAAGACGGCTCTATGACCGTGGAAGAAGGAAAGCTTCCGGCGAAATATGTCGGTTTAAACAGAGGAGAGCTTGAAAAACTTCTCGCTGAGGACAGTATGGCGCCCACGCTGGTAGAAAAGCAAAAAGGATTTAAATCACAGCATTTGGAGCTTTTTTCGGCCGAGAAGATCAAAGTGCTGCGCATATATGATACAACACAGGAGACAACCGGATTTTATATCATGGAGGTTGACGGTGAGGTCTGCGTGTATAAGCACGATAAGAAGACGCTCTATTTCAAGACAGGACTAAATGTTGAGGATCTTCCAGCAGATGTGAGACATGAGCTGCAGGAAGGCAAGTTTATGGACAGTGAACTGCAGGTGTATCATTTTCTGGAATCGTACAGCAGTTAAACGAAAGGATGAACAAGAATGGCAAATCAGGTGATTGTGGCAGGCGGTGGGGCCAGCGGCCTGGCAGCGGCAATATTTGCGGCAGAAAATGGCGCGAACGTCACCATACTTGAGCACAGGGACAGGGTGGGGAAGAAGCTGTTGATGACAGGGAACGGCAGGTGTAATTTGACCAACATGAGTGATTTTCGAGGCAAGTTCTATAGCAGTGATGCGGATTCCCTCTATAAAATTTATGACACACTTGTCAGATTTGATGCGATAAAAACAAGGCAATTTTTTAAAAGACTTGGATTGTATACCAAAGAAAAAAAGGATGGTGGAGTGTACCCGGTCTCAGAACAGGCGGCAGTTGTGCTTGATGTGCTGCGGAGCGCATGTGGCAGGCTTGGCGTGCGGATCAGGACGGACTGCGAGATTACAGCAATCCAACCGAACCAGACAGGAGGAGCGGTCTGTGTGACACAGTCTGTTTACGGGAATAAGGAGCAGGACAAACACGGTAAGAAGAGCGGAGTTGTCTCTGAAAAAAAGGAAACAATAAAATACGATCGGCTGATTCTCGCCACTGGCGGAAAAGCTGCTTCGGTCTCCGGATCTGACGGATCGGGATATGAGCTTGTGAAGCGGCTGGGACATCGCATGGTCGAACCGCTTCCGGCGCTGGTGCAGCTCAGATGCGACGGTTCCTTCTTCAAGGCGCTTTCCGGGGTCAGGGCGCAATGCAGGATTCGCCTGCTGGTTGACGGCAGAGAAGCAGCCAGTGAGGAGGGTGAGCTCCAGCTGACGGATTATGGCATATCGGGCATTCCGGTTTTTCAGCTCAGCCGGTTAGCGTCACGGGCACTTTATGACGGAAAGCGGTGTGAGGCAGGAATTGATTTCATTTTCTATATAGAGGAAAATGACAATCAGATTTTTGGTAAAAGTATAGAGACATTTTCGTACAAGACAGTTGAGGAACTCCTGTCAGGATTGGTACATAAAAAAATCGCTGCAGTTGTCTGCAGGCAGAATGGAATCGGTTCAGGTGCGACAGTCGGTCAGGCCGGTGTGAAAAAAGTGTGTGACTGTATCAGAATGCTTGCTGATTTCAGGGTGCGGATTACAGCCCCCAATTCATTTGAAAATGCGCAGGTCTGTTGTGGCGGTGTGCCGCTTGGGGAGGTCAATGAAAACTTTGCGTCACGAAAATATCCAGACATCTATATCATCGGTGAGCTTTTGGATTGTGATGGCGTATGTGGGGGCTACAATCTGCAGTGGGCGTGGGCGACAGGTGCAATTGCCGGAAGAGATGCAGCATTGAAGATATTTGACATACAAACATAATGAGGAAGGAACATGATAACAATCAATCAGATCAAAACAGAAATACGGTTTAACGATTCCAAACAGAGACTGGAACTGAAGGACATGCTGGACAGCGAAGATGTGCTCAGGAAGAAGGCTGCAAGGATACTGGGCGTAGCGATGGCAGATGTGTCAGAAATCATTATCCAGAAGCATTCGATAGATGCGCGGAAGAAGCCGCAGCTTTTTCATGTCTATACGCTCGGTGTGACATTAAAAAATAAAGGATTGGAGGAAAAGACTGTAAAGCGCTGCAGGAATAATAATGTGCTGCGAAATACCCAAAATCCATACAGATATCCAGCGTCTGGTCAAAAGGAACTGACGCAGCGGCCTGTCATTATCGGCATGGGACCAGCGGGACTTTTCTGTGGATACATGCTTGCAAAGCATGGTTATAAGCCTGTTTTACTGGAGCGTGGCTTCGATGTGGAGACCCGGACTAAGGATGTGGAGGCCTATTGGAATGGCGGGAGTCTGAATGCCGAGTCCAATGTGCAGTTTGGAGAGGGCGGGGCGGGCACCTTCTCCGACGGAAAGCTCAACACGCTGGTAAAGGATAAAAGCGGCAGAAACAGGGAGGTGCTTCGTATTTTTGCGGAATTTGGAGCGCCGGAACAAATATTATATGAAAGCAAGCCGCATATTGGGACGGATATCTTAAAAAAAGTCGTGATGAACCTGAGAAACGACATCCTGAAAAATGGTGGTGAGGTGCGGTTCGGGGCGAAAGTGACAGGACTTGAGGTCAATGACGGGGTATTAAGAGCGGTCGTGGTCAATGGCAGTGAAGTGATTAAGACTACGCAGGCAGTGCTGGCAATCGGACACAGCGCCAGAGATACATTTACATATTTGAATGATATCAATGTGCCCATGGAGGCGAAGGCATTTGCGGTCGGAATGCGGGTGGAACATCCCCAGAGCCTTATCAACGAGTGCATGTATGGCAAGGAACACGGAAATGAGCTGCCGGCAGCACCGTACAAGCTGACCGCACAGACCAGTGCAGGACGCGGGGTGTACTCATTCTGCATGTGTCCAGGAGGGTATGTGGTCAATGCGTCAAGCGAACCTGGACAGATTGCCGTGAACGGAATGAGCTACTCCGACAGGGGAAGCGGACATGCAAACAGTGCCATTATTGTGCAAGTGATGCCAGAGGATTACGGCGCAGACGGTCCGCTTGCCGGTGTCGCGTTTCAGAGACGGCTCGAAAAAAGGGCTTACGAGCTTGGAAAAGGCAGTATTCCCGTACAATATTATTGTGACTTTGCGGCGGATGTGTCCTCTGACGGAAAGCACGTAGTTAGCTATAACAAACCATGTATCAAGGGAGCGTATCAATGGACAAATATCAGAGGGCTGCTGCCGTTGGAATGTGAGAAGGCTTTTTTGGAAGGAATGCAACAGTTTGAGCGGACAATCCCCGGATTTGCGGGCCAGGAGGCTATTCTGTCCGGTATAGAGAGCCGCACGTCATCTCCTGTGCGGATACACAGAGATGAGCATTTCCAGAGCCCGGCAGTCCAGGGATTGTATCCATGCGGTGAGGGTGCCGGCTATGCTGGCGGAATCACCTCTGCAGCGATGGACGGAATACTGATTGCCGAACAGATAATAACACAGTACAAACCAGATTCAATATAAACACTGGACTTCTTGCGAAAATAGAATTACAATAAAGAAGGCTATGAAAGAATAATATACGGAGGCAAAAGGCAGTGGAAGTGTTACGTGCAAAATTAAAAGATAAGAAAAGGGTGGTTGTAAAGATTGGTTCCTCCTCATTACAGCACCCGGAGACAGGAGACCTCGACTATACCAAGATGGATATTCTCGTGAGAGAACTCTGCAATATCAGAAATCAGGGAAAGGATGTAATCCTTGTGACATCCGGTGCAATCGGATGTGGGAGAAAATCCCTGCGCATCAAGCCGCCCTTAACCATCGCACAGAAGCAGGCGTGTGCGGCGATTGGACAGGCAAGGCTCATGACGACATATCAGAGAATTTTCTCGGAGTACAGCCATCAGGCAGCGCAGATTCTGCTGACCAGAAATACGATTGAGGCGGATTTGAACAGACGGAATGCACAGAATACTTTTAATGAACTGCTCGCTATGGAAGTGATTCCTGTTGTGAATGAAAATGATACGATTTCGACATTTGAGGTGGAGGATGTCATCGGGGACAACGATACACTCTCCGCGATTGTCACAGCACTCACAGGAGCTGATTTGCTGATACTGCTCTCCGATATTGATGGACTATATACCGATGACCCAAGACAGAATCCCGATGCAGAGTTCATTGCAGTGGTTGACAGCATCACGGACGAACTGCTCAGTATGGGCAAGGCTTCGACAGGGAGCAGCGTCGGCACTGGCGGCATGGAGACAAAACTCACAGCGGCGAAGATTGCGACTTATTCCGGCGCGGATATGGTTATTGCAAATGGTAAGGATGTCCGCGTCATTCACCGTATTATGGAAGGCCGTAATTACGGCACGATATTCAAGGCAAACAGGAACGCGGATTTTAATTTTACAGATTTTATAGACAAATTACATAAGGAACTGCCCTGAAATATTTGTTCAAAAAATTTACATAGATAATATACAATCAATCAGAATCGAGGGGGATTTTTTGCACAAAAAGAAAAAAACAACTGTGAGGAGAATTGTTACCGGAAGGATTGTTTCCGTATTGCCAGCCGTGGTTTTGCAGGGACTGATCATCTATGGGATTGCGAGATGGCTTGCTCCTTTTGCGACGCTTTTTTACAGCGTCTTATCTGTCCTGTCTGCATTGTTTGTCCTTATCCTCATATCAAAAAGAGGGGAAGGGGCCTATAAAATGCTGTGGCTTCTTGTCATGTTTGTGGCACCGCTGCCTGGCGCGGTGATGTATCTTTTTTACGGAAACAAACGGACTGGAAAGATACTTGAACAGCGTCTGAATGCTGTTTGTGACAGTCTCCCTGCAATCTTGAATGACGACGTGAAAATTCAGCAACAGTTGGAAAAAGAGGACAAAAGAGTTGCTCAGACCTTTGCCTATATCAAGCGGATTACCGGATTTCCCGTTTTGCGCAATGATACCGCACAGTATTATCCAGTAGGGGAGCTTTTGTTTGAACAGATGATGTCTGCTTTGAAGGAGGCAAAACGGTATGTGTTTATCGAATATTTTATCATTCAGGAAGGCGTTATGTGGGAGACTATGGTTGATGTCATGGAACAGAAGGTCCAGGAGGGCGTTGATATCAGGGTGTTGTATGACGACATTGGCAGTATTGGCACGTTTTCCCACAGAAATCGGCTTTCGCTGTTGAAAAAGGGAATTAAATGCGAGAAATTCAATCCGTTGATTGTCCTGAGCGGCGCATTAAACAACCGGGATCACCGAAAGATAATGGTGGTGGACGGAATTGTGGCATTCAGCGGCGGTATCAATCTCGCGGATGAGTACATCAACGAGGAGCATCCTTTTGGACACTGGAAGGACATCGGTTTTAAAATCACCGGAGATGCAATCAGAAGCTATGTCTATATGTTCATGGAATTTTGGAATGCATCATCACTGAATAAGGTTACAGACGAAATAATTGGCAAGGACTATGTTTCAGCAAGTGCATTTGATGATATTGCACTTGACGGTTATGTGCTGCCATATTATGACTCGCCCAACAGAGAGGAGGCCGCGAGCAACAATCTTTTTATAGACTTATTGGGTCAATCGGTGAATTATATATGGTTTTACACGCCCTATTTGCTGCTGGGGGATGGCTTGCGAGACGCGTTTGTGAGGGCGGCTCAACGAGGCGTTGATGTCAGAATTGTCATGCCGGGAATCCCGGATAAAAAGATTGTTTACCGAATGTCAAGGAGCTATTATCGCGAATTGTTGGAGGCAGGAGTAAAGATTTATGAGTACACGCCGGGATTTGTGCATGCGAAAGCATGCCTGGTGGATGATTGCATTGGTTCGATTGGGACGGTCAATCTTGACTACAGAAGTCTATACCTGCATTATGAGTGCAATGCATTATTCTACAAGGCTTCCATTCTCGATGATTTGAAAAAAGATTTTGAGACTTCGATGGAAGTGAGCAGAGAGCGCACTTTGCAGGAGGAGAAGAAAGGACTGCTGCACAGAATTATTAATGGTATATTGCGGATATTTGCACCGCTGGTTTGATGCACAAGGAAAAGGAGAGTAAAGAGATATGTATATAGGAAATCATTTGTCACCGCTGAAAGGCTTTGAAAATATGGGAAAGGAAGCGCTGCAGTTAGGCGCCAATACGTTCGCTTTTTTTACCAGAAATCCAAGGGGGAGTGCAGCGAAGGAGATTGATCCAGAGGACGTATTAAAGCTCCGCAAATTGATGGAAGAACATCATTTTGGCAAACTGGTAGCCCATGCTCCATACACAATGAATGTGTGCGCGCAGAAGGAAAATATTAGAAAATTTTCGCGTGAGACACTTGCTGACGACATGAACCGCATGGAGTATCTGCCGGGAAATTACTACAATTTTCATCCTGGTTCCCATGTGGGACAGGGGGCAGAGGCGGCAATTCCCATAATTGCGGATGCTATCAACTACGCGCTGAAGCCGGAGCACACTACGACGCTTCTTCTGGAGACGATGCCTGGAAAGGGTTCTGAGATGGGCAGAAACTTTGAGGAGCTGCGGGCGATTATCGATCTTGTGGAGCTGAAGGACAAGGTGGGTGTGTGTTTCGATACCTGTCATGTGTGGGATGGCGGATATGATATTGTCGGGGATCTTGAAGGAGTACTCAGGCAATTTGATGATATTATAGGGCTTGACAGGCTCAAAGCAGTACACCTGAACGACAGTATGAATGTACGGGATTCTCACAAGGACCGCCATCAGAAAATCGGCGAAGGAGAAATTGGTGCAGAAGCGCTGAAAGCCGTGGTAAAACATCCCGTTCTGGCAGATAAGCCTTTTATATTGGAGACGCCAAATGACGACGAGGGATATGCAAAGGAAATCGCCATGATTAAAAGTTGGTAAAAAGTTAGAAATTAGATATTTATGTTGCAAAGTGTGGTGTGTGGGGGTTAATATGAAAGTAGAGGAAATGACAAAACGGATTAATGAATTGTATCACAAATCACAGGCGGAAGGACTCACTGAGGAGGAAAAGGCGGAGCAGGCAAAGCTGCGTGCAGCATATGTGGCAAATGTGCGCGCAAATCTGAGAGGTCAGCTTGACAATATATCGATTCAGGAAGCGGACGGAAGTATTACCAACCTTGGTGAAAAGGTGAAGCGTGTATAGTGGAGTAAAGAGATGAAAACCAAAGCTGAGATAAGGAAGAGCATACTTGAAATCCGCAAAGGACTGACAGACGAGGAGGCCATATCAAAGAGCGGGGCGATCGTCCAGAAAGTAATCAAAACTCCTGAATACAGGGAGGCAGACAATATTCTGCTCTATGCGGATTACTGTCGTGAGGTGATGACGCGTGGAATATTTGAGGATGCCCTCTTACACAGAAAAAGGATCTATTTCCCTCGCGTTGACAAGCTGACAAACACGATGGAATTTTATCAGGTAATATCAATCAGACAGCTGGAGAGAGGATATAGGGATATCCTTGAGCCAGGAGAGGACATGCGCACTCGTTATCAGTTTCATCCTAAGGAAGATACGCTGGCAATTCTGCCTGGTGTAGCATTTGATACATCAGGATACCGAATCGGATATGGGAAGGGATTTTACGACAGATTTCTTGCGAATAAGCGGCAGCTTTCTACCATGGCATTGGCGTTTGCCTGTCAGATTGTGGATGAGATACCACGGGATAAGCATGACATCAAGATGGATAAGATCGTTACAGAGGAAATTATTTATTCGTTCTTAAGGATATAAAAAACGAAACAAATCTAAGGCGTTAAAAGACAGCGCCTAAGATTTGCCAGGCTTTTTGAACAAGGTGACAGTGGAATGGAGAGGAATGAATCTATGACAATAAAGGAAAAGGCGGCGGCGATGAAGCTTGACAGTACACGGATGGCTTCCCAATCTGCCAAGACAAGAAATCAGGCGCTTGCAGCGATTGCCAAAGTGCTGCTTGCAAATCAGAATGAGATTTTCAGGGCAAATGAGCAGGATTTGGCGGAGGCGGAGAAAAATAATATTCCAGAGGCGGTTGTAAAGCGGCTTAAATTCAGCCCTCAAAAGCTTACTGATGTGATCAGGGGGATTGAGGATTTGATTCAGCTGGCCGATAAAGTATATGAGACACAGTTTGTGCGGGAGCTTGACGAGGGATTGACACTTGTCAGGGAAAGATGCCCGATTGGGGTGATCGGCGTTATCTTTGAGGCAAGACCAGATGCGTTGGTGCAGATTGCATCCCTGTGTATCAAAAGTGGAAACTGTGCAATCTTAAAGGGCGGAAGCGAGACAAAGCATACGAACAAAGTATTGTTTAAGTTCATCTATCAGGCTGCAATTGAGAGCGGATTGCCGGAGAATTGTCTCTTTCAGGCGGAGCAGCGGGACGAAATCGCAGAGCTGTTGGCGTGTCATGAGTCAGTCGACCTGCTGATACCAAGAGGTTCCAATGCCTTTGTACAGTATATTATGGACAATACCAAGATACCGGTAATGGGGCATGCAGACGGCATTTGCCACATTTATGTCGACAAAGATTTTGACATCGAAAAAGCAATTCCCGTTATTATCGATGCCAAGACCCAGTATACAGCGGCGTGCAATGCAGTGGAAACGCTGTTGGTGCACAAGGATGCGGTCGACGCGTTGATGCCGCGTCTGAACAAGGCGTTTCATGCGCACAACATAGAGCTGCGAGCCACTGCTGATATTGCAGAGCAATACGATGGTAAGCAGGCTGCAGATGCCGATTTTGCCACGGAATATCTTGATCTGATTATCTCGGCAAAGACGGTTTCCAATATTGATGAAGCGATTTTACATATCAATCAGTATGGGTCGCATCACACAGACTGTATTATCACAGAGAATCAGGAGGCAGCGGAGCATTTCATGAGAATGGTTGATTCTGCCGGAGTGTATCAGAACTGTTCCACACGCTTTTCAGACGGTTTCCGGTATGGTTTTGGCGCGGAGGTAGGCATCAGCACTGGGAAGATTCACGCGAGAGGTCCAGTGGGGCTTGAGGGACTTCTGACCTATAAATACAAGCTTTATGGAAATGGACAGATTGTTGCGGACTATGCTTCTGGGAAGAAGGAGTTTCATTTTAAAGACTTATCGTAAAAATGTAATGTGAGAAGTGGAAAGGAGGACAAAAATGTGACAATCGCGGAGGAATATTTGAAAAAATTGCAGGAAAGGGAACCACAGCTGTTTCCGGAACCATTGAAGAAATCGACTCTTGCGGACAAGGATTTGCTTGAAATCGAGAAGTCACTTGGCCACAAACTGCCTGAGCAGTATAAAGAGTTCCTGCAAAGTTATCAGCTGCCGGATACGACAGTGTATCTTAGCTTTCTGGGAGATGTGTTTGGCGATTGGGATAGAACATTTTCCCGTGAGAAAAATGACTATGTACCAGTAGACTTGGACAACGACGTTAGTACACTTATGGATATGGAGTGGCATAATATTAGTGCGGCCAATGCGACAGAGTGGCTGAAACAGTTTCATGAAAATGAATTTATTAATGGTTATGACGCTGCGCTTCATGAGGCTGGATACATTTACCTCGGGGCAATTGATGAAGGGTATTATATATTGTATGACCTTGTGCAGGGAGATATTTTTTATCTGCACCATGAATCGGTTTATGATATTGGGTATGAATATGGCGAAGGTATTATGGATGGCGGCATGCCAGAGAAATTGCGTGAGGGGGTATGCCAGTACGGAGGCTGCCAAATCTATAAGGACTTCAATGATTTTCTGCGCCATATCTGCCTCGGTGAGCATTATGATGAAAGTGATAAGGTCTTTGTGGACGAAGAGGATTTAGAAAATTATCAGTAGGGGGAATAAGTTATGAAGCGACAAAAGGAATCGATACTGCACAGGCTGAAGCTCTGTTTGGCCCTGGTGGTGGCTGTAGCGTCAGTTGTGGCGATAAAGCCGCCTGTTACAGCCTATGCATTTAACGTGACACCGATTGGGATGGTGGAGATGTACACTACGTCAGGAACGCCTGTCTATGCAACGCCGGATGTGTTTTCACCCGTGGTGGTATATCTTGACCGATTTATAAATGTGCGCGTCTTTGGAATCACAGACAACGGGTTTTACCAGGTGGATTTGAATGGTACTTACTATATACCTGGGCCCTATATGGTATCACAGATTCAACCTGCAAAGACAGAGAAGCAGAAGGCTCTTGACGATCTGGATGATTTTGCGGAAGCCTACCGCATGCAGCTTGAACAGATGGAGAGCTACAGTGACACATTTGCGCTGATTGATGTGACAGGCGACGGCGTCCCTGAGATTTTTGATTCCACGGGCAAAGAGATTTATACTTATTACAATGATCGTCCGGTTATGATATATTACTCGGAATATCCAGTGACATTCTACTATTCCAAGAAAGACAACGTTCTTCTCGGCAAATATACCTGGAATAAGAACGATATCTGGGAAGTGTACTACAAAGATGTATCACTGCTGCCGTGGGGACAGTTTGTGTGTATCTCGACAAATGCATCACAATACAGGGGCAATGCAACCACGATTTCGAGGGAATATACAAATAACGCTGAGACAAGGGCAGATATTTATAATATTTTGAAGAAAATATTATCGTTATAAGCTATGCTGGAATGGGAAACTATGTTTAAGAAAAGAACGCAGATACAGAAATTGTCATACGACAAAGAAAAGCAGATACCGATATTGAAATGCAGCATATGTAACGGGGAGCGTGTTGCAGGATTCAAGGATACCCATACCGGAAAATTTGAGGAAGTCATGTTTATCAGGAATGATAAGGATTTGGCGGAGTTTAAAGAGAAGTATGGGGTGGAGACAGTTGGGAAAGAGTATTAAGCCTATCCCATTTTAACTACAAGTTCAATGACAACGTGGTTGAAATATGATAGAATCCTATTAGAAACAGCAAATAACTTGTAGTTCTAAAGAGGAGGGATACGATGACAGATAGTCAAAAACTTGATGTAATTATATCTGCAATGCAAGGCATGGAAACCAGAATGCAGGGAATGGAAACCAGAATGCAGGGAATGGAAACCCAAA
>CAMWXE010000063.1 GCA_947178145.1 uncultured Lachnospiraceae bacterium | reverse complement strand
TCGGAGAAATAGACAAGTCAAGATGTGTCACTTATTTTTCTACAGTTCCTTATGCCAATGAGCTGGATTGCATGGAGTATGGGTATTGCTTTGGGCACGAACACGCAGACGAAAGAAGCTATAAGCACAGATTTGGATATTATCGATGTAAAGGAGAAAACGTATGGAAAAATTGATGTACATGATGATGATTGAGAAAAGCAAGACCTATCGTAAAATGACCAAACAGGTAGTTATGGAACATGTTGAGAACATAAGAAAGCTGGACGATGAAGGAAAGCTGGAAATCTGCGGTATCTTTAAAGGCTATCCGGGTATGGCAGGTATGTATATCCTAAAAACAGAGAGCCGTGAAGAAGCGGAAGAGATTTGCAAGACAGAACCATTAGTTACAGGAGGATATGCAACCTATAAATTAGTCGGTTTACAGATTGCAAACCGGGAAAATAATTACTTGCTGTAATTGTTATATTGGATACGTTTTCTCACGGAATGCGCAGTATATGCGCATTCCTGGTTACTGTTCAGATATCCACATGAGTAGTGGGAATCATGCGCCAAAATGCTTGCCCTTTAGCATTTTGTGTGCAAAAATTGTTGCAGTTCACACTTCTAGAAAAAAAATTCTTTTCAAAATTTGCCGGGTGTGAACTGTAGCCATTCCTGACCTGTGAACCAATGTCATTTACTTAAGCAATTTCTGTGATAAAACATAACTGAGAAACCACATATTTCCATATATTCCAATTGCAGGATGTACGCTTTTGCGGCTTAAGTTAATGACATTGCCTGTGAACAGTAACTGGATAACTTCAATATTGACATAGAATTACAATTTTGGTATTATAAGCATAGAAAAGAAAAAGGAAGGTACGTGTCATGTTGATTTGTGCATGTGGAAGAATGCGATAATAAGGAAAAGGCACATGAAGGAAGTACAGATGTGCTTTTATTTGTGTACTTATTATTTGGGCTCAATCACTTTATCCGTTTGCGGTGAAGGTATGGGCTTTCATTCTTTCCCATGTACAAATCATGGCACTACCTTAAGATAGATCGTTATTTTCTGATATCTTTTGATGGTGTTCATGTTGTTGCAGGGAAATCCCTGCTTTTTTGTTGTCATAGTAAGGAACTGTAGAAATATCAGATATCAGAAAGGAACTATTATGAATCAATTCAATAATCGTGCAAAAAAGGAAGCGCTTTTCTTTTTGCGTCAGGAACTGGCCTATTATAAATGGTACAGTAATCTATTACCTGTTTTGGCTGCAGCAGTCCAAATTGCTTTGTCGGTAGTCTTGATGCTATTCCCCAGAATCGTTTTGGATGCAGTGCAGGCAGAAGTCAGATTTTGTGATTTTGTGAGAAACCTGATGTTTGCCGGGGCAGTATTTACTGCTTTCACCTTGGTAAATATGTTTCTTCAAAATGAAATTACAAAAATTTCCCAGACATTTTTATATCGAAGATTAAATGCTTTGTGGGAAAAGAAAATGCTGTCTATGAATTTTGAAGCATTATTTTCCGGAGAAGGAAAATTAAAAATTGAGAAAGCAAGACAATTGATCAGCGATCCCAATTGGGGAATGGTGGATTTTCTAAGCAGTGAAGAAGCAATACTGGAAGCAGTGTCAGGCTTGCTGGTGTATTCTTTGGTGGTTGGAAAGCTTCATGTATTAATGCTTTTGTTTCTGTGTGCCCTGTTTTTGGCTGAATTATTTATCGGACTGAAAATGGAAAAGAAAAAGCAGAGCTATAAGGAGGAAAGAGCCAGGGCAGACCGCAGAATGAATTACATGGCATACGGCACAAAGGGCATAAAAGAGGCGAAAGATATCAGAGTATATACAATGATTCCCATGCTTCGGGAAATTACCAATATGGTGGTTCAGAAAAAATGTAAGGTGGAATCCGATATTCAGAAATGGCAGATGTTCCATATGCTGGTTACTGCAGTAATGATATTGATTCGGGATGGCATCGGTTATCTGTTCCTGCTGTATTTGTTTTTGCATACACAAATGACAATTGGAGAGTTCGCCATGTATTTTACAGCTATATCCGGTATTGGAATTTGGCTGACAAAGATTGCCGATGCTTTGTCGGGGTATCAGGAAGTGTCCGGATATGTCAGTGATTTTTATGAGTTTATGGATTTGCTGGAGGATGAAGAGAAAACAGAGGAGTATAAGTTTCAGACACCAATTTCTTTTGAATTTCAAAATGTGCACTATTCTTACCGTATCCTGGACGAGGATGGAGAGCAGGTAATTCCTGTGATAAAGGATTTGAACCTCAGTGTAAAAGCTGGGGAGAAGATTGCAGTTGTTGGTGTGAATGGGGCAGGAAAATCCACATTAATGAAATTATTATGCGGTATGCTTACTCCAGACGAGGGGGTAATTCTGGCGAATGGAAAAGATATTTCCGGAATACAAAAAAGGTCCTACTATTCCAATTTTTCTGCCGTCTTTCAACATTCAAAATTCTTGCCAGTGAGTATTGCAGAAAATATTATGTTGAAAAAGGCAGGACAGGGCGGAAAAAACTCTGACTCCCAGCAGGCAGTTTCGGCGGGATTGTTGCTTTCTGAAGAGGAAAAAAGAATGTGGGAGGTATTACAGAATGTGGGATTAGAAGAAAAAGTCAGGGCATTGCCAGAGCAGGAAAGAACTCCATTGGTAAAAAAAGTGACAGGTGGTGTGGAGTTTTCCGGTGGGCAGGAGCAAAGGCTTTTGTTAGCGAGGGCGTTATACAAGGATGCAGCCGTGCTTATTTTGGATGAACCCACAGCTGCATTAGACCCCATTTCGGAAAATGAAATTTACCAGAAATATCATGCTCTGACCAGAGGGAAAACTTCTTTTTTTGTGTCGCATCGGCTGGCTTCCACCAGATTTTGTGACCAGATTATTTTTCTGGAAAATGGCAGGATTACAGAAATGGGAACCCATGAGGAATTGATGGAGAAAAACGGGGCGTATGCAGATATGTTCCGCGTGCAGAGCAAATATTATGCAGAAGAAACGGGGGCGATATAAATGAATAAAAATAATAGGACTTTTAGGCAGGATCTTGTTTTGATTCGCAGGGGAATCAAGGAGTTTGGCAATATTTTGCCTGGGCAGATGCGTCAAATTTTGGTGAGAGGAATATTGAGCGCCATACTTCCCTTTATCATAGCAGCAGTGTCAGCTTATATGATCGATGGATTGCTGGGGCAGGCAGATTATAGAAAGATATTGTGTATCTGTTTTACAGGTCTTGGTATCATGTTTCTGCTGCGTGCATGGAAAGCACAAAAAGACAGCAGGATAGAAGTAGGTTATCAACGTCTGTTTAGCTGCCATGAACTGGTACTGACTGATAAAGCATATCGCCTTCGCTATGAAGAATTGGAGAAAAGCAGTATCAGAAACTTAAGAGATGAGGTGACAGGGAGTATTAGTCTTTCTGGGGCTGGTATGGCAAGTCTGTACTGGGATATGGATGTATTGTTTCAGAATTCGGCTACCGTTGTCATTGCTGTTATTTTATTTTTTCGCTATTTATATATGCTGATCTGCTGGGATATCAGACAAAATTCCGGCGCCATGAATACAGCCGTTTTTATGCTTGTTATTGTACTGCTTATAGCAATATGTTCTTATATTACCTGCAAAACCTCATCGAAAAGGTTTGATGTAAACTTTGAAGTTTTTCAACATGGTTCTAAATACATCAGCTTTGGCGATTTTTATACCAGGGAGTATTTGTTAGATGAAAATGCAGCATTGGATGCCAGACTTTATGAGCCAGATGATTTCATCCTGTCGGAGTGTCAGGAGAAATGTTATGAACACTTTGCAAAGGGAAAAGAGGAGGAGATGCACGCCGCTAATTTGTATGATGGAATTAAATTTATGAGTTCCTGTATCTGTGGCTGTGTTATTTACCTTTTGGCGGGGAAAATAGCGATGCAGGGTGCGATTGGCACAGGGAGTATTCTATTGCTGTATGCGGCGGTAACTATGGTGATTGAAGCACTTTCGCATATTGCACAGATTATTACAGACCTCCGCAATAATAATGAACATCTGATTAAATTTTTTCAGTATATGGATATGCCGGAAGCAGGAGGCGAAATAACAGATGATGGTACGCTGACATTGGAAGAATTGGAAGTTGAAAATCTTAGTTTCCGTTATCCAGAAAGTGATGTCTATGTTTTGAAAAATATAAATCTAAAACTCCATGCCGGGGAGAAACTGGCAATCGTGGGGGAAAACGGGTCTGGCAAAACGACTTTGATAAAGCTGATCTGCAGATTATATCATCCTTCGGAGGGGAAGATTTTACTCAATGGAACAGATATTGCAGACATTCCTTTTGAGAAATATATTGCCTGTATTGCTACCGTATTTCAGGATTTTTCTTTATTTCCTTTTTCTATGGGAGAGAATATTGCGGCATCCGGGGATTATGATGCGGCAAAAGTGGAAGAAGCGCTTGCAAAGGCCGGATTAGAGGAGAAGCTTTTGCAGTGGAAGAATGGAGTCCGGCAGTCGATTTTTAGTGATTTTGACGAGAATGGCGCAGACCTCTCCGGCGGTGAACAGCAAAAGGCGGCGATAGCCAGGGCTGTATATAAGGATGCAGAATTGATGGTTCTCGATGAACCGACGGCGGCTTTAGACCCTTATGCAGAATATGAAATTTATAAAAATTTTAGTGAGATTACAGAAGGTAAAACCTTGATTTCAATTAGCCATCGCTTATCCTCCTGCCGTATGTGTGACAGGATTCTTGTGCTGGGCGAGGGGAAAGTTTTGCAGGAAGGATCCCATGAGGAGCTTGTTAAGGACTTGGATGGGAAATATTATGCTCTGTGGAGTGCACAGGCACAGTACTATTACAATTTTGAACCAAATACCCAGCAAAAAAACAGATATTAAATTCCTTAGATTTTGTAAAATCCCAATCGGAATCTGGAAAGGAGGGGAAAACAAATGGACAGCTATGACAAGTGGAGGGGCGGACTATATGGGCTGCTGATCGGCGATGCACTGGGAGTTCCGTATGAATTCCATGCTGCGGAAGAGATTCCGGCGTATGACATAATCGAGATGGAACCGCCGTTGGGATTTCGCAGGGCGCATTCGGGTGTGAGGCCGGGAACATGGTCGGACGATGGCGCGCAGGCGCTTTGCCTGTTGGACAGCCTTGTGTCCTGTGGCGCGTTTGTGCTGAAAGATTTCTCGGACAGGTTATTGGCATGGTATCTGAACGGCGAGTGGGCTGTAGACGGTGTCGTGTTTGACATTGGTATACAGACCGGGGAGGCGCTGAATGCCTGCAGGGCAGGAGAAAAGCCGGAGAGATGCGGCATGCTGCGGCCAGACGGCAAAGGAAACGGCGCGTTGATGAGGGTGCTGCCGCTGGCGCTCTGGCACAAGGGCACAGACCGGGAGCTGGTGATGGATGCACACGGGCAATGCCTGATTACGCATGGTAATGTGTGCAATCAGGTCTGCTGTGCACTGTATTGTCTGGCTGCGCGCTTTTTGCTGGCCGGAGCGGATTTCAGACCGGCACTTGATAAGGCAGTTTCTGTTTTGAGAGAGATTTATCGGGAAATGCCGATATATGAACAGGAACTGGAATGGAGTATACGGCCAGGGGAATCGTGGATAGGAAACGGCTCCGGTTATGTGGTGGACTGCCTGCGCAGTGCCTTTATGATCATGGGAAGCGCTGCAGGTTATGAGGACGCTGTAAAGCGGGCCATTATGCTGGGCGACGACACAGACACGACAGCGTGCGTCACTGGCGGTCTGGCCGGGATTCTCTACGGATTTCACAATATTCCAAAACGCTGGTACGAAGCATTAAGAGGAAAAGCGGATGTTGAGGCGTTGATACAGCGTATTTTCGATTGGCATTAGGAACTGTTCATAAATTACTTGTGACAAGTAATTGTCATGAGTAATTTTTTGACAGTTTCTTAGTTCCTCCAGCACGCTTTCGCCGGTGAACAGAAAAAAATAAAATAATTGAAAGGATTCCCTTCTTTCGCGCGTATTATTTATGAAACAGGAAATCAGACGGAATGTATGCGCGGAACCACTGGGAGAATCTTCGCGTGTGCATTCTCAAAACGGAGGGAATCAACATGCGGAAAAATGTAACAAAAATAGCGGCAGTGATGGTTTTGACGGCAATCGTGGCAGGAAGTTCGTCGAATGTGGCGTATGCGCATCACGGGAGGGGACACAGGGCAGTTGTGCAGAATCCTGCACCGGTCTGCTATGCGGATGGCAGCTGCGATGTGGACGGCGTGTGCCAGCTTGGTGCGGACTGCGACGGGACAGTGCATCACACGGATACTTACTGCTACAGCGGGACAGGACATCACAGCAGTCATCATCACTGAACATTTATTTTGGGTATCGGACCACTGCGAACAAGAACAGATGTTTTGAAAATTGTGAGAATGCAGGGTGAAAAGTCAGGAGGGGTTGTCGGAGAATGATTTCATTTCCCGGCAGCTCTTTTTGAATGAGAGGCAGTTTGGCGGTGGCGGCAGATGAGGGGGGAAACTTTTGAAGAGCGCAGGAGACGTGAACCGTGTCATGGACGCTTATGCAGATATGGTGCGGAGAATCTGTTTTGTACATCTGAAGAACAGGCATGACACAGAGGATGTATTTCAGAATGTATATATGAAATATTTATTGTATGAAGGTTCTTTTGCGAGCAGCGAGCACGAGAAAGCATGGTTTGTGCGCGTGACCATCAACGCCTGCACCGACTGGCTGCGCGCCCTGTCACGCAAAAAATGGGTTCCGCTTGATGTGCTGGCGGAGGAGAGCGTGGTGCTGGACAATCCGTCGAATGAGGTTTTGGAGGCTGTCCTGAAGCTTCCTGAAAAGTACCGGGATGTAATCTACCTGTTTTATTACGAGGAGTACACGGCAGTGGAGATTGCAAAGATTCTTGGAAAAAAGGAGAACACAGTGTATACATGGCTTTCCAGGGCAAAAGATATCCTGCGGGAAAAGTTGGGAGGTGAGTGGTCATGAGTGGTGCGCAGAACGGGATTCAGAAGAGTATGGAGAACATACGGGCGACAGAGGAGATGAAACAAAACACCCTGCAGTATCTGGAGGCACAGCGGGCAAAGCAGGGCCGCGGCAGTTTTCAGCGGAAACCGTACGCAGCCCTGCGGTATGTCATGGCTGTCATCTGTATCTTTTTGCTGGCCGGGGCAGGTGGCTATGCTGTGTACAGCAGACCAGTTTCATACATCAGCATTGACGTGAATCCTTCCATCGAGCTTGCCGTCAATTGTTTCGACAGAGTAGTGTCAGCCAAGGGCTACAACGAGGACGGGCAGGATATCCTGAATCATGTCCCGCTGAAAAATATTTCATATCAGCAGGCGATCGACCGGCTGCTGCAGGATGCCTATTACAGCCGTTTTTTGAACCGGGATTCGCAGCTGGTGGTGACAGTGATCTCTGAGCACTCAGACGCGATGCTGGAACAGATTAACGCGAACGACAGTTTGCAGGCATTAGGTGCACAGACATACAGCAGCGATGCAGCCTGTATGGATGAGGCGCACCAGCATGAGATGTCCTTCGGAAAATACAGGGCTTTTCTGGAGCTGGCGCAGTATGATGCCAGCATTACTGTGGAGGACTGCCACAGTATGACTATGGGGGAGATCCAGGACAGGATCAGAACCTGTCAGGGGCATAATGATTCCGGTGAGACAGAAGACCATACAACACAACATATGGGTGAACATTCCGGTTCCCATGGACATCATTGAAAGAACAGATAAATGATAACAGGTCCTTGGTTTCTAAATGAGAAATAAGATTATCCAATTGCATTTTTGGGACAGTATTGTTACAATATATATGATAGAAGTACATTCTGTTATATAAAAGGAGAATTATTGTAATGGAAAGAGGAGCAGGAATTTTATTGCCGGTTACCAGTCTGCCGTCAAAGTACGGTATTGGGTGTTTTTCCAAGAGTGCGTACGAGTTTGTGGACTGGCTGAAAGAGGCAGGGCAGAGCTATTGGCAGATATTGCCGCTGGGACCTACCAGTTATGGGGATTCACCGTATCAGTCATTTTCCACCTATGCGGGTAATCCCTATTTTATCAGTCTGGAAGCGCTGATTGAGGAAGGCGTGCTGACAGAGGAAGAGTGTGACGAGGCAGATTTTGGGGAAAAGCCGGGAACTATTGACTATGGTAAGATGTATGAGAGTCGTTACCCGCTGTTGCGAAAGGCCTATGAGCGGAGTGATGTCAGCCATAATCCTGAGTATCTCCGATTTGTGGAAGACAATCGGTGGTGGCTGTCGGATTATGCGTTGTTTATGGCAGTGAAAGACCGGTTCGGCGGTGTGCCGTGGACGGAGTGGGCGGAAGACATCCGCTTTCGATGGGGAAATGCCCTGGATTATTACAGAAGAGAGCTGTATTTTGACATTGAGTTCCAGCAGTATTTGCAGTATATGTTCCAGAAGCAGTGGAGAGAGCTGAAAGATTACGCCAATGAAAATGGAATTCGGCTGATCGGCGATATCCCGATCTATGTGTCGATGGACAGTGCAGATGTATGGGCGCACCCGGAACTGTTCCAGCTTGACGAGGAGAATCTGCCGGTGGCTGTGGCAGGCTGTCCGCCTGATGGTTTTTCTGCTGACGGGCAGTTGTGGGGAAATCCGCTGTACCGCTGGGATTACCACAGACAGACGGGGTATCAGTGGTGGATTTCAAGGCTGGAATACAGTTTTCGGCTTTGTGATGTACTGCGGATTGACCATTTCCGGGGATTTGATGAGTACTATTCCATTCCTTACGGAGAGGAGACGGCGGTGAACGGCCACTGGGAGAAAGGACCGGGGATTGATCTGTTCCGCCATATGGAGCGTGCGCTTGGCTGGAAGGAAGTGATCGCGGAGGATTTGGGTTTTGTGACGGATTCGGTGCGCAGGCTGGTACAGGAGAGTGGTTTCCCGGGCATGAAGGTCCTGGAGTTCGCATTTGATACACGCGACTCGGGAAGCGCCAATGATTATCTGCCGCATAATTACATAGAGAACTGTGTTGTCTATACGGGGACGCATGACAATGAGACGATTGTGGGCTGGCTTGACAGTATCCCGAAGGAAGACTTAGAGACGGCGAGGGACTATCTGTGCGACCAGTATACGCCGAAAAAACTGCTGTACAAGTCCCTGATCAGCATGGCGATGCGCAGCCGCGCAAATCTATGCGTCATTCCGTTGCAGGATTATCTGGGCTATGACAATACCTGCCGTATCAACACACCATCCACAGTGGGGGAGAACTGGAAGTGGCGGTTAAAGGGAAACGAACTGACAGACGAGCTGAAAGAGGATATTCACGAGCTCTGCAAGCGATATGGGCGGTTGAACTGGAGTAATGAAAAAAGTACCTCTTCAGAGGAGGAAGTCCAGGCCAATACTTTGGAGACAATTTCATAAATTTCGAAAGGCAAGATCGCTGTGTGATAACCTGACAAGGTTGTAGCATGGCGATTTTCAGTAATCTGTACCATTTATTTTCCTACAGTTTCGAAAGGAGTATTTATACATCTGTTTCGACAAAGTGAACAGTAGAATTATCCCAATATTTTTTGTAGACCCTGCTGTTATTTCCGTCAAGATTCAATTGATATAGTAGTGATGATGCGTTTCATGGCATCCGTACTGTTTTTCCGAGAAGTAGCACAATGATAGCATATTTTCATGAATAGCCGCTGGACATTCTTTTTTGTGGGGTGTTGACTTTTGTATTTAATGCATAATAAAATATTTTATTTTTAGATAAAATAAATGTTGTTTCTTTTCGCATTTTATGATAAAAATATAATATAAAATACGTAATCGGAGGGTTAATATGAAAACAGGAAAAAATTACAAGTTTTGGTTTGCGACAGGTTCACAGGATTTATATGGTGACGAGTGTCTCAGGAACGTGGCAGAGCACTCAAAGATTATCGTGGAGGGGCTCAACAAATCCGGTCTGCTGCCTTATGAGGTGGTGTGGAAGCCAACCTTGATCACAAACGCAGTGATTAGAAAGACCTTTAACGAGGCGAACGCCGACGAGGAGTGCGCGGGTGTCATCACATGGATGCATACATTCTCACCGGCAAAGTCCTGGATTCTCGGTCTGCAGGAGTACAGAAAGCCGCTGATGCATTTCCACACGCAGTTTAACGAGGAGATTCCGTATGATACGATCGATATGGATTTCATGAACGAGAACCAGTCAGCGCACGGCGACCGCGAGTATGGTCATATCGTGAGCCGCATGGGCATCGAGAGAAAGATTGTGGTTGGTCATTGGCAGAATCCGGAGGTGGTCAGAAAGATCGCACAGTGGATGGTGACTGCGGTAGGTTTGATGGAGTCCTCCCATATCAGAGTGTGCCGTTTTGGCGATAACATGAACAATGTGGCTGTTACCGAGGGTGACAAGGTTGAGGCACAGATCAAGTTTGGCTGGGAGATCGATCACTACAATGTCAACGATCTGGCAGAGTATGTCGATGCGGTATCCGCTGCGGATATCAAGAACCTGACGGACGAGTATTACAGCAGGTACAAGATTCTGACAGAGGGCAGGGATGACGCGGAGTTCAGGAGACATGTCGAAGTGCAGGCCGGCATCGAGATCGGAATGGAGAAGTTCCTCGAGGAGCGGGATTACCACGCAATCGTTACACATTTCGGTATGCTTGGCGGATTGAAGCAGCTTCCGGGACTTGCGATCCAGCGCCTGATGGAAAAAGGTTATGGATTCGGCGGCGAGGGAGACTGGAAGACGGCTGCCATGGTTCGTCTGATGAAGATTATGGCTTCCAATGTCAAGGACGCAAAGGGTACTTCCTTTATGGAGGATTACACATACAATTTCGTGCCGGGCAAGGAAGGCATCCTGCAGGCGCATATGCTGGAGGTATGTCCGAGCATCGCAGAGGGCGATATCTCGATCAAGGTATGTCCGCTGTCCATGGGCAACAGGGAAGATCCGGCAAGGCTTGTATTTACATCAAAGACAGGTCCGGCTGTGGCAACATCCCTGATCGATCTCGGCAATCGTTTCCGCCTGATCATCAATGCAGTTGACTGCAAGAAGGTGGAGAAGCCGATGCCGAAGCTTCCGGTTGCAACTGCGTTCTGGACACCGCAGCCCAATCTCACGGTGGGCGCGGAGGCGTGGATTCTGGCGGGCGGCGCACATCACACAGCATTCTCTTATGATCTGACTGTCGAGCAGATGGTAGACTGGGCGGATGCGATGGGCATCGAGGCTGTCGTGATCGACAACAATACAAATATACGTTCACTTAAAAACGAATTGAGATGGAATTCGGTTGTGTATCGTTAAGCAATTTGCTCAGGATATAGACATCTGCAATTTTAAATCAATGTAATAATTTCCCAAGTTCTGGCGATTCTGTTTCTGGAGCTTGGGATTTTTGTATTTCAAATTCAAATATACCTGTGTGAGAAAGGAGGCTTAGGGAATGTATTGGAAAAAAATGACAAGAATAATTACTTGAAAGAGACTAAAAGGCGCTAAAATATGTGTAAAAAGCCGATTTTTTAGTTAATAATTGACATTTATTAGCTTAAAATATAAGATAAAGTTAGAATTAATTTTACCTAATATTGCTTTAAAATGAATGCAGTATTGGGCTGAATTAATTGATGGTAGTAAATTGTTCAAAATCGTGTAGGAGGAATGCGCATGAAGAAAAAACAAATAGCAACGCTGTTTTCAGTTGGTTTAGCCTGTGCCCTGGCAATGTCTCCCTGCAGTATAGCAGGAAATATTGCCTATGCAAGTGAAGTGCAGCAGGAAAACGAGACAGAAACTTCAGTGTCAGGTGAGAGCGAAGGGGAAGAGGGTTCTTTGACAAAAGAGAGCCAGAGTGATGAGGGTTCTTCAGTAACTATAAATGGTTTTGATGGTTGGTATCATAATGATGAAGACGACTATCAGAATCAGGGAGCTAACAGCGTTGAATGGAATGAGCAGTATCAGGCACTCGCAGTAAATGTAGACTATTCCAAAGATACAGACGTTTCATGGAGCGAAATCAAAGTGTCTTATTGGAATGATGATTTTGTGGCCGCAGGTGCAAATGCAATTAACTTTGATTTTATCTATAATCCATCATTTATGCGTCAGGGAAGTTTTAAGATTAAATTATTTTCCAATGGTGGTGATGAGGTTAGTGTAGACGCACCAGTGAATACAGATACTGCCGAGGATTATGCAGATGGCTTTAAAATCGTACACTTTAAAATGGAGTTTGATGATGCGGATATAAAGCAGAATATCACAATCGGCGTAATCGGCTGTGAGACAGACTATAAGGGTGTAATCTACCTGGATAATATATCACTGCTCAGAGAAGCAAAGCAGCTGGAGGAGGATATCTATGTTGATGCAACAGAGAAAGTGACCGGTCAAAATATGCAGCTTTCTGTTCAGGGCAGTACACTGAATACGGGGGCAGGAAACAGCACTATTGCGGCAGGGATCACACTTGCGGACGGCAATGCCACAGACAGCGCAAAGCAGATATATGCGTATCTGCAGGCAGTTGGCAATACAGACAGTGTCATTTTTGGACAGCAGAACAATACCAGCCATAAGGCAGGCAGCAGTAGTTTGTCCTGCTCCGATACCATGGATGTGGTTGGCTCCTATGCGGGAGTAATCGGGCTTGATGGGCTTGCACTGACTGGAAATGAATATTCGGCAGAGCGTTATCTTGCTGAGATGGAAACGCTTGATGATGCGTATGGCAGTGTTTCCGGGCAGATTGCAGCAGTGCCAACGCAGATTGAGAAGGATGTTATCGCCGCGGCAGCACTGACAAATTACAACATCAGAAATGGTGCGATTGCGACATTGTCATTGCATATGCCAAACTTTAGTGTGGTATCACAAACTGGAGTATCAGGCGGGCCAAGCTATGCAATGTATGACTTTTCCGGATACTCACCCAATACCCTGACGGGAGATGTCATGAACCAGATTCTTCCAGGAGGAGCTTATCATGCAGCATTTACAGCCTATCTGGACATGGTTGCCGACTATGCGCACCGCGTAGATGGAGCGGTATTGTTCCGCCCGTTCCATGAGAATACAGGCAGCTGGTTCTGGTGGGGAGCAGCATTTTGTGACTCAGAGACATATAAGAATGTATTCAGGTATACAGTAGAATATCTGAGAGATGAGAAAAACGTGCATAACTTTATCTATGTATATGGTCCGGGTTCCGAGGCGGCCAGTGTGGAAGAGTATGCAGAGCGCTATCCGGGCGACGGTTATGTAGATATGGTCGGTTTTGATATGTATCACAGCAATCCGGCAGAAGGCGATGCGTTTATCGCAAATTTTTCAAATGAATTAAATATTGTGGAGCGCTTTGCGAGTGCGCACGGCAAGCTTGTGGCAGTGACAGAGACCGGAGCGGCACGTGATGCAGCAGACGGCGATAATCAGACTGCCCTGTTAAAACAAGGGAATGAGAGACGCGACTGGTATCGCGAGATATTGGATGTGGTAAAGAAGAGCAGTGCTTCATACTATCTGGTATGGGCTAACTTCAGCGAAAAGGACGGTTTTTATACGCCGTATGTCAAGTCTGTGAAGGAAGACCAAACGAAACATGGCCATGAGATGATGGATGATTTTATCCGTTTCTTTAACGAGAACAGCAGTATTTTTGCAGTCAACCAGCAGCAGGCATTGGGCCAGATAAAATCCCTGTCTGTCCATGCTGATGCAGCAATCAGCAAAAGCGGTTACATCGTAGTACCGGTATCGGGCAGCAGAGTTCTGGATGCAGCTACGCTCAGAGCCAAAGTTACCGGTATGGACGCATCCGATCAGATTACTTTTGTATGCAAGGGCAGTGACGGAATAAAAATCCTGGAAGCACAGATTGCGGATGGCTATGCAGCTGCAGTATTATCTGAGAGTGATTTACAAAGTCTCGGTGAGACAGTAGGAGAAATCAGCCTCGTTATCAATGGGACAACGTTTGATACAGTCCGGGCAATATTCAATATTGGAGAGGCAGAGAGAGACCCATATGAGATAGACAGTTTTGAGAACTATTATGGGGTTGACGATATGTTGACGAAGAGCTGGACGCTTAACAAGGCGAGCGGCAGCAGCATTGCGCTCAGTCTGTCAAAGGATTACAGCTATGAAGGCGATTATGTTATGAAGTTTGCTTATACGGAGACCTCTGACGGATGGGCCGGGGCTACGATTTCCAAGGAAGTGGATTGGACAGACTGTGATGCACTGAGATTCTGGACTGTTCCGGATGGAAAACTGCAAAAGACGGTTATCCAGATAACAGCAGGCGGCAATACTTATGAGTATTATCTAAATGAGAACAAGGACTATGCGGAAGCGGGAACGACTCCTGTTCTGGTCACGATTCCTTTTCAATGTTTTGTGGCGAGAGATATCGCAGGCAATCCGGCAGGCGGACTTGTCAATGACCGGGCAGATATCACTTCCGTTGGCTTGTGGGTAAATGCGATTGCAGATAGTCAGGCGATTGAAAATGGCATGGTGAGCGGTGTGTTGTATTACGACAACATCACGGCAGCTGCTTTGGGCAGCAGTGAAGTTAGCTGCACAGAAAGCAGATAGTTCCTAAGCCAGCGGAGCATTGTTTTATAGGAAAGTCTGTATCGTTTACTCAAAGTACAGGCGTTTGGGCTTTTCGACAAACTCGACTTCGTCTAGGTCTGCGAAGGCGTCCACGAAGTCTTCCCGCACTGTAGCGATGGCATAGCCGTTAATCAGGGGTTCGATGTGGATTACTTCTGATTCGAGACGCTCGAGTGGTCCGTGATATTTGACGATTAATTCCCAGGTTCTGGTGGCAGGGGTGTAGCCTGTGCCTAGAACCTGGGATTTTTGCATTTCAGCTTCGGTCGCAGAGAGGGCGAGATTGAGGAGGTTTTCAAGCTTTGCATTTGGCATGGTGTGATTCCTTTTGACAGAGGTTTGCGGATTTTATATAGTATATTCCAAAAAGGAAAGAGTGTTATTGTTGTTGAATTGTGTCATGAAAATGATATTTTTACTATGAAAATGATTTTTGCCCTGTTCAGGTTGCGATATACTCATATCAGATATAAGGAACTAAGGATCTGTAGGAAAATAAGTGATACAGATTGCGCAGGGCAAATGGAGGAGTTTTGTATGAAAAATATCAATTTTACACATGGGAATGAAATTTTCACGTTGGACCACCCTGATAATTATACCTATCTATACTTTCCGACAGCTGGCGAGCAGGGGATAAAGTCGAGTGTGACACCAAATTTTGCGGGGGACAGCAAACTTGATCAGAATACTTTTATACTGGAGCCGGTAAGCAGCGAGAATCTGCATAACAATAAATCTTCCAGGAACTTCTGGTGTTATATGGAGGGGGCGGGCGCGTGGTCTGCCACAGGTGCATCGGCAGAGGCGGAATGTGACAGGCACACGGCAAGACAGGACGAATGCAGTATCGAGGCGGGATTTATGTGGCAGACGGTGTCCAGGAAGTCTCTCAGATACCAGCTAAAATCAGAGGTTACAAGTTTTGTGCCGCTTAAATACAATGTGGAAATTATGCATGTAGTCATCGAAAATATCTCAGAAGATGCCCGGGAAATTGTGCCGATTGCAGCTGTTCCAATCTACGCAAGGAGCGCTGACAATATAAGGGATCATCGGCATGTAACCTCCCTCCTGCATCAGATTGCAGTGACAGAGCAGGGCGTCGAGGTCAGGCCGAAACTTTCCTTTGACGAGAGAGGACACCAGAAGAACAGGATTACATATTTTGTATATGGTGTGACAGGAGACGGTGCAGCTCCCGAGCAGTTTTTTCCTGTCACGGAAAATTTTATCGGAGAGGGAGGAAGCCTGATCGCTCCTTTGGCGGTAAAGAATAATCAGGAGGGTGTAACGGCAGGCGTTCATATTGAGGGAAAAGAGGCGCTTGGCGGTTTTAAATTCCGCAGTGTCGAACTTGGGACAGGAGGGAAGGCTTCATATACAATTATCATTGGTGCGGATGAGGATATGGCAAAGATGCGGCGTGTTGTGGAGGAGTATGACAATGAGGATAAGGTGAATGCGGCACTGGAGGATATGAAGAATTATTGGCAGGAGAAAGTGAATGTGTCCTTTCAGACAGGAAGCAAGAAAGAGGACAGTTATCTGCGGTGGATTTGTTTTCAGCCGATATTGAGACGGCTGTATGGATGTTCTTTCCTTCCGTATCATGATTACGGAAAGGGTGGAAGGGGATGGCGCGATCTCTGGCAGGACTGCCTGTCACTGCTGTTCATGAATCCGGACGGAGTGCGGCAGATGATTGTAGACAATTACGGCGGAGTGCGGATGGACGGAACCAACGCGACAATTATCGGGGAAAAGCAGGGAGAGTTCAAGGCAGACAGAAACAGCATTACACGTGTCTGGATGGATCATGGCTTCTGGCCGTTTCTCACAACAAAGCTGTATATAGATCAGACAGGCGACATTGATATCCTGAGTGAAAAAGTATCATATTTTAAGGACCGCCAGATACGGAGGGGGCAGGATGCCGACAGTGAGTGGAATGAGGACTATGGCATGCGACAGAAAACGCGGGAAGGGGAAGTCTATAGCGGAAGTATTGCCGAACATATTCTGTTACAGCATCTTTGCGCATTTTACGAGGTCGGAGAACACAATCATATCCGGCTCCGCAATGCAGACTGGAATGATGCGCTCGACATGGCGCCGGACAGGGGCGAGAGTGTGGCCTTCACGAGCGCCTATGCATACAATTTCAAGAGTCTGGCAGATTATCTTGAAAAATACAGGGACACTACAAATAAGAAACAACTGGAGCTGGCGGAGGAAATCGCTATTCTGCTTGCGGGTAATATGCACAAATACGACGAACCGGTGTGGAAACGGACAATCTTAGACCAATATGTGAAAACCTGCACGCACGATGTTTCCGGCAGGACAATACTGGTATCTGTCGAAGACCTGGCGCAGAATCTCAGGGAAAAGGCAGAGTGGATGATGGAACATATCAGGCGCAGCGAGTGGGTGACAGGCAGGGAAGGGAACGGCTGGTTCAACGGCTATTATGACAATAACGGGCGTCAGGTGGAAGGCGTTCATGGCGATAATGTGCGCATGATGCTCACAAGCCAGGTATTTGCAATTATGAGCGGAACAGCTGATGCAGAGATGACAGGGAAAATCTGTCAGAGTGCTGACAGATACCTCTACAAAGAAAAAACCGGAGGGTACCGGCTGAATACCAGGTTTGATGAAGACAAATTTGATCTTGGCCGAATGTTTGGTTTTGCCTATGGTGAGAAGGAGAACGGAGCAGTGTTTTCCCATATGACGGTTATGTATGCAAATGCCCTGTATAGGCAGGGTTTTGTAAAGGAAGGGTACAAAGCGCTTCACACACTGTTATCAACTGCCATGGATTTTGAGACGAGCAAGATCTATCCGGGAATACCTGAGTATTTTGATGCAGACGGACGCGGGATGTACCATTATCTGACAGGGGCAGCAAGCTGGTTTATGCTGACAATGATTACAGAGGTGTATGGGGTCAGGGGAAACCTTGGGAATTTGACGCTTGTTCCGAAACTGATGGCAGAACAGTTTGATGCGGACGGGATTGCCGCTATAAAGCTGGATTTCCTGAAAAAGACTTTCCTCATCAGGTACCATAATCTAGGGAAACACCCTTATGGAGCGTATCGGATTGTGGAAGCTGTGTGTGATGATAAAGAACTGAAAACCGGGACAGATGTGTGCTGTCTCAGCAGGGAGAGCATAGAGGCGCTTGATAATACGGTACATGTAATTGATGTAACATTGGGAGTTTAGGAGGACAATAAAACAATGCAGTATGGTTACTTTGACGATGAGAAAAGAGAATATGTGATCACGAGACCCGATACACCGGCTCCGTGGGCAAATTACCTTGGCTCTCCCGAATACGGTGCAGTCATTTCTAACAATGCAGGCGGTTACAGTTTTGCAAAATCAGGGGCAAACGGCAGGATTTTGCGGTATGTGTTTAACAATTTTGACCAGCCGGGGCGTTACATATATATCAGGGACAATGACAGCGGAGATTACTGGTCTGCATCATGGCAGCCTGTCGGAAAGGATTTGGAGACGTATCGCAGCAGGTGCCATCACGGGACGGGATATACAAGAATGGAGGCGGACTACAGTGATATTCATTCTGAGGTGTTATACTATGTGCCGCTTGGCAAGTCCCATGAGGTGTGGAACCTGAAAGTGACAAACAATTCCGGATCAGCAAGGAGTCTGAATGTCACTGGTTACGCAGAGTTTACGAACAACAACAACTATGAGCAGGATCAGATAAACCTTCAATATTCCCTGTTTATCACGAGAACGTCATATGATAATAATTGTATCCGACAGACAATTCATGGCAATCTTGATGCGCTGAAGGACGGAGAGGAAGTGGATCACAAGCATGCGCACGATCGTTTCTTCGGACTGGCGGGGGCAGAGGTGGATTCTTACTGTGGAGATAAGGAGAAGTTTATCGGGCGCTATCATAATTATGGGAATCCCACAGGGGTCGTCAGCGGAGATCTTGGAGGGGAATTAAGCTATAACGAAAACGGATGCGGGGCACTCACGGCAGCATTTACACTTGCGGCGGGTGAGACAAAAGAGATTGCGTTTATACTGGGAATGAAAGAGAAGGATGAGGCTGACAGGATATTGGAGAACTATCAGAATCCGCCGGAAATCTGCGCAGAGGAACGGAATGAACTTATCGCTTATTGGCATGGGAAGCTGTCACATTTTCAGGTAAAGACACCAGATGCGTCATTTAATACAATGATTAATACATGGAATGCATATAACTGTTTCATGACCTTTATATGGTCACGTGCGGCCTCATTTATCTACTGTGGTCTTCGGAACGGGTATGGCTACCGTGACACTGTGCAGGATATTCAGGGTGTGATTCACCTAGCGCCTGAGATGGCAGCTGATAAAATTCGTTTCATGCTCTCGGCGCAGGTCGACAACGGCGGCGGACTTCCGCTTGTAAAATTCACACACAATCCGGGACATGAGGACACGCCGGATGATGCTTCCTACGTACAGGAAACCGGACACCCCGCATACAGGGCGGATGATGCACTGTGGTTATTTCCTACGGTTTACAAATATGTATCAGAATCGGGAGATCTCTCATTCATGGACGAAGTGATTCCGTTTGCCAACAAGGAGGAAGGAACCGTTTATGAACACCTCAAGCGTGCCATCGGCTTTTCCATGAATCATCTGGGACCACATGGAATGCCGGCAGGGCTTTATGCAGACTGGAATGACTGTTTGCGACTGGGAAAAGACGGGGAGTCCTCTTTTGTGGCATTACAGTATTACTATGCGATGACAATTCTCAGGAAATTTGCCGTGTATAAGAATGACAAGGACTATATTGCATTTCTGGATAAAAAGCAAAAAGAGCTTGAAGGGCTGATACAGAGAAATTGCTGGGATAAGGACAGGTTTATCAGGGGTTTTACGGAGAAAGGTGAGATTATTGGAAAACGCACTGACAAGGAGGCAAATATATGGCTGAATCCACAGAGCTGGGCTGTCATCAGCGGACTTGCCACAGACGAGCAGGCTGACAGGGTACTGGATATGGTGCATGAGCGACTGAACACGGAATACGGTCTGATGCTTATGGATCCACCATATCATCTCAGGGCTTTTGATGGTGCGCTTGCAGTTATTTACAATGCGGGCGTCAAGGAAAATTCCGGCATTTTCTCACAGGCACAGGGATGGATCATTCTCGCGGAAGCGCTCCGAGGACATGGGGAGAGAGCGTTTTCCTATTTCAAAGAGAATGCGCCGGCTGCCTGGAACGACAGGGCGGAAATCCGCAGGATGGAACCATATTGCTATGGACAGTTTACGGAAGGAAAAGCAAGTCCGCACTTCGGACGCTCCCATGTACACTGGCTGACTGGAACGGCATCTACTGTTATGGTGGGATGTGTGGAGGGGATTCTTGGCATGCGTCCTGACTTTGAGGGACTGCAGGTAGCACCTTCCATACCAAAGGAGTGGGACGGTTTCGAGATCGAGAAGGATTTCAGGGGAAAGCACCTTCATATCGTGGTAAAGAATCCCAATCATGCCGAGTCGGGCTGTAAATCGCTGACTGTAAACGGCACGAAGCTGGACGGAAATTATATTCCGGTGCAGCTTCTTGGGAAAGATAATGAAGTAGAACTGATCATGTCATAAAATGCCACAGATTACACCGGTATACGGCAGCCCGGAGGTCGCAGAGGATTCCGGGCTACCATGTTTTCCGGTAGTGTCTGTCGCGGTATTTTTTGGGAGTGAGCCCGACATATTTTTCAAAGGTCTGTATAAAGTGACTTTGCGAGGAAAAGGCGAGGTAGTTTGCGATCTCGATCAGGCTGATATCAGAGTATTTGAGAAGGTTTTCCGCCTTCTCGATTTTTTTCTCACGGATATAGTCGCTGACGGATATGCCAAGATTTTGTTTAAAGAGGCGTGACAGATAACTTGGTGACAGCTCCGTGTAGCCGGCGAGCTCATTTATGGTGATGCGCTCGTTGATATGACTGTATATGTAGTCCGTGCATTGCACGATGGGTTTGGAGATAATGGCATTTTTCTGAAGTACAAGCATTTTGCCGGTAAAGTCCAGTATCATATCCTTGTGAAGATCGACAATTGCTTTTACTGTCTGACAGGAATCCATTTTCAGAATATAGAAGTCGCTGAGACGATATGCCTGTTCAAGCTCGAGGCCGCCTTCAACGCACTGGCGGGTGACGATTGCGACCGTGACAACAAAATGATATTTTATGTTTGTCAGTGGATTTTTGGAAAGTACGCCCATTCCATCGGGATTTGCAAAATCTCCGCTATTTAGATTTTTTCTGACAAATTCCATATCTCCGTTTTTGACAGCAGTATAAAAAGAAAATTCTTCCTCCATAGGTCGGTGATATTTTTCTGACTCACAGTCTGACAGCTCATGTGAGTACCATTCGTTCCGCAAGTTATTCATATGTATCGTATACCTTTCATAAAAATTTAATCTTTTTTAATTATGTCATGATTTTGATATTTATGCAACTGATTTTATATAAGTAAAGTTATGAAAACACTATACTGGATATTGTAAAGCAGACATAACAACTGCAAAGAAACCAAAAACAAATATGATGGCAGGGAGGAATTAAAATGAAGAAAAAAATAGTTAGCAGCCTTCTGGCAATAACCGTGCTGGCGACAGTACTTGCAGGATGCAGTGGAAACAGTAATTCACAGAATGCGGCGTCAACAGGAAGCAATACAGCGGCAGACGGCGACACGGCAGAACCGGCAGGCGAGGAAGGTCAGGTCATCAACATTTACAGCTTTAACGAGGAGCTTCGCAATCGTATTACAGCTGTATATCCGGAGATTGAGAGTACCTCTGAGGATGGTACGACATCTACCTTAAAAGACGGGAGAGTGATCCGCTGGATCATCAATCCAAACCAGGACGGCGTGTACCAGGATAAGCTTGATGAGGCGCTGGGTGCCCAGTTATCTGTGGCGGATGATGATAAGGTTGACATCTTTGCGGCGGAGATCGACTATGTTGTCAAGTATACAGATGCGGATATTGATGCTGCGATGACACTGGAAGCACTGGGAATCAATCCGGATACGGATCTGGCAGACCAGTTCGAGTTTACAAAGACAATTGCCAGTGACCAGAACGGTGTGATGCGCGCATCCACATGGCAGGCGTGCCCGGGCGTTTTAGTATACCGCCGCGATATTGCAAGGGAAGTTTTCGGCACGGATGATCCTGTGGAGATTGGTAAGAAGACCGCAGACTGGGCAGCCATGAAAACAACTGCCGAGGAACTCAAGGCAAAGGGATATTATACATTCTCATGCTGCGACGACACGTTCCGGACATACAGCAACAGCATGTCACAGCCATGGGTTGCACCAGGAGAGACCGTGATTAAGGTAGATCAGAAGATCCTTGACTGGGTAAAGGATTCCAAGGAATGGATGGATGCAGGTTATTTTGATCCGGCTGTATCAGGACAGTGGAATGCTGACTGGTTTACAGCGATGAGTTCCAGCTCTAAGGTATTTGCATTCCTGTTTCCGGCATGGGCAATCGACACGCAGGTGAAACCCAATTGGGACGGTGAGGAAGGCTCATGGGCTGTCACAAATGCTCCGCTGTCCTATAACTGGGGTGGAACTTTTGTGCTTGCAGCGGAGGGTACAGATAACCCAGGCATCGTAAAGGACATCATCCTTGCGCTGACAGGTAATCAGGACAATCTGACAATAATTTCAAAGAAGTATGCAGATTTTACCAACGCAAAATCTGTTATGCAGGCAGCGGCAGGGGATGACAGCTTCGCATCAGATTTCCTCGGCGGACAGAATCCGTATACGTACTTTACACCCAGTGCAGACAGCATCGAGATGGCTCCGCTGTCAGCATATGACCAGGGCTGCGTAGAGCAGATTCAGAATGCGTTTAAAGACTATCTGAAGGGTCAGGTTGACTATGACAAGGCAAAAGAGAACTTTGAGACAGCGATCAGGGAGCGTTATCCCGAAATCACAGAGATTCAGTGGCCGGAATAAGAACCGTCGACTGCAGTGCATTTGTGCAGTGCATTTGTGTACTGCAGTATTAAAAAAGGAGGGAGTGGTAGCTTATGAAACAAAAACGCAAAAAGATAGATTATTCTAAGTGGGGATATATTTTTATTCTTCCGTTTTTTGTAAGTTTCTTTATATTTTCACTGATTCCGTTGGTGGATACAATCCGGTACAGTTTTTTTGAATATTATCGTTCAGGACTAAAACAGATTGGGCCTAATTTTATAGGTATGGACAATTATGGCAGTCTGCTGCAGTCTGATATGCTGAAGTATGCGGGAAATACACTGGTTCTGTGGCTGATTGGTTTTGTTCCGCAGATTGTGATTGCCCTGCTGCTCGCGTCATGGTTTGTGGATGCGCGGCTAAAGATTCGTGGGCAGCAGTTTTTCAAGGTAGTCATTTATCTGCCTAATTTAATTATGGCGTCTGCGTTTTCGATGCTGTTCTTTACCCTGTTTTCAAACAAGGGGCCAGTCAATTCCATTCTGCTGTCGCTGGGAATAATCGACAGTCCGGTTGATTTTTTGGCGACTGCATTTGGCACAAGATCCCTGATCGGTGTGATGAACTTCCTGATGTGGTTTGGAAATACGACAATCATGCTCATGGCGGCGATCATGGGTATCAGCCCTGACATCTTTGAGGCTTCTGAAATTGATGGCTGCAATAGTTTACAGAGATTTTTCTACATAACGCTCCCAATGATTCGTCCGATTCTTGCCTATACACTGATCACATCGATTATAGGTGGTCTTCAGATGTTCGATGTACCTCAGATTTTGACAAATGGACAGGGGAATCCAGACCGAACATCTACTACATTGATCATGTTCCTCAACAATCACTTGAAGAGCAAGAACTATGGTATGGCAGGAGCCCTGTCTGTTTACCTGTTTATTGTCAGCGGTATCCTTTGCTTTATCGTATACCGCATAACAAATGACGATGATCCGGATGGCTCCAAGGCAGCAGCAAAAAAGAGAAAAAAGGCGGAAAGGGGATAAGGGAATGAAATCAAAGGGATATAATGGTTTTCGTACTGTTTTTGCACATGTGTTACTTGTTATTTTGTCATTTATGTGTCTGTTTTTCTTTTATATACTGCTTGTCAATGCGACACGTTCCCATGCAGAGCTGCAGAGAGGGTTTTCGGCGCTGCCTGGAAGCCATCTTATGGAAAATTTCAGAAGTGTAGCAAATGACGGAACCTTTCCAATGGTGCGCGGTATCATAAACAGCCTGATCGTTTCCACCTGTTCTGCAGCGATCTGCACCTATTTCTCAGCATTGACGGCTTATGGACTCTATGCGTATGACTTTAAGTTAAAGAAGTTTGCATTTACCTTCATCATGGCGATCCTTGTCATGCCAACGCAGGTCACAGCAATGGGGTTTCTGCGCCTGATCACCAATATGGGTATGTATGACTCCCTTCTTCCGCTGATCATCCCATCGATCGCATCACCGTCTGTATTTTACTTTATGTACAGTTATCTGCAGTCGTCGCTCCCGCTTTCTCTGGTAGAAGCCGCAAGAATTGACGGTTCAAAGGAGTTTCGGACATTTAACCAGATCGTGATTCCCATTATGAAACCAGCGATAGCAGTACAGGCGATATTTACTTTTGTAGGTTCGTGGAACAATTACTTCGTTCCTGCACTTGTGATACAGTCCAAGGAAAAGATGACGGTGCCGATTTTGATCGCACTCCTTCGGGGCGCCGATTATATGAATCGCGATATGGGAAAAATATACATGATGATCATGGTTGCGATTGTGCCGATCATTCTTGTATATCTATTCCTTTCAAAATACATTATCGCAGGCGTGACACTCGGCGGTGTAAAAGGTTAAAAAATTGGTAAGCTGAAAGGATAAGCCCCGACAACTTCGGTTGTTGAGGCTTATTTTTACAGTATTGGGTTGTATATTTCGGGAAAAGATGCGGCAGCGGAAAAGAAAGATAAAATAGTTGACATTTGTAATACATAATGGTATGATGAGAATATAGTTGACATTTGTAATACAAAATAAGACAGGAGTTGATAGCGATGGGGAATACGATTTTGGGACAGAGCGAGTGGATTATTATGGAGAAGTTATGGGAGCAGCAGCCGAGGACGATCATGCAGCTGTTTCACTCCCTGGAAGAAGATCCCGGCTGGAGCAAGAGCACAGTCAATACGCTGCTTGGCAGAATGGTGGACAAAGGCATCATTTATTATGAGGATGGTGGAAAGGCAAGGCAGTATTATCCCAGGCTCAGGCGCGAGGAGGCGGCGCTGGCGGAGACAGAGAATCTGCTGTCGCGCGTTTACAAAGGTTCCGTGAGTATGATGATGAGCACCCTGGTAAAAAAGAGGGATTTCACAAAGGAAGAGATTCAGGAATTATATGACATTTTAGAAGGATTGGAGGGAGGGCATGACAGGAAATAAATCGTTTGGGCAGCTCGTTTCGACAACGATTTTTCTGGTGCTGGTATTGCTGCTCCGCGCCATATTTTACAACAGAATATCAAAACGTGTATGCTATGCAGTGTGGCTGGTCGTGGGCATTTACCTGCTGGCGTCCTTTGGGGAGGTCTCCAATTCGTTTCAGATATTAAATGTCTTTCATGTGGTTTACAGGGCAGCAGAGACAGAAAACGGGAGCGGAGCAGGAGGACAGGACAATCTGCAGCCGGGCGGCGATTATGGTATGCAGGACGCAGCAGAGTCCGATGTGAATACAGGTGAAGTGTGGAGACAGGCGCAAAACAATCGTCAGGAGAATGCTGCCAACCATACAGACGCGTCTGAACAGGAAAATCAGGCACTCAATGAGCAGGAGCAGAGTCAAATGGATGGTACAGGCCAGAATGCCGCAGCTCCAACAGCGGTATCAGAGGCGGGACAGGAGAAGGAAGGTCAGGCGCGGGAACAGTTGGCGGGAGAACGGCGGGCGAAAGAATTGTGGGTGAAGGAACTGTGGTTAGAAGGCATCTGGCTCAAAGGAATCTGGATTGCCGGCGGTATGATCTGTGCAGCGGTGTTTGCAGGCAGCAGTCTTCATTTTGCAAAAAGACTGCGAAAGAGCAGGCGGCTGCTGGAAACGGACGGGAAGTTCCAGAAGATTGCAGGGCGCGGAACCATTTCGGTATATCAGACAGAGGAAATCAGCACACCGTGCCTTTTCGGTGTTGTGCGTCCGGCAATTTATCTGCCAAAGGCACAGATGGAACCGGATCAGTGCAGTTACGTGCTGGAACACGAGTACACACACTACAGACACGGAGATCACATATGGGCGGTGCTGCGCTGTCTGTGCATCATTTTGTACTGGTATCATCCGCTTGTCTGGCTGGCGGCGCTGCTGTCGGGACGTGACAGCGAGTTTGCCTGTGATGAGAGTGTGACCAGAACATATGATACAAAGGAGCGCAGGGCTTACGGAGAGACATTGATTCTGTTTGGAGCAGGAGGGAGGGACAGTATGAGGTTATTTACAGGTGCCTCTGGAATGAACGGAGGAAAGCAGGAGCTAAAGAAACGCATCACACTGATCGCAGCGCGGAGAAAGCAGCACGCAGGTACAGCAGTGCTGGCATGTATTTTGCTGCTGGGAGTGACAGGGTGTACGATTGGGAGTCCAGCTGTTGGAAATGAGGGGAGCGAGCCGGGACAGGAAAGCAGGAATGATGAGAATGGAGAGCATACAGAAGAAGCGACACAGGCTGTAGAAAAGGAGCTTGCAGCCGAGGCAGACGGAGATCTCGTGCCGGAACCCTACGACTTTGCGCGTATTCTGAAAAAGACGCAGGAGAACGGAATCGAGTATTACAATGTCTTTACGGAAAAGTACATGCCTCTTCCGTTGAACGAGTGGGCGAAGATTAATATTTTCACGGAACAGGGCAGCGCAATGGATGCTTACGTCCGTTTCACGCAGGTCATCAGGGATGCGGATGAGATCAGGGAGCACATCAACCATTATGTTGAAGTCAGGGAAATCAAGGAGCCGTTTGGCATGTTGGAGACTGACGGGGGGCAATGCGTGTTACTGCAGTATGAGATTCTGATAGCCGGTGATGCCAAATTGGAAGATAACGACAGAATACCGTCAATGGCGCTCGACTATCCGCTTCGGCTATATTCGACCATGGAGAGTGGCAGGTTTGAAAATTATCAGGGAATCGAGCGCAGCGTCTGCGATTTATCGATTTTGGAGCAGGACAGAATCGAGCCGGGCGACACAATCAGAAAGGAAGTGATCTGCTTTATTCCCAGGGAGTACACAGCGTACGGAATGGAGCTTGCCTACATGACAGCGCAGAGGACCACCAATATAGTGTATTTTAAGCCGGAGTACGAGTAGAAATGATTAGAAAAAAATCAGGAAAGGTTTCCTGATTTTTTTCTTGACAAATATATCGTCAACTGATATATTGAATACAGAATATATCAGTTGACGATATATCGAGAGACGATGAATAGGAGGAATCAGTATGGATCGTTTTAAGAAAGTTTACAGTCAGGGAATGGTTGATGTGGTTGAAATATGGGTTGACACAGAAACAGGTGTCAATTATGTGTTTCACAGGAACGGAAATGCAGCAGGTTTTACACCCTTGCTTGACAAGGATGGAAAGCCGGCCGTGACACCATAATTTCCCCGAATATGCATTAAAAAAGGACAAAAATCTGAAACGGGGTGAGCTTATGGGAGAAAAAGAGAATCCGCTGACGGAAGCTGTCTATTATATTCTCCTGGCGGTGAGGAAACCGAATCACGGCTACGGAATCATTCAGGAGGTAGAACAGCTGACGAACGGGCGCGTCGTGTTAGGTGCAGGGACGCTGTACGGTGCGATACAGACGCTTCAGAAAAAGAAGTGGATTGACATCTACAGTGTCGACACTGAATCCAGAAAGAAAAAGGAATATATCATCACAGACTTGGGAAAAGAGATTTTTGAGGCGGAGAGAATGCGGCTGGAAGAATTGTTGCGAAACGCAGAGCTGATGAAGGGGAAATAAGGGGGAGGAATCAGGAAATGATAAAATTTCGTTTGTACTTTGACAAGGACGCAGAGACAGCATGGCTGAACCGGATGGCGGCGGACGGATGGGCGGTGAACCGATTTTTTGCCGGATTTTTCAGTTTTGAATCGTGCGAAAAAGGTGCGTTTGTCTATCAGGTTGATTTCAGTGACCGGTTGTTTTCTGTCAGCAGCGATTACAGGGAATTGATGCAGGATGCAGGCATTGAGATTGTCCAGACATGGGGGTATTGGGTGATACTGCGCAAAAAGGCTTCCGAAGGAAAGTTTGAGCTGTATACAGATTGCGCTTCCAGCATCGAACATTACAAAAAAATACGCAGGATGTTCAAGGCAGTGACGATCGTGGAGATGCTCCTTGTGTTTTTTGAGATTTATATGGGAGCATCACAAGGGGTTAAGCTGGGATACATTTTTGCGATTTTGCTGACCGCGATTCTGGCTGGTCTGATGAATGCGGTAATCAGACTGAATGTCATCATTGCGGGATTGGAGGAAAAAATGACAGGTATTAGCAAAAAATGCATGTCTGTCCTGTGGGCAGTCGGATGTATGCTCAATGTATGCGGGCTTTTGTTGATGGATGTAATGCCGCATATGTTTAGACACGTGATACAGATTCTTGCAATCGCACTGATGATAATCGGAATGTTTCAGACATTCCGCAGAAAGTAGGTACTGCGGATAAATTCTGCACAGATGGAGATACTGATTTTATGAAACCATAGTTATTCCCGGAGCCGGATGTGTTTGAATATGCGAGGAGCCGGGAGTATATCACTAAAATCAGGAGGCATAAAGGAATGATCGAACAGGATACAATCAGGCTTTTGCGGGAGTGCGATGCGGGAATCAAGATGGGCGTGTCGTCGATTGACGAAGTCATGGAGTATGTGAGCCACGACAAGCTGCGAAAATGTCTGGAAGACTGCAAGGCAAAACACGAAAAACTGCAGGGAGACATACAGGCACTGCTCACAGAGTACCACGACGACGGGAAGGAGCCGAATGTCATGGCAAAGGGCATGTCGTGGATGAAGACGAATATGAAGCTCGTCATGAATGAGTCCGACCACACGATCGCGGACCTGATGACAGACGGCTGCAACATGGGTGTCAAGACACTGCACAAGTATCTGAACCAGTACAAGGCAGCAGATGAGAAGTCCAAGGATATCGCGAAACGGCTGATCAATATTGAGGAGAAACTGACGCTGGATATCAGGGAGTTTTTATAAAGGAAGACAGGCAGATTCTGCCTGTTTTTTTACATTTCAACCGCGTATCAATAACATTCTTAGAAACTTCATCAGCGGGGGCGCTTTTTCGGCAAAGCTATTCAAAATTTTCGCAAAAATGCTTGCTTGTGACGCGGCGTAATGAGATATACTGTTTGAGGAGGTGTGACATGGATAAACAAAAAGCTATACCACAAGGTTATATGACCGTTGGTGAAGTTGCAGGAAAGATGGACGTTACTGTACGGACATTACAACATTACGACAGAGAGGGTTTGCTATCCCCGTCTGCCATGAGTGAGGGAGGTCGAAGATTATATACAGATAAAGACATCGTAAAGCTTCATCAGATTTTGTCCCTCAAACATTTAGGTTTTTCTTTGGATGATATTAAGAACCGGCTTATTCCGCTTGATACACCGGCTGAGATTGCGGATGTTTTAATGGAGCAGGCGGCCGTTGTCAGACAAAAAATAGAAAGCCTGTCTGAATCGTTGAGGGAACTGGAAGTGTTGCGGGAGGAAGTCCTTCAGATGCAGTCAGTCGACTTCAAAAAATACGCCGATATTATTGTTAATTTGCAGATGAAAAATGATTTCTATTGGCTGATTAAACATTTTGATGACCAGGTTCTGGACCATATCCGCAGCCATTTTGATAAAGACAGCGGAATGGCATTTCTGGACACTTTCATGCAGCTTCAAGACGAAGCAATAAGACTTCAAAATGCAGGTGTTCCTGCGGATAGTGATGAGGGGCAGAATTTTGCAAAAGCCTACTGGAATATGATCACAGAATTCACAGGAGGAGATATGAGTATGCTTCCCAAACTCATCGAATTAGGGCAATTTCAAAATACAGACCATGAATGGAAAGAGAAATTGGATGCTGCTAACAGATATATTGAGCAGGCATTAGGTTTTTATTTTTCCCGTTTAGGCGTTGACCCATTTAAGGAGGAAACAGAATGAATGAGGCTATAAAAATTAGTAACCTAACAAAAAGTTATGGAACCCGCATTGTACTGAACGGTTTAGATTTTTGCGTACAGCAGGGAGAAATTTTTGCTTTACTCGGCATAAATGGGGCAGGAAAAACCACATCTCTCGAATGTATCGAGGGTTTAAGAAAATATGACAGCGGAAGCGTCACGATGAATGGAATAATAGGAATTCAATTACAGTCGGCTTCTTTGCCGAATCATATGAAAGCACTGGAAGCTGTAAAACTGGTTGCGAAATGGAATAAGGCATCCCTTGATAAAACAATGCTTGACGCTCTTGGTATCTATGAACTTGCAAAAAAACAGTACCATCAATTATCAACCGGGCAAAAGCGGCGGCTTCATCTGGCACTTGCATTGACACGAAATCCAGATATTCTGTTTCTTGATGAACCAACCGCAGGGCTTGATGTTGAGGGACAGATATCTCTGCATGAGCAGATCCGGCAGTTAAAAGCAATGGGAAAGACAATCATATTAGCAAGCCATGATATGACAGAAGTTGAAAATTTATGTGACCGGATTGCGATTCTTTCCGGCGGCAAAATTGCCTTTATCGGGACTGTCGAACAGCTGGGCGAAACAATCGGAAAGCATTATAATATCACAATTCAAACTGAAAGCGGAACGGAAAAGTATGAATCCGAAAATATCGGGGACTCTATACTTTCGCTGCTTATGCAGTACAAAGAAAAAGGAGAAACGATCATGGATATTCAGATAGACCGCGGTTCACTGGAACAGCACTTTATCAAAATTGCAAAGGGGGAGTAACAATGGGAGCTTTTTTGTACGGGATTTCTTTACAATGGAAGTTAGATATAAGGAGTAAGACGTTACTTATCACCTGCTATATCGTGCCGCTTTTGTTCTTTGTAATTATGGGCGGTATTTTTACATCAGTCATGCCGGAAGCGAGATATACGCTTATTCAGTCAATGACTGTATTTGGTGTGACAATGGGGGCATTGATCGGTCTGCCGCCCTCTCTTGTTGAAATTTATGGAAGCGATATTAAAAAGGTTTACAAAGCGAATGGTGTTTCATTATATCTCGGTCTTGCTTTAACCAATATTTCAGCATATATTCATTTGTTCCTTATGAGCATTATTTTATATATTGCCGCACCGCTTATTTTTCAAGCTGAAATACCGGAAAATCCGGGGATGTACTTCATCAGCCTTGCTATTTTTATTGCGGTATCGCTTAGTATTGCCAGTATAATTGGTCTGGCGGTAAAAGACCAGGCGAAAACTTCCATGTTTTCTATTATTGTTTTTTTACCTTCTACCATGCTGTCTGGAATTATGTTTCCGATGGAACTGCTTCCAAAGGCGTTTCAAACAATAGGAAAACTATTTCCGGCCTCATTGGGATATAAACTGATGACAGAGAGCGTTTTTAAGTTTGAAAGCCTTTTGCTATTCCTTTTGATTTTTGCCTTAGCTATTGCTATGTGTAATATTCTGCTGCGAAGAATTGATAAATAGAACGGGCGATTCCATTATTGGTGAGCGTGGACGGCATGGAGATGGAAGAACTTGACGGATATATCCGTAAAAACTGGGACAGTATCAGAGAGCAGATTAGGAAAAGGAGTTATAAGCCGCAACCAGTAAGAAGGGTAGAAATACCCAAGCCAAACGGGAGTAAAAGAAAACTGGGGATACCAACAGTTATGGACAGAGTAATCCAGCAGGGGATAGCACAGGTAAACAAGACTGCGTGTAATCATCTGGAAGCAATGGAAAGTACCTAAGAAACGACAATGGGGATTGCAGAAACTCGGTGTCGCAAAGTACTCCGCAAGAACACGGAGGATAAAGAACAGTCCGTATCCGGAGTAAGGGATGATAAAATCCGGAAGGATGGCATGTGTATGCCCACAGGAGCAGACAAGGCGCATGATACAGAGCTCATGACGGACAGTTTTCCCGTTGATGAAGTCAGTGATGGAACGGCCATAACAGGCATGGATACGGCAGGAACCCTTAGCGCCGCAGCATGGACAGGTCCTAAGTTCCGGGCGGAATCCTTCCATAAAGGAATCAAAAAGGGATTTAGATGAAGATTTAATACGGATTAACTTGCAAAAAAGGGATTTTTCTCGTATCATGGTAGTATCAGCTGCACCAACGCCACACGTCTGGGATACGATCGGTCCCGAATGGCAGGTGCTCTGGGTGGTAAGAGAAAGAACAGCTTTGGAAGGTGGGTTCTTTCTCTTTTTTTGTCCAATCAGTTACACTGAAAACTATAAAGCAGGAACGGGGATTCGTCAAGATAAGAAAATGCCGTGGAAAGCGGCGGGATTGCGGAGACATTATTTAGAATATTCGATTTTAATCCGCTGTATTTGTGCGGGAGATAGGAAAGAAAATTCGCTGTCCGACATTTGAAGAGAAAATTAAAGAGGATTTGCATGAGGTGACAAAGGGCTTTGAGGCTTCTGATGAAATAAAAGAGAGAATAACAGAAAGAAATAAAAAGGCAGAAACTGATAAGGGAATACGGCTCTGGTGCGGAGCTTTGCGGGGATATGGATTACATACGGGAGTGCGGCATCGTTTTCCTGGATATCAACATGGGCGGCATGGACGGCCTGGAAGCGGCAAGGCGGGATAGCAAGCGGAAAAAGTTATAGAAAATTCTTAAAATGTTTTGTTGCATTAACCGATATAAAATAATAAAATAGAGATTGAAAAGTATGAATTGTAACGGAAGAACCATACTAACAAAGGAGGTGTTTATTATGGCAACTTCAAGTATCACAAAGAATTTTGTCATTTCCGGCAAGGAACAGGTGGAGATGTTCGTCAATGCGATTGAAGAATCTGCCAAGAACCGTCCTGTCCGTACTCCTGTGGCTGCAAGGCAGATCAAAGGGGAAGAGGAACTGAGAAAATTCATGAAAGAATGGGAGAAAGCGAATGCAGATCAATGATAAGTTTTTTTATATCAACATTCGTGATTATCTGGCATTAGGAAATGATGATAAAGCCGGAGAGCCAATGCTTGCCAGAGTGCTTTCCGGTTTTTCCTGTCCGAAGAATCAGGATGTGGCGAATTTTTAAATAAGAACGCGGTGGAATTTACCAAAAAGAGTCAGTCAGGGGTGAAACGGTAAGCAAGACCACGAAAAGGAAACTGCTGCGTATCAGTGAACTGGACGAGAAATCAGATACATACACCATGTCAGCCTATCTGA
>CAMWXE010000062.1 GCA_947178145.1 uncultured Lachnospiraceae bacterium | reverse complement strand
ATGGATACTATTTTTGATTTCCGGATGCCCCTATGTTCAACCGCACAGGTGGAAATTTTTTACAGTCATTAAAATCCGAAATAACGAATTGTTTCAAAATACTGTTGAAGAAAGAGTGCCTGCTATGATATAATGTTTATCTGTGTTGGACTCTTTTTCTTTCCAGAAAAGAAATGAAACGGGGATGCAGCCGAAAGTTCTTCAGAAGCTTCTCGAACATGCAAAATGATATATATTGATACATAATTGGTGCGAAAAAAATATAGATTTTCAAAAAGCGTATAAAATTAAGGTTTTTAAGGAGGATATAGATAGAAATGAAACTAGGAATCGTCGGACTCCCGAATGTAGGTAAGAGTACATTATTTAATTCATTGACAAAAGCAGGTGCGGAATCGGCAAATTATCCATTCTGTACGATTGACCCCAACGTGGGTGTTGTGGCAGTGCCGGATGAGCGGATTAAGCTTCTCGGTGAGCTTTACCACACGAAGAAGGTAACGCCTGCTGTGATTGAATTTGTCGATATTGCAGGACTTGTGAAGGGTGCCTCCAAAGGAGAGGGACTTGGCAACCAGTTTCTTGCCAACATCCGCGAGGTTGACGCGATCATTCATGTGGTGCGATGCTTCGAGGATTCGAACATTGTCCATGTGGATGGGAGCATCAGTCCGTTAAGAGATATTGAAACGATTAACATAGAGCTTATCTTTTCTGATATTGAGATCCTTGAAAGGCGCATTGCAAAAGTTTCAAGAGGAGCTAAAAACGATAAGACGCAGGCCAAGGAGCTTGCACTGGCCGAGCGCATCAAGGCGCATCTGGAAGAAGGAAAGCTGGCAAAGAGCTTTGAGACAGAGGATGAAGAAGAGATTGTATGGAGAAATGGGTATCATCTTCTGACAGATAAGCCAGTTATCTTTGCGGCAAATGTGGCGGAGGATGATCTCGCAAACGATGGTGCGGACAACGAAGGTGTCAGGGCTGTCCGCGAGTATGCGGCGTCTGAACATTTTGAGGTTTTTGTGATCTGTGCACAGATTGAGCAGGAGATTGCGGAACTTGACGATGACGAGAAGACAATGTTTTTGGAGGATTTAGGCTTAAAGGAATCCGGGCTTGACAAGCTGATTGCGGCAAGCTATCGCCTGCTGGGACTCATCAGCTTTCTCACCGCAGGAGAGGACGAGTGCCGTGCGTGGACGATCAGGGTTGGCACCAAGGCACCACAGGCAGCCGGAAAGATTCACACGGATTTTGAGCGCGGATTTATTCGGGCAGAGGTTGTCAATTACAAAGATTTGTTGGAGAACGGATCGCTTGCAGCGGCGAGAGACAAGGGGCTTGTTGGCCTGGAGGGCAAGGATTATGTAGTAAAAGACGGGGATGTAATTCTTTTCCGGTTTAATGTTTAGAGAAAATAGATTAGCGAGGTAAATGGACATGCCTGATACAATGGGAGTAAATGATATCGCCTTTCCGCATCTTGGAATTTATCTGGAAAATCTGCCGGACAGCTTCTCTGTGTTTGGTTTTCATATTGCATTTTATGGTGTGGTTATCGGCATCGGAATCATTCTTGGAGTGCTGATGGCAGAGCGGATGGCAAAGGCTGAGGGAATGGACACAGATATTATATGGGATTTTGGCATTTATGCGGTTATCTTTTCGGTAATTGGAGCAAGGATTTACTATGTGGCCTTTTCATGGGACACGTATAAGAATAACCTTTTAAGCATTTTAAATCTCAGGCAGGGAGGCCTTGCCATATATGGTGCTGTGATTGCAGCTTTTCTTACACTCTTTGTATACAGCAGAGTAAAGAAGCTCTCGCCTTATCAGATTGGTGATTGTGGTGTATATGGTTTGATTCTTGGACAGATTCTCGGCCGCTGGGGAAACTTTTTTAACAGGGAAGTATTTGGCGGCTATACGGATTCTCTGTTTGCCATGAGACTCCCTGTTGATGCAGTGCGCCCATGGGATATCACGCAGTCGCAGCTTGACGGCATGGCTTTGATGGGAGATGTGAATTTCATACAGGTGCATCCGACTTTTCTGTACGAGAGTGTCTGGAATCTCGGAATTTTGATATTGATGCTCTTATATCACAAGCGGAAAAAATATCACGGACAGATGTGTCTGCTATACCTTGGGGGATATGGCATCGGCCGTTTCGTTATCGAGGGCATTCGTACCGACCGGCTTTTGATACCAGGCACACAGATCGCGGTGTCACAGCTGCTTGGACTGTTATTGTTTGTTTTTTCAATCGTTCTGAATACTGTCGTAAGAATTCATTTGTCAAAGACATCAAGTAATACAGGAAAGGGGGACAAAGGGCAGTGACAAAAGAAAAAATTGAGAAGCTGATATCACAGCTTACCTTGCAGGAGAAGGTAGGTATGATTCACGGAGACGGTTTTTTTACAACGAAAGGTGTAGAGCGATTAGGAATTCCGCCTTTTAAGACCTCAGATGGTCCAAGAGGCGTCAGAAAAGATTTTGAAAACGACACGTGGAAGGAGATCGGACTAAACTGCGACGATGTGTCATACCTTCCCTGCAATGCAGCGCTGGCGGCAACATGGAACAGAGCGCTTGCCTATTCGACTGGAAAGCTGCTCGGCAAGGAAGCCAGAGGACGCGGCAAAGATATGATTCTTGCACCAGGGATCAATATTATGCGCACGCCGTTGTGTGGGCGAAATTTTGAGTACATGGGCGAGGACCCATACCTTGTCTCTGAGATGGTAGTACCGATTGTGCAGGGGATTGAAGAAAACGATGTCTCTGCGTGTGTCAAGCATTTTGCAGTAAATAATCAGGAGACAAGGCGCCTTGATGTGAATGTGGAGGTGAGTGAGCGCGCACTTCGCGAAATCTACCTGCCTGGTTTTGAGGCGGCAGTCAGGAGGGGAAAGGTGAAGGGAATCATGGGGGCGTACAATAAGCTTCGCGGCAGGCACTGCTGTCACCATGAATATCTTCTAAATGAGATTTTGCGCAAGGAGTGGGGATTTGCGGGTATCATGGTATCCGATTGGGGAGGTGTCCATGATACCAGGGAAGCCCTTATGAATGGGATTGACATGGAAATGTCTGTCACGAATGATTTTGATGCATATTTTATGGCGGACCCGTTGATTGGAATGATTGAGAATGGAGCGGTGGACAGGAAGACAGCACTTGCAAAGATTGATGAGAAAGTTCGCCATATTTTGAATGTTATGAACAGGCTCCATATGCTCGACGGAGAGCGCAGCGCGGGTGGATACAATGATTATAATGATAAGGCAGCATTGCGGCAGACGGCGAGAGAGTCTGTCGTACTGTTAAAGAACGATAAGGAGCTTCTGCCACTGGACAAGAGAAAAATGAAAAGACTGCTTGTGGTTGGCGAAAATGCGAACAGAAAACATGCTCCTGGCGGTGGAAGTGCCGAAATCAAGGCGTTGTATGAAATTACACCGCTCATGGGGATTCAGATGCTTCTGGGCGGGAATACAGAGGTTGTATACAAGCCAGGATATTTTAACGAAGACATTGGGAATATTTGGGCAAACACAGGCGATAGCGAGAATGGTCAGGTGGACAGCCTTAATCAGAGTGGCGGAATGACACAAGCGACACCAGAACTGGAGATAAAGGAAACGCATCAAATGGAAATGAACGAAAAGTACCTGCAGGAAGCCCTGGAAGCGGCGCAGGATGCCGACGCAGTCATCTTTGTGGGAGGACTGACGCACGACTATGACACAGAAGGGCAGGACAGGACAGACATGAAACTTCCATATGACCAGGACAGACTGATCGCGGAACTGCTAAAGGTGCGGCCGGATACAGTAGTGACGCTTGTGGCAGGCTCCCCTGTGGATATGAGCGCGTGGATTGAAGATGTGAATGCCCTTGTCTTTAGCTGGTATGCGGGCATGGAGGGCGGTATTGCCCTCGCGGAAGTTTTGTTCGGAGAGTTCAACCCATCGGGACACTTGCCAGAAACGTTTCCCGTCAGCGAAAAGGACTGCCCGGCAGTGGTTCTTGGAGAATTCCCCGGGGAAGATAACGTAAATTATGGCGAAGATATCTATGTGGGGTATCGCTATTATGACACCTATGATGTCGAGACAGCATTCCCGTTTGGATATGGATTGTCTTACACGGACTTTGTGATGACGGGTATTCGGGCGGAAGTGATTGAGGATACGGCGGAGAGCAAAGAAGTGAAGGTGCGCTTTGATCTCTCTAATATTGGCGATCGTGCCGGAGCCGCGGTTGCACAGATATATGTGGCAGACAAGCGGCCAAAAGTCAGAAAGGCAGCAAAGGAATTGAAAGCATTTGAGAAAATTTATCTTGAGGCAGGTGAGACGAGGGAAGTGACACTCATGCTTGAGAGGGAGGCCTTTACATATTACGATGAAGCGTCTCACAGCTTTAAAGTCGATGCGGGAAGTTATATGCTGCTGCTTGCGAAAAATGCAGAAGAGATTGCAGATATCACCGAGATTGAGTTTGCGGTGTAGAGTCCTTTTTGAGCGTGGTGCATATAATAAAGAAATGTGCCACGTTCAAAGAGGATTTTTTATGGTAACCTACAAAGAACTGAAAAAAAAGGAAGTAATATGTATCAAGGATTGCAGAAGGCTTGGACATGTCTGTGACTTGGAGATTGATGAATGCAAAGGGTGCATCTGCAAAATTATTGTCCCGGGCTGTAAAGGGTTTTGGTCGATGCTTACAGATGATTCTGTGATAGCGATACCATACAACTGTATCAGACAGATTGGACCGGACTTGATTCTGGTAGATATATAATAACATCTCGCTTTTGCCGTACTCTGAGAACAAATATTTTAAATGTAGAATTTCGTATGGGAGTGTGGTAGAATATACAATATAGTGCATAGAAATACCATTTGCACGAAGTAGAGATATGGAGGAAAATACGTATGAAATTTAATTTCAAGGAGGATTCAAAACGAATTGTTGTGATTTGTGCAGCGTCGGTAGTCATGGCGCTGAACATCAAGACCTTTGTTCGGACGGGGGGACTGTATCCGGGCGGTGCTACGGGACTTACCCTTTTGATCCAGCGGATCGTAGAGCTTTTTTTTGGTTTTGAGCTTCCTTACACATTGATCAATCTCATATTGAATCTGGTTCCAATCTATATTGGCTTTCGCTATATCGGCAAGAAATTTACACTGTATTCTTGCCTGTGTATTATGCTGACCAATATTTTGACAGATATTCTGCCATCTCAGGCAATCGTTTATGACACACTGCTGATCAGTGTATTTGGCGGAATTATCAATGGTTTTGCCATTAGTATGTGTCTGCTGATGAATGCGACGACAGGAGGAACGGATTTTATCGGCATCTTTTTGTCGGAGAGAAAGGGCGTGGATTCTTTTAACATTATTCTGGGATTTAATGCGGTGCTTCTGGTGGTTGCCGGATTGCTGTTTGGCTGGGAAAAGGCGCTGTACTCGATTATTTTCCAGTATACTTCCACGCAGGTTCTCCGCACGCTCTTCAAGCAGTATCGCCAGCATACACTTTTGGTGGTGACAAATCATGCAAGGCGGGTGTATGAGGTGATTTCTAAGAACAGTAACCATGGCGCCACAATCATTGAAGCGGAAGGCTCCTATGAGCATCAGGAGCGCAAGATTGTCTATTCGGTTGTATCGAGAGCAGAGTGCAAGGATATCATCAAAGGTATTAAAGAGGTTGACTCAAAAGCGTTTGTCAACGTTATCAATACACAGCAGATCTCAGGGCGCTTTTACCAAAGACCATACGAGTAAAAAAGGAGATAGAAAAAATGGAAAATTTTAAATTTTCAGCATTGGAGTACAGGAGACCAGACTGCGAGGAAATGGCGGCGTTTGCGGCAGAGATAAAGGAGCGCATCGACCATGCGGGCAGTTATGAGGAAGTGAAAGAAGCAGTACTTGCGTATGACGAGAAGGGACAGGATTTTTCCACAGATGCTACAATTGCATCGATTCGTCATACTTTGGATACCACAGATGAATTTTACGAGAAGGAAAATGAGTATATTGACAGTACGTATCCTACAATCATGCCGCAGCTTCTGGCGGTGAATGAGGCGCTGATGAACAGTCCGTTTCGCGCTGCGTTCGAGAAAGAATACGGAAAACAGTTTTTTGTGAGGATGGAGCTTGAGAAGAAGAAGTTTTGTGAGGCAAATATTCCGTTGATGCAGCAGGAGGCGAAACTATCAAACGAATATCAGAAAATCATGGCGACAGCAAAGATTTCTTTTGACGGGAAAACGCTGAATCTGTATGGCATACAGAAATACTTTGAGCACGAAGACAGAGAGGTGCGCAAAGCTGCAGTCCGTGCCTACTCAGAATTTTATCACAAAAATGAGCCGCGCCTGGAAGAAATCTGGGATGAGCTGATCAGGATACGAAATGAGATGGGGCGCAATCTCGGATATGAGAATTTCATTCCGTTAGGGTATCTGCAGCAGGGACGCACTGATTATGGACAAAAGGAAGTAGAGTCCTTCCGCGAGCAGGTGCGCACGGTGATTGTACCTCTTTGCCAGAAGCTGTACGAGGCGCAGGCAAAGCGTCTTGGCGTCGATGATTTTGCCTTTTATGACGAGAAGCGCATATTCCCGGACGGCAATGCAGTCCCGGCTGGTGATGATGACTTTATGGTAAATGAGGCGGCAAAAATGTATCATGAGATGAGTCCGCAGACAGGCGAATTTATTGATTTTATGATAGAACACGAGCTGATGGATCTGAAAAATAAGCCGGGCAAGGCATCAACGGGATATATGACCGATTTACAGCGCTACAAGGCACCATTTGTGTTCTCCTGCTTCAACCAGACAATTGGTGACATGCAGGTGCTGACCCATGAGCTTGGTCACGCTTTTGCCGGATATATGGCGATGCGCAGCCAGCCGATTTCGGATTATTATTCGGAATCAACCGACATCGCAGAGATTCATTCCATGTCGATGGAGCAGTTTGCATATCCTTATGCGGAGCGCTTTTTCGGGGAACAAGCAGACAAGTTCCGCTTCGCACATCTGCAGGAATCAGTCATATTTGTGCCTTTTGGCGTGGCCGTTGACGAGTTTCAGCACATATGTTATGCAAATCCAGACCTGACGCCTAAGGAGAGAACCCTGGAATGGAAAAAGCTTGAGGAAAAATATATGCCATGGCGCGCCTATGAGCAGGATGATTTCTTTGACAGAGGCGGCTATTGGTATCACAAGCTGCATATTTACCTTTATCCGATGTACTATATCAACTACACGCTCACTACCATGGGAGCGATGGAGTTCAAGAAAAAGGAGAAGGAAAACCACGACACCGCATGGGCAGATTATCTCAACCTCTGCAAGTGTGGCGGCAGTATGAGCTATCTCGAGACGCTGAAATATGCAAATATCTCAAATCCGTTTGAGCAGGGCAGTGTGGAGCGCGCGATCGGCGTGGCGCGCGAGGAGCTGATGAATAGCCGGTTTATGATGTAGATGCGGAAACCGCCGCTTTGCAGTTGGGAGCATAATAGCTGCGGAGGGCTTGTATAAATAAATGGAGACTTCGTGAGAGGTCTCCATTTGTTTGCCTTAGAACAGTTTTACAGCGGCTTCCATACGTTCTACCACATGGACACCAAACGGACAGCGCGATTCACAGCCGCCGCATTTTATGCAGTCTGCGGCATGCGCAGACAGATTTTCATAGTGTGCGCGGACAGTCGGAGGCACGGTGTCCTGCATTTTTGCCAGATCGAACAGTTTGTTGACCATAGCGATATCGATACCCGACGGGCATGGTGCACAATGTCCGCAGTAAGTGCATTGTCCTACATAGGCATGGCGCGGTGCGCTTGCAAGGACACTGGCGTAGTCTTTTTCCTCCTCGGAGGCAGTCTCGTAAGCAACGGCTGCATCTACATGTTCTGTCGTGTCATATCCAACCATGACACTGGCGACAGCAGGTCTGGTCAGGGCATAGTGCAGACACTGGACTGGTGTCAATGCCACGCCAAAAGGTGAGGTTTCCGGGGAAAACAGTCTTCCGCCGGCATAGCCTTTCATGACGGTGATTCCGACACCATGCTGCTCGCAAATTTGATATAATTCTGCGCGTTCTGGTGTGATGCCGCCAATGTTTTCGGCGTATTCATCCTTGAAGTACTCATTTAAGTCCTCGCTGGCTGGCAGCATATCAAAAGCAGGATTGACTGAGAAGAGAAGCATTTCCACGATGCCGCTCTGCGCAGCGAGCTTTGCGACATCTGGATTGTGGGTGCTCATTCCAATATGGCGAATAATGCCGTTTTGCTTTAAGTCTTTGACAAAGGTGATAAATTCACCGTCCATAATTTTGTAAAATTCTGCGGTTTCATCTACAAAATGAATCATTCCAAGGTCTATGTAGTCTGTGTGCAGGCGGTCCAGCAAATCCTGAAAGGCATCATGGACTTTTCCCAGTTCCCGTGTGCGCACATACTGACCGTTCTGCCATGTGGATCCGATATGTCCTTGGATAATCCAGCGCTCCCGCTGTCCCTCCAGCGCTGCGCCGATGTTAGAGCGCACATTTGGCTCGGACATCCAGCAATCCAGGATGTTGATTCCTGCCTGTGCGCAGTGGTCAATAATTTCTTTTACTTCCGCAGCATTATGGCGCTCCAGCCATTCGGCGCCCAGACCAATCTCACTGACGCTCAGCCCGGTTTTTCCAAGTGTTCTGTACCTCATATAAGTGTCCTCCTTTTTGTCTGTAATGAGAATCTGTTTTTATGGTATCATAGTCTCATAGGGATTTCAATGGTTGTGGAATGCATTTGACAAATGATACGGAAAGATTTATAATTTTACCAGAGCATTTCAGGGAGGTGAAATTTATGGACAGTTGCGATAGTACAGGACGAAGTAGCATTTGCGGTGGCATATTCAATATCGTTTTGGCGCAGTCTGCCATAAGATTTATCTGAGCGATTGTGTCTGCTTCATATTTCCGTTTATACCACCGTTTCCGGTTTCCTATACTACACAATGGTAACACGAGGTCTGCTTTAGGAAAACATAAGCGGTGTATTTTTATGCCCTTTTTGGGCGTAAACTGTAATGTATTGGAGGGCAAATATGGAGAGAGAGAATTTGAATGAAAGTGTGGCAGAAGTTTTAAAAGGACCAGATTTTGTGGCGGAATTGCTGGAGATTATACGCTGTTCTCCCAACAGAGAGGAACTGCTGGACAAGATATCTGATTACCATGACAATGACATTGCCGGTGCTATGGAGCAGCTGACAGAGGACGAGAGACAAAAGCTGTACCCGATACTGGGCGCACAGAAGGTATCGGAAGTATTTACCTACATCGAGGATGTCGACAAATACTTAAAAGAGCTGAAGTTGGAAAGCGTAGCAAAAATCATTTCTCACATGGACTCTGATGATGCTGTCGATGTCCTCGAGGAAATGGATGACTCCACACAGGAGCAGATTGTCCGGCTGCTCGACGATGCGTCAAGCCGCGATGTGCAGTTAATCCTTTCCTATGAAGATGATGAAATAGGGAGTAAGATGACGACGAATTTTATTGTGATTCAAAATACAATGACGATTCGTCAGGCGATGCGGGAACTGGTGCGACAGGCAGGGGACAATGACAATATTTCTACCATTTATGTGACAGACAGCAGAGGGTGCTTTTATGGAGCGATTGATTTGAAAGACCTGATCACTGCGAGGGAAGGCGACGCGCTCGAGAATCTGATCAGCGCATCCTACCCCTATGTGTATGACCATGATAAGATTGGTGACTGCATCGAGCGAATCAGGGATTACGCAGAGGACTCGATTCCGATTGTAAACAGTCAGAATCGAATCATAGGAATCATCACAGCGCAGGATATCGTTGATGTTGTTGATGACGAATTTGGGGATGACTATGCGAAGCTCGCCGGCCTGACTGCTGAGGAGGACCTGAATGAGACAACACTGCAAAGCATGAAAAAGAGACTTCCATGGTTAATTGCCCTGCTTTTTTTAGGAATGGGCGTGTCTTCTGTGGTAGGCATCTTTGAGACTGTCGTTGCGATTCTTCCGATTGTCATCTGCTTTCAATCGCTGATACTTGATATGGCTGGAAATGTCGGAACACAGTCGTTAGCTGTCACAATCCGGGTACTGATGGACGAAAACCTGACAGCCTCACAGAGAATTGGACTTGTGTTCAAAGAAATGAAGGTTGGCTTTTCCAATGGGCTGTTTCTTGGAATTATGGCATTTATCTTTATTGGATTATATGTGTGCGTGTTGAAGCACAATCCGGCGGGGAGTGCTTTTCTGATTTCGGGTTGTGTCGGCTTTGCACTGATGGTGGCCATGATTATATCCAGCATGGTTGGGACGCTGGTTCCAATGTTTTTCCACAAGATAAAAGTGGATCCTGCTGTTGCATCCGGTCCGCTTATCACAACAGTTAACGATTTAGTTGCAGTTGTTGTGTACTACGGATTGACATGGATTTTGTTGATTAATCTGCTGCATATTGCGTGAATGGCTTATGGTTTGAGAGAAGAAAAATAGCGGACTGGCTTATTGCGGACAGCTCCTGACACGGAATCCACAATAAGCCAGTCCGAATTTTTTTTGGAAAGGCACTTAAAGGGAAAGCGTTTCATACAATAGAATAAATGAGTCCTGGGGGCATTTCTTGAAGACCTTTGAGCAACCTTTATCTGCCAAGGAGGAGACCTGGTACCTGGAAGCAATGAACGGCGAGGATTTGGAAGCAGCCCATAGGGCAAGGCAGATTTTGATTGAGCGAAATCTGCGTCTGGTGGCGCACGTGTCAAAGAAGTATATGGGGTGCGGTGAGGACATGGAGGACCTGATATCCATAGGAACCATAGGGCTGATCAAAGCAGTGAATACCTTCAAGGCAGAGAAGGGCAGCAGACTTGCCACGTATGCGGCAAGATGCATTGATAATGAGCTGTTGATGATGTTTCGGTCCAGGAAAAAAGTTACGCGCGAGGTATCGCTGTATGAACCGATTGGTACGGACAAAGAGGGAAATGAGATCAATCTGATCGATGTCTGTGAGCAGGAACAACGTGATATCGTGGATGACATGGATATGATGGCAAAACTTAAGTGCCTGTCCTCTCTCATCGAAGAAAAACTGGATGACAGGGAGCGCGAGATCATAAGGCTTCGGTACGGTATGTTGGGAAAAAGTTTTACTGGGGAAGAGATGACACAGCGCGATATTGGAAAGTTGTTGGGAATTTCCAGAAGCTATGTGTCCCGAATCGAAAAAAAAGCGCTTGGAAAGCTAAGAGCAGGCTTAGAAGAGCAGAAGCTGTGTTAAGTCGTGCTATTTTTTACATTTCGAGTGCTAATTTTTACATTTGAGTTGTTTTCCGATGTCACTTGTGCTATATATGACAGGTAACACATAAAAAACGAAGGAGTAATAGTTCATGTATAGCAGAGTAATAACGGGCGCCATCAGCGGCATTGAAAGTATCCTCGCAGCGGTCGAGGTCGACGCGTCAAAGGGTATGCCGGGGTTCGAGATGGTAGGACAGCTGAGCAATGAGGTAAGGGAGGCAAGGGAGCGCGTCAGAGTGGCACTCAAAAATGCCTCCATACAAATACCTCCCATGCGGATCACAGTCAGCATATCGCCAGCGGAGATGCGGAAAGAAGGGGCGTCTTACGATCTTCCCATTGCGGTCGGCATCCTCGTATCGTTAGGATTGATCCCCGAGGAGGGGATTCAGAACACCCTGATCGTGGGGGAGCTGGGACTGGACGGAGAAGTGCGTGCTGTCAGAGGGGTACTGCCCATTGTGCAGAAAGCGAAGCAGGAGCATATAAAAAGATGTGTTGTGCCGGCAGCAAATGCGCGCGAGGGTGCAGTGATAGATGAGATTGAAATCATAGGGGTGACCAGTCTGTCGGAGACGATAGCGTATCTGGGGGAGGTTGAGGAGCGCAAGGCACAAAAGATAGCACCAGCCAGGCCAGTCTTGAACGAAACGATAGACGAGCCCGACACAGATCTTGATTTTGCGGAGATCAATGGCCAGGAGACAGTAAAGCGTGCGGTGGAAGTGGCAGCGGCAGGTTTTCACCACATCCTGATGATTGGTCCTCCCGGCTCCGGCAAAACGATGATCGCAAAGCGGATTCCCACCATATTACCAGATCTGTCCAGGGAAGAAAGCCTTGAAGTCTCCACAATATACAGTGTGGCGGGACAGTTGGATGACAACAAAGCATTGATCACGCACAGGCCCTTTCTGGACCCGCATCATACAATTTCCGAACAGGCGCTTGCGGGTGGAGGGAGGATTCCAAGACCAGGTGTCATATCGTTAGCTCACAGGGGAGTTCTCTTTATGGACGAGCTTCCAGAGTTTCGTCACAATACAATCGAGATACTGCGGCAGCCCCTCGAGGACAAGCGTATTCACATTGCCAGAACTTATGGAAATTTTGTATATCCGGCTGATTTTATGCTGGTGGCAGCAATGAACCCCTGTCCATGTGGCTATTTTCCAGATAGAAATCGGTGTACCTGTTCGGAGGTGGAAGTCCGAAAGTATTTGTCGAGAATATCAGGGCCTATTTTAGATAGAATTGATGTGGTGACAGAGGCGCCGCGCGTGGATATCAGGCAGTTGTCGGCCGATATGCAAAACGAGAGCAGCGCCAGTATCAAAAGGCGTGTTATGGAGGCGAGAGAACGCCAGAAAATCCGTTACAGAGGCACACGCTATCAATTTAACGCCGAACTTCGTGCCGGCGATATCAGGGAGTACTGCCGACTTGGGATGGACGAGCAGGAAATGATGGAGGAAATATTTACCATGATGAATTTGTCGGCACGTGCATATCATAAAATTATAAAGGTGGCAAGGACAATTGCCGACTTGGACGGAAAGGACGATATTCGGACAGAACACATCAGCGAAGCAATCTGTTACAGAATAAATGACAAAGGGTATTGGAGCTAAGAGATGGCAGAAAATAGAAACGAGTTCGAACAGAAAGTATATGCTGCATGGCTTGACACGATCTACTGGGTCGCGAGTGAGATAAAATACAGGCTTCTTGACATGGCGGGGAGCATGCAGAAGATTTATGAGCTGACGGAGGAACAGTTGGTCACGATTATGGGACTGCAGGGCTGTGAGCGTTTTGTGCAGCACAGGAAGCGCTATAAACCACAAAAGGTATGGAATTATCTCACGGAGATCGGTGTCAGCTATACATACTGTCAGGCATCCGATTTCCCGGGGAAACTTGCGGAGATTCCCGATCCACCCTTTGGAATCTTTTATAAAGGAAAGCTTCCCGGGGAACGGATTCCGGCGGTGGCAGTGATCGGGGCAAGAAAATGCAGTGAGTATGGCAGATTGATGGCGGAGCGATTTGCAAAAGGATTTGCGGAGCGCGGTGTGAATATTATCAGCGGCATGGCGATCGGCATCGATGGCATCAGTCAGGCAGCAGCATTAAAAGCTGGAGGAAATTCCTATGCAGTGCTTGGATGCGGAGTTGATATTGTGTATCCAAAGAGTAATGAGGCGCTCTACAGACAGCTTATAGAGCGCGGGGGAGTGTTGTCGGAGTATCCGCCACAGATGGAGCCAAGACCAGCGCTGTTTCCCCCTAGAAACCGGCTCATCAGCGCACTTGCGGATGTGGTTCTTGTCGTGGAGGCGCGGGAGAAGAGCGGAACCCTGATCACAGTGGACATGGCGTTAGAACAAGGAAGGGATGTGTACACGATACCGGGAAGATGCACAGACAGCCTCAGTATGGGGTGCAACCGTCTCATCCGCCAGGGGGCTGCAGTCGCAGTCACACCAGAGGATATTATTGACGACATGCTATGGGAAACAATTTTAAAAAAGCCGAAAAAGAAGCCGCAGGGACAGTCTCCTGGTAAGCTCTCACAAGTGGCACAGGAGGTTTATGCGGTATTAGGAGCATTGCCAGTCACGCAGGATCAAATTGTAGAGAGACTTCGGGAGCAGAAGAACACCCGCACCATACCACAGATTTGTCAGGGGCTGGTGGAACTGGAACTGAAACAAGCTATCGTGTGCCAGAATCGACAGTACAGACGTTTGCAAGAAACGTTGTAATGGAAAAAATGGATTGTTTTCAAAAATTTTACTTGCCACGATTTGAAATTTGGTTTATAGTGGTGAACGTAAGTCAAACAAATCGAACATGATAATAATCGTGTATCTATGTATGCACACGCTGACGCAGAGGAAATAAGCCGCAAAAGTGGCACATCAGCGTCGCGCGAGCAGGGAAGCAGGTCATTTCCCCGCTTGATTAAGAAAGAAACAAGTAGGAGTAAGATATGGCAAAGTATTTAGTAATAGTAGAATCGCCGGCGAAGGTAAAGACGATCAAGAAATTTCTAGGTGCGAATTATGAGGTGATGGCGAGCAATGGTCATGTGCGCGATATGCCCAAAAGCCAGTTGGGATTTGACGCAGAGAATGATTATGAACCGAAATATATAACGATACGCGGCAAGGGAGATATCCTGGCCAAGCTCAGGAAGGAAGTAAAGAAGGCTGATAAGATTTACCTCGCGACAGACCCTGACCGCGAGGGAGAAGCGATTTCATGGCATCTGTATATCGCTCTGAAACTGGAAGACAAAAAGGTATACCGCATCACGTTCAATGAGATTACGAAAAATGCAGTGAAGGAATCTCTCAAAAACCCGCGGGAGATCGATATGAGCCTTGTGGATGCGCAGCAGGCAAGGCGCATGCTGGACAGAATGGTAGGCTATCGCATTTCGCCGCTTCTGTGGGCAAAGATCAAGAGAGGGCTGAGTGCAGGCAGGGTGCAGTCAGTGGCGCTGCGCATTATCTGTGACAGGGAGGATGAGATCAACGCATTTATCCCAGAGGAATACTGGACGCTTGATGCTGCATTGAAGATCAAAGGTGAAAGAAAGCCGCTGATAGCGAAGTACCATGGAGTAGGAGACAAGAAAGCAGAAATTTCCTCCAAGGCGGAGATGGACAAAATTTTAAAAGAGCTGGAGAGCGCAAACTTTGCGGTGACAGATATCAAGAAGGGCGAGCGGCTCAAGAAAGCGCCGCTGCCATTTACGACCTCAACGCTCCAGCAGGAGGCGAGCAAGGCACTCAACTTCTCGACACAGAAGACCATGCGTCTGGCGCAGCAGCTCTATGAGGGTGTTGAGCTGAAGGGACAGGGAACAGTCGGTATCATCACCTATCTGCGAACGGATTCCACCAGAGTTTCCGATGAGGCTGTGACCGCCTCTAAAGAGTATATTGCTAGGAACTATGGGGATGAGTATGCAGCAGAAGTTGTGATGGAAAAGAAGAAAGATCAAAAGATACAGGATGCTCACGAGGCAATTCGGCCGACAGATATCAGCAACACGCCGGCAAATTTAAAAGAATCTCTGAGCCGTGACCAGTACCGGCTGTACCAGCTGATCTGGAAACGTTTTACGGCAAGCCGCATGACGCCTGCGAAGTATGAGACGACTTCTGTAAAGATTGATGCAAAGGGACACCGGTTTACAGTGTCCGCGTCCAAGCTGCGTTTTGACGGATTTATGAGTGTCTACAAGGAGGCCGACGAGGAGAAGGCAGAGTCCAATACGCTGATCAGGGAGATCACCAGGGAGACAGAGCTTACATTGGAATCGTTTGATCCCAAACAGCACTTTACGCAGCCGCCTGCGCACTATACAGAGGCATCGCTTGTGCATGCGCTCGAGGAACTTGGAATTGGCCGTCCCAGTACCTACGCGCCGACAATCACAACCATCATGGCCAGGCGCTATGTGGTCAAGGAAGATAAAAATCTTTATGTATCTGAGCTTGGCGAGGTGGTCAACAACATGATGAAGGATGCGTTTCCGTCGATTGTGGATGTAAACTTTACGGCAAATCTCGAAGCACTGCTTGATAAGGTGGAAACTGGCACAGTTGGCTGGAAGACTGTTGTCGCGAACTTTTACCCGGATCTTGACGAGGCAGTGAAGAAGGCGGAGAAGGAGCTTGACGAGGTGGAGATTGCGGACGAAGTGTCCGATGAAGTGTGTGATGTATGCGGCAGAAATATGGTCATTAAGTATGGCCCGCATGGAAAATTTCTCGCTTGTCCGGGATTTCCCGACTGTAGAAGTACTAAGCCTTATTTTGAAAAGATTGGTGTGGCCTGTCCGAAATGCGGCAGGGAGATTGTCGTTCGAAAGACAAAAAAAGGCAGACGATATTATGGGTGCGAGGCAATACCAGAGTGTGACTTTATGGTATGGCAGAAACCTTCCACGGAGAAATGTGAGCGATGTGGCGGCATTATGCTCGTGAAGGGAAATAAGCTTGTCTGTGCGGATGAACAGTGTGGGTTTGTGAAAAAATTAGAGAGTGAGAAGGCTGCAGCGCAATAAAATTTTCCGGTGTGACGCAGGTCATACCGGAAAATTTTTGTATTATATGCAGAAATTCCGCCAATAATTAAAATTATTGGCGGAATTTCTATAAAATGTTGAAATTGTAAAGTATTCTTGAATTATTGAACGGAACTATTGAAAAAATAATTGTCATATGTTAAAATTTCCCTATAAACAGGACTTTTTGCGTAACTGCTACAATGATCGGTTTTGGGACAGCTGCGAAGAATACAGGACTTGGAGGTTTACTATGGGTAGTGTACAACTTTTAGACAAAACAAGAAAAATAGGGAAACTTTTGCACAATAATAATTCCAGTAAAGTCGTTTTCAATGATATCTGCAAGGTAATGCGGGATATTGTGAACTCAAATGTGCTGGTGATTAGCAAAAAAGGGAAAGTTTTAGGTGTAGGCAGCTGTGAGGGTGTGGAGGAATTAAAGGAACTTGTCGAGGACAATGTGGGAGGGTTTATCGATCCGATGTTGAATGAGAGACTTCTCGGTGTACTTTCCACGAAAGAAAATGTTAATCTTGCAACCCTTGGCTTTGAGAGCCCGGATATACGCAAATATCAGGCGATTATCACACCGATTGAGACTGCAGGGGAGCGTCTGGGCACATTATTTATCTATAAGTGCAACGAACAGTATGATATAGATGACATTATTCTGTGTGAATACGGTGTGACGGTGGTAGGACTTGAGATGCTGCGTGCCGTGAGTGAAGAGAATGCGGAGGAAAGCCGCAAGGTAGCAGTTGTGAAGTCTGCGATTTCCACACTGTCCTTCTCGGAGATGGAAGCTATCACCCATATTTTTGATGAGCTCAACGGCACAGAAGGGATTCTTGTTGCCAGCAAGATCGCAGACCGCGTGGGGATTACGAGGAGCGTGATTGTCAATGCACTGCGCAAGTTTGAGAGCGCAGGAGTCATCGAGTCGCGATCATCTGGTATGAAGGGAACTTATATTAAGGTCTTAAATGATGTCGTGTTTGAGGAAGTGGACGCGCTGAAGCGTCAGCTGAACAAGTAGTTAACTAATTTGATGAACAATTCAAACAATAGAAAAAATTGAAACAAAAGGTTTATCTTGAAAAAGATAAGCCTTTTTTCTTTTTTGAGTAGTAAAATTGGCTGATTTACATAACAGAACAAAACAAATTCACATAATATTGCAAAATAATGAAAAAAATACTTGAAATATTCTGAAAATAATCTATAATAGAGTAAGAAAGACAATATATTATGTAAATTCGTTATGACAATAATAGTTTACATAGAACTGTAAAAGGAGGAGTAGAAATGTTAAATAGTTCAGGTGTATTTGATTACATAAACGCTTTGGGAACTTCGTTAGATGCAGCTGCTACGAGAAACGATATCATCAACAATAACATTGCGAATGTGAACACGCCCAATTACAAGAGAAAAGATATTCGCTTCGAGACAGAATTAAAGCATGCTTTTGCAAGGGCAAGTGAGGACTCAGTGGATGCGAGGGTGAAAAATCTCGACTTAGAGGCGCTTACCCCGGAAATTTATACAGACTATGAGGAGCTCTCGTACCGATATGACGGCAACAATGTGAGTATCCAGAATGAGCTGGCAATACTCGCAAAGAACCAAATAAAATACAATGGAATGATGACATTGCTGAATCAGGACTTTTCACAGCTTATGTCAGTGATGAAGTAAAAAAGCATTTGCCTGCGTGATGCCCAGAGCATATGCGAATGCATGGAACAGTCGCATATGTCTCTGTCAGCGATGGTGTCAGCAGGGATGATGCGGAACTTGAAACAGGAGGGATGTAAGATGGGAATTTTTAACTCGTTTGATATCAGTGCATCGGGAATGTCGGCAGAACAGTACCGTATGGATATCATTTCACAGAATATGGCCAATGCACACACGACAAGAACGGAGGATGGCACACCGTATGTCAGAAAGGTTGTTACCTTTCAGGAGAAGACAGACACCAAGAATAGAACGTTTTCTCATATGCTTGACACAGCGTTCAGCAATTTGAGCGGCAGACCGCTTGGCTGCACCAACTCGGCTGCCCTGTCAAGTCCGGGAATGGGCGTTAAGGTTGGCGGGCTGTATGAGGATACATGGACAGAGGAAGTTATGACATATGACCCGGAACACCCGGATGCAGACGAGAATGGATATGTACACTATCCGAATGTCAATGTCATCACAGAAATGACGAACATGATCGATGCAAGCCGTGGCTATGAGGCGAACCAGGCTGCGTTTGAGGCGACAAAATCGATGGCCAGCAAAGGATTGGAAATGAATTTCTAGAAGAGGATGACAGAGGAATTATTATAGGGAGTTAAGTAATAGGGGGAAGAGCGATGACAATAACAGCAGCAAATGATATCAATAGTTTATATCATGTAAATTCAGATGCAGTGAGAAACAGTCTGTACAGTGGAACTACAGACAGCGAAGGACAAAAGAGCAACAATATCTTCGGTTCGATTCTTGACGCAGCCGTAAACAATATTGGCACGACCAATGATCTGCTCTCAACGCAGGAGAATGAGGAATTAAAGTGGATGATGGGGATCTCAGAGAATACACACGACCTTACGATTGCGGTGGGGAAAGCGCAGACGGCGCTCAACTACACGATCGCACTCAGAGACAAGCTCCTTGAAGCATATAAGGAGATTATGCAGATACAAATTTAATGAAACCAGTTGAAAAGGATTACATGTAAAGGATTACAGGGGATTTTTGGGAGAAGGAGACACTTGAAATGGTTGACAAGGTATTGGATTTTGGGAAAAGGATATTAGAGCGAATTAAGGAATGGTGGAATAAGTTTCAGCCAAAGCAGAAGACTTTAATCATTGGTATCGCAGTGGTGATTTTGCTTGCGATCGCGATACTGGTGGCAGTGCTCACGAAGAAGCAGTACGTCAATGTCGCAAATTGTGAGTCTACCAAGGAAGCAGCTTCTGTGAGGGATTTGTTGGATGGGCAAGGGATAACTTACAATGTGACAGCAGATGGCCTGCACTTTGATGTAGTCAAAGAACAGGAATCAGATGCGCGTCTTTTACTTGGTTCCAACAACATTCCGACAGCAGGATACACGATTGATGATGTGTTAAATGGAAGTTTTTCTACAACAGAGGCTGATAAGCAGAAACGCTATAAACTTTTTATTGAAGGTCAGATCGAGGAAGTTGTGACAAATATGAAAGCGGTTAAGACAGCTACCTGCCAATTGACCATTCCTGATGATAATGGAACACTCATCGCACAGAACCGTGAGACCTACGCAGGTGTTTACCTGGAACTCAATGATGGCGTTCCTTTTAACGAGGAGAACGCGGCAGCGATTGCGAGATTTATCGCGACATCACTTGGCAATGACACGACAGACAATGTGACAATCACAGATTCCGATGGAAAGATCTGGTTCCCAATTGAGCAGACCTACTCCACAATCGATAAGGCTGACAATATGATGATGCTCAAGCAGGAAGCGGAGAGCCTGATCAAAAATGAAGTAAGACAGGTACTTTTCGGAACAAATGAGTTCAATCAGATTGAAGTGGCAGCAAACATTTCAATGGATTTCTCACAGAAGAAAATTACACAGCACAATTATTCTACACCAGATGACCAACATGACCAGGGATTACTTGCGCACGAGGAAATATATCAGTCAAATGCTACAGATGGTATCGGCGGAGTGCCTGGAACGGACTCAAACTCTGAGACAGACTATATGATCAATGAATCAACAGGTACAAACAGTAGTACTTATGAGAGAAAGAGTGATTACCTTCCAAATGAGGAGATTATCGAGACAACAGCAGCAACAGGAACAATCGTATATAATGATAGCTCTGTATCGGTGGCAGCGGTAAGATACCGTGTGGTAAGAGAAGAGGATGTGAGACTTCAGGGACTGCTGGATGGTATCTCATGGGAGGAATACAAGCTTGCCAACAATGAGAGGGTAAAACTTACCGTAGATGAGGATCTTGTCGGCATGGTGGCAAATGCGACTGGTATTCCGACCAGAAACATAAGCCTTGTGGCATACGAGGAAGTTCAGTTTATTGATACAATCCATTCTACAGTAGAACTCAAAGATATTGTCCAGATTGTATTGATCGTTATTATCCTCACACTTCTGGCATTCGTGGTGATCATGAGCCTGAGAACCAAGAGAGAAGTCGAGGAAGAGGAAGAGCTTGCAGTGGAGGATTTATTGCAGTCAAACATTGACGAGCTGGAAGGGATTGAGACAGAACAGAAGTCTGAAGCCAGAAAATTGATAGAAAACTTTGTCGAGGAAAATCCAGAAGCGGTGGCTACACTGCTGCGAAATTGGCTTGATGAAGAGTGGGGGTAACTTGTAATGGCTAGTGAAGAGTTAAAGGGAATACAGAAGGCGGCAATCTTACTGATTGCCCTCGGACCTGAGAAATCTGCTCTGATATTTAAACATCTGAAAGAAGAAGAAATCGAGGACCTGACACTTGAGATTGCGAACACCAAGAGCGTTACACCACAGGTAAAGGAAAAGGTAATCAATGAATTTTACGAGGTATGTCTCGCACAGCAGTATATCGCGGAAGGCGGTATCGGATATGCGAAGGAGCTTTTGGAGAAAGCGCTTGGTGCAGACAAGGCGATGGATGTCATTGGAAAGCTGACAGCATCGCTGCAGGTAAAACCATTCGAGTTTGTCAAGAAGACCGATGCATCACAGCTGTTGAACTTTATACAGGATGAACATCCGCAGACGATTGCCCTGATTTTATCCTATCTGTCCGCAGGCCAGGCAGCGACCATTTTGGGAGCCTTAGTACCTGAGAAGCAGGCAGAAGTGGCAAGGCGTATTGCGACAATGGACAGAACAAGTCCCGATGTTATCAAGGAAGTGGAGCGTGTGTTGGAGTCAAAGCTCTCTTCTCTCGTAAACCAGGATTATACAATTATCGGCGGCGTGGACGCAGTCGTAGAGATTTTGAATACAGTAGACAGAGGTACAGAGAAGCATATTATGGAGACACTCGAAGTCGAAGAGCCAGAGCTCGCAGACGAGATCAGAAAGAAGATGTTCGTATTCGAGGATATCTTACTTCTCGACGACCGTGCGATTCAGCGTGTGCTTAGGGATGTTGACAACAATGACCTTGCAATCGCATGTAAAGGTTCGACAGAGGAAGTGCAGAACGCAATCTTTAGCAATATGTCAAAACGTCTTGCTGAGATGATCAGGGAGGACATGGAATTTATGGGACCTGTCAGAATGAAGGATGTCGAGGAAGCACAGCAGAAGATTGTCAATATTATAAGAAAGCTTGAAGATTCAGCAGAGATCGTTATTTCTAGAGGTGGAGGTGACGAGCTGGTTGTCTAGTGGTGGTATATTAAAATCAGGCTGGGTCGTGGTAGACCCGGCCAATACAAAAATTATCGATTCCAATGCAAGGGCAGAGGCAAGGTTGAGGGAACTTGCCATTGAGCTTGCGAAGGAGTGTGGCGAGGAGCCGGATTTTGCAGATGACTTTACACAGGGAATCAGTGCTGTGGAGGTGTCACAGCTAATACATGACGGTGAGGGAAATGTGATTGGCGGAGAACAGGATCTTGATGAGAATGTTCGGCCGGACGATACTTTTTCCGCACAGCCGTCCAGGCAGATGCAGGAGGAATTAATCGCTGATGCACAGGCTCAGATTGAGCAGATGCGCCAGGAAGCTCTTGCAGAGATTGAGCAGATCAGGATTCAGGTTCTGGAGGAAGCTAAGAGTCAGGGATATCAGGAGGGCTTTGAGCAGGGACAGAACAATGGCTATGCACAGGGACATCAAGACGGACTAAACAGCGTGGCAGAGGAGAGAGAACAGGTACGTGCTGAGGCCGAGCAGCAGATTGCAGCGATGGAGGAAGAATACCAGCGCAAGATCAAAGAACTGGAGCCGGTATTTATCGATACACTGACTGGGATATATGAGCACATTTTCCATGTAAGTCTCAAGAATTCCAGAGAACTGATCATATACCTGATACAGAATACGATGAGAAATATTGAGACAGGAAGCACTTATCTGATTCATGTGTCGAAAGAGGATTATCCTTTTGCCAGCATGCAGAAGAGAGAGCTGATCAAGGGAACCAATATTGCGCTGGAAAATGTGGAACTTCTCGAAGATGTCACACTTGGAAAAAATGAGTGTATGATAGAAACAGGGAATGGCGTGTTTGACTGCAGTCTGGGAACACAACTGGAGGCGTTGAACGAAGAGTTGAGACTCTTGTCATATGAACCGTAAAAGGGGTTGTAGATTGTAAATATGGAAACTTGTATTTCCTTTCAAAAATATCAGACAGTAGTGAATAAGAGCTTTTTTAAGAAGCTTGGCAAAGTGGAGAATGTGGTGGGGCTCACGATTGAATCCTCAGGACCGGACGCAAAGCTCGGCGATATGTGTAAGATTTACACAGATTCCGAGAAAGAGCACGGGATTTTGGCTGAGGTTGTAGGCTTTAAGGACAAGAGAACACTGCTCATGCCTTATGAAGACACAGAGGGTATCGGGCTTGGCTGTATTGTCGAGAACATGAATTACCCGTTGAGTGTGTCTGTTGGAGAGAGTCTTCTGGGAAAGACATTGGATGGACTGGGCAGATGCATTGACGGCTTTGTGCCAGAGCCGACGACTGTCAAGCGGTATCCGCTCGAGGCGGCTCCGCCCGACCCGATGAGCAGGACCATTATCAGTGAAGTGCTGCCGCTTGGAGTCAAAGCGGTAGATGGATTGATTACAGTGGGTAAGGGGCAGCGTATTGGTATCTTTGCAGGCTCCGGTGTGGGAAAATCTACACTCATGGGAATGTTTGCGAGGAATACAAAGGCGGATATCAATGTGATCGCTCTGATTGGAGAGCGTGGACGTGAGGTCCGGGAATTTATCGAACGAGACCTTGGCGAAGAAGGCATGCGGCGCTCGATTGTGGTAGTAGCGACATCGGACCGGCCAGCACTTGAGAGAAACAAAGCGGCAAAGACAGCAACAGCCATTGCTGAGTATTTCCGCGACCAGGGGAAAGATGTCCTCTTGATGATGGATTCACTCACGCGTTTCTCAATGGCGCAGAGAGAGATTGGTCTTGCGACAGGAGAACCGCCAGTGACGAGAGGCTACCCGCCAAGTGTTTACTCGGAGATGCCCAAGCTCCTTGAGAGGGCTGGATGTTCGGAGAACGGTTCAATTACAGGATTGTATACGGTATTGGTAGAAGGTGAGGATTTCAATGAGCCGATTACGGACACAGCGCGAAGCATTCTCGACGGGCACATCATGCTGACGAGAAAACTCGCGAACAGAAACCACTATCCAGCTGTTGATGTGCTGCAGAGTATCTCAAGATGTATGTCGATGGTCGCGTCAAGAGAGCATAAGGCGGCGGCTGGCAAATTGAAAAATATTATGGCAACCTACAATGAAGCGGAGGATTTGATCAATATCGGCGCTTACAAGAGAGGAAGCAATCCCAATATTGACCGGGCAATCAGTAAGATTGATGAGGTAAATGAATATTTGCTGCAAGATACAGATGCAAAATTTACGTTCGAGGAGACCGTGGAACAATTGGAAGCAATGTTTCAGAATTAGAGCAGTTGATTGGATAAAAGGGTGGTAATCAAATGGCAGTTTTCCGATACAAGATGCAGGGGATTCTTGATATTAAGGAGAAACTCGAGGACAGGGCAAAGCAGGAGTTCGCAGAGGCAAATATGCGGCTTGATGCAGAGAAGAAGAAGCTTGATGAACTTCATGCAAGAAAACTTTATTATATGCAGGAAGGTGTGAAGCTCCGCATGGAGCTGATCGATGTGAGAAAAATTCGCGAGAACAAGATGGCTGTCCTCAAGATGGATGAATATATCGCGGATCAGATGAGGGAGGTAGCCCGCGCCGCGAAACTGGTGGAGAAGGCGAGAGCAGCGTTGCAGGAGCTTATGCAGGAGCGAAAAGCGCATGAAAAGCTCAAGGAGAACGCATTTGAGGAGTTTATGAAGGATGAACTGGCTGCGGAGAGCAAGGAGATCGACCAGCTTACTTCATATACATATGGACAGAAGCTGATGGAAGAACAGAATGTGAAAAACATGTGAGTTCTGACAAATGTTTTGATAAGATACGATAAAATCTATGGAAAGGCATGGTTAGCGATATGGCACGTAAGGACGAAGCATTAAGCCCCGACGCACCGGAGATGCAGCTCAAGCAGCTAAAAGAAAGTCAGAAGGCATTCAAAAAGGAGCAGAAAAATCAGAAAAAGGAAGCTAAAAGGCGCGCAAAGGAGCTGGAAAATCAGGAAAGAGAATTAGATGAGCAGATTGAAGGAACAAACGCTTCGGTCGTTGTAGTCACAATATTTATCATTGTGATATGGCTTGGAATCTTATGTCTGCTTGTCAAGATGGATGTCGGCGGGTTTGGCTCTAATGTATTGAGCCCGATGTTGAAGGATATACCAATCATCAACAAAATTCTTCCCACAGAAGGCAATATAGAGTCATCCAGGGAGAATTCTTACGGTGGGTACAACAGTATCAAAGATGCAGTAGACCAGATTACAGATTTGGAAAAGAAAATCGAGCAGCTGCAGAATACGAACACGGCCTATGCAGAGCAGATTGAAGCGCTCAAGGCTGAGGTACAGCGTTTGCAGACTTTTGAGAAAAATCAGGTAGATTTCCAGCGCATCAAGGAACAGTTCTATGAAGAAGTTGTCTATGCCGAGAACGGGCCAGGCGCAGAGGCGTACCGCGAGTACTATGAGGAGATGGACCCCACAACAGCGGAGGCGTTATACAAGCAGGTAATTCAGGAGGAGGCAGTCAATGTTAAGATGCGGGATTATGTGGCAACATACAGCAATATGGACGCTGCAAAAGCTGCAAGCATCCTCGGCGCTATGACTGACAATCTTGAACTGGCAGCAGAGATTCTGTCAAACCTGCCAGCAGCGACAAGAGGTTCTATCATGGGTGAGATGGATCCGGCAGTAGCTGCAAGAATTACCAAGATAATGAACCCAGGGAACTAAAGTAATCTGATAATTTTACCGATATATTTTATGTAACTTCCAAATTGACTGAGTTTTTCCAAAAATTCAGTTAATTTGTTAAGTTAAATAGATTTGTACTTCAAAATTTGTACATTGAAAAGGAAAGAAAGAGAAAGGAGGAATGACAATGGCAGACACGACCTTAACAAATGCACTATTTGGCGCAAATGTTGCCAATCCTGCATTGAAGGCAGTGGCGAATGCACAGAAGACAACACCAGTCGCATCAAACACGACACAGGATTTTGGTGCAGTGCTTGACAAGACAGCGCAGAAGTTTGCGAAGACAGATAACACGACGCAAAATACCAGCACAAAGCCCAAGTCACAGCAGACAGCAAACGAGACAAAATATGACGATGCAGTGGAGCGTACAAGTGTTGATGAGACATCATCGGAGAATGAAAAATCTGTAACAGATACAGTTACAAAAGGATCTGAGACAGAGGAGCCTGTCGATGAGATGACGATTGACGAGATTGCAAAGGCATTGGAACAGATTATCAGCCAGATCAAAGAAATACTGGGCATTACCGATGAAGAGCTCCTGAGTGGGATGGAAGAACTGGGATTGCAGCCCTATGACTTGTTGAATGCTGATAACATGACACAGCTTGTCACAGCGATAGCGGGTGAAGATTCAGCGATTAGTCTGATTGCCAACGAAGATCTCTACACAGCACTGCAGGACATTGCGGATATGGTAGACACACAGGTAAGCAGTCTGCTCGAGAACGCAGGACTTACCAGTGAAGAACTCGATGCAGTGTTACAGAAGCTTCAGGAGATGAAGAGTCAAAGTCTGGAAGACCAGGTACAGGAGCCAGCGATCCTTCCACTTGAAGCAGGGGAGGAGTCAGCAGAGGAACAGGGTTCCAATGGACCAGTTATCATCAGGGAGGACCATACCAGGACTGATACACAGGCCGCAGAGCAGTATGATACGCTTCCGGAGAATCAGCAGGAGAATTTGACGGAGGTAGGTCAAAAGACGCAAAATACCGGAAAAGATAACAAAGGCAGTGACGACAAGGAATCCAGGAGCTTCGACCAGAATACCACAGCGCAGAACTTCCAGAATAATCTCAATGAGATGAGTGATGTGGCGGCAGCAGAAGGCGTGGAAAAGTTTACTTCGGAGAGCACCGAGAACATTATGCGGCAGCTGGCAGATATGGTAAAGATTGTCAAGAATGAGAATCTTACAGAGATGGAACTACAGCTGCATCCGGCAAGCCTGGGTACGGTCAATGTGTCTCTCACAACAAAGGGCGGCATGGTAACAGCAGAGTTTACCACACAGAATGAGGCAGTGAAGGCAGCAATCGAGGCGCAGGCATCACAGCTGAGGGCGAATCTCGAGGAGCAGGGTGTCAAGATCGAGGCGATCGAGGTGTCCGTGGAAAGCCACCAGATGGAACGAGAGCTTGACAAGAACGGAGACCAGCAGCAGAAGCAGTCTCAAGAGCAGGAAGCAGGACGCATTCAGGGAATGCGCAGAGGCAGGAGCAGCATCAACCTCAGAGCATTTGCAGACGGGGAGGAGCTTGAAGGCGAGATGCAGGGGGCAGATGATGCGACAAGGATTGCGATGGAAATCATGGCAGCGAACGGAAACACAATGGATTTACTTGCATAACGATAAAGGATAGAAAAAGAAGAGAGGTGGACATATGGGAAGTTTGATAGCACCGTTTGACGAAAATGGAGTATTGCAGACACATACCACATCAGGAGATTCCCTGACAGGCAGCGGGAAAAATAAAAATACAGTGGACAGCGATATGTTCCTGACGCTTCTGGTGGCAGAGATGCAGAATCAGGATCCGCTGGAGCCGACGAGCAATACGGAGTGGGTTTCACAGTATGCAACATTCACGCAGGTTCAGAAGATGAGCGAGATGGCTGAGTCTATTGATGTATTGCGTGCAAATGAGCTAATCGGTAAGGAAGTAATCATGAAGACCACAAGCACGAGTACAGGCGAAGTTACATACACACAGGGTATTGTTGACTTTGTCGAGATTGAGAATGGCAAGCCGCTGCTCGTAATTGATGACAAGAAATATTCAATCAGTGATCTGGATACTGTTGTCAGCGACGAGTATTCTAAGGCCTATGAGAAGTATAGTACCTTCAAGGCAATGATCGATAGTTTGCCGGATGTGGCTTATGCAGACAGGACATATCAGAATGTAATACAGGGTGCATTTGATTACTACAACACCATGGACGATTATCAGAAGAATTATATGGCGATCTATGGTTCTGATCAGATGGAGAAGTTCACGAATTGGAAGTTAGAGCTTGAAAATCTGGGTATTAAATTTACAGATATTACTGAGGAGGAAGAGAATAAGACATCGCTGGATGATATCTTAGAGAGCTTCAATACCAAGATGAATGCGATTCTTGATAAGTTGAACTTATTGACAGAGAACAAGGGAACCGAGGATACAGGCAAGGACGATGAAGAAAACAAAGAAAATGGTGATCAGGTAAATACTGGGACGACTGACAAGACAGAAAATGGAGACCAGACAAATACTGGAGCAGCCGACAAGACAGAAAATGGAAGCGGCGATCAGACAAATACTGGAGCAGCCGACAAGACAGAAAACGGAAGCGGAGACCAGACAAATATTGGAACGGCTGACCAGACAGAGCAAGGAACAGGCGACCAGACAGGCGAGGCAGAGAACACTTAGTATTTCCAATTGAAAACCGAAAGCTTTATGGTGAGGGGGAATGCAGGATGAATATTAACAATAGTCAGTTCCTTTCCATTGAACAGCTACAGAATCAATATCTAAAACAGCAGAGCGTTAATCCCGCAAGGAAAGCGCCGCAGGGTACGAGCTTCGAAGAGATCTTGCAAAAGCAGCAGGCGCAGGGAACACAGGCTGCAGAGGCCGTGCGGTTCTCAAAACATGCGGCAAACAGACTCAATGACAGAAAGATTGAATTGACCGATGAACAACTGGAAAGGTTGAATGACGGCACGAAAAAAGCAGGTGCAAAGGGAATCAAAGATTCTCTGGTGCTCGTGGATCAGCTTGCATTTATCGTGAACACAAAGAGTAACACAGTAATCACAGCAATGGATCAGACAGAAGCAGACGAAAATATTTATACGAACATTGATGGAGCCGTAATTATCTAATACAGGATGTAGAGACAAAGCCGGACCTTTTAAGGAGGCTTACAATCCCTCGGAATGACGGATGAGGGTAGAAATTGACGGCAAATATGATTTAGGAGGTCACTTAATTATGATGAGATCACTTTATTCTGGTGTATCCGGTTTGAGAACACACCAGACAAGAATGGACGTTATCGGTAACAATATCGCAAACGTAAATACAACAGCATTCAAGGCAAAACAGATGAACTTCTCGGATATGCTCTATCAGACGACACAGGCAGGTACAGCGGCCAATGCGGCCAACGGTACTGGCGGTACGAATCCCAGACAGATCGGTCTCGGTGTCAAGACAGCAGCAATCAACACAACGATCACTCAGGAAGGTGCAAATCAGTCAACGGGAAATCCGTTTGACTTGAAGCTGACAGGTGAGGCGTTCTTCGTGGTAAGCGATGGTACCAACACGTTCTATACAAGAGATGGTTCGTTCGATGTGGACGATGCAGGAAACCTTGTTATGGCAAGCACCGGCTATATCGTGCAGGGCTGGGGCGTAGACCAGAACGGCAATATCGTACAGGGCAGCCTGGGCGGAATCAATGTGACAGCAATGGATACATTCCAGGCGGCATCTACAACACAGGCCAGAATTCATGGTATTGTTGACAGCAATGACGGTGAACTTGAGAACGAGCATGGCAAACAGGTTACTGTGCCTATCTATGATAAGGCGGGATATACCTATAATTTGACATTTGGTATTCTTCCGGTGACAGTTAGTTCACCATCCACAAGGGATATTAACAATACTGAAATTGAATATAGCTTGGGCAACATATATAAAGTTGATATGTCTAAGCTGACGTTTTCATATGAAGTTAATAACCAGACAAGATATTTGTCCGATTCATTTACACCTGATATAATGGACGCAATGGAGTCCCAAATTTGGAAAGAAATTTCAGGAGAGTTAGCAAATGATTATGTGGGCAATTTGGCTGGACATACATTAGAAAACCATTCGGATGTAACATTTGACTTAGAAGAATTTCTAAATGATAAATATCCTGATGTTGCGCTTGAGCTTGGTAATATGTTGAACCAGATGAGTCCTCTGACAGTGAGCTTTTCTGGTGAAGTTGGGTTTGTGCGAGAGTCCGATTTTACAGGATATCCACTCCGTGATGATATAAGTCCAGTTAAGATTTCAGATGAAGCAGTGAGTAGTTTGTATGGACAGGGAACTGCATCTGTGGGAGCTATGGTATATGCACCAACTCAAGCTACAGTAACATCGATTCAACAGACTTACACAGACGATAATGATAATTCACAGACAGATTACATTTTTAGAAGTGCTGCATCAACAGGCGATCTTCCAATTTCCGCGGATTTGCAAAGTGAAGTAGCACGATTGCTGCAGAATTTGGGGAGCGAAGGAAAAACAAATAGTTATATCACACAAGAAGAAAAAACGCTTTCAAGTCCTGATCCAGGCAGATTTACGATATCTTTGCTGGGAATGACAGATTCAAATCAAGCGGCGGTTGATATCAGCAGGTTGCTGGATAGTGGTACTTCCTCGTGGGAGGTAGTATATAATTCAGGCGATGGACAGTTTAGCTATGTGGGGCAGCAGGGTAGTGATTCCTTTACTGTCAATTTGAGTACAATCAATAATAATGGTAATTTTGACAATATTTCAATAGATATGTCTGATACTTCTAATGTAGATAATGAGAAGAAATGTTCCTTGGAGGGCGCGAAACTTGACGGACGCAGGGTTGGCACAAGGTCCGGTGTATCCATCGGTACAGATGGTGTTGTCACAGCATTGTACAGCAATGGTATGTCCAGAAAGCTTGGCCAGATCTGCGTAGGTACATTCCCGAATGCGATGGGACTTGAGAACGCAGGTGATAACCTGTATCAGGTGACAGCAAGCTCTGGTGATGTTTCTATTGTTGATATCAGGGCCAGCGGCACAGGTTCCATCACCACAGGTGTGCTCGAGATGTCAAACGTAGACCTCTCACAGCAGTTTACCGACATGATCACCACGCAGAGAGGATTCCAGGCAAACAGCCGTATCATCACAACATCAGACTCGTTACTGGAAGAACTTGTAAACCTTAAGAGATAATCATCCAATATAAAAATGAATCAGGTAGATATATTTACCTGATTCATTTTTTGCTGCAGGAAAGAGGATCTTTTTCTCTACCTGATATACAAAAGTCATACAATTAAGCACTCTTTTCCCCGAAAGTCGGTCTTCTATGATGAGATGATGGGATTCCGACCAGGAAGAAGCTGTCACCAGGCACTCAGAAAGCTGAACCAGATGATAGAAGGAAACGGGACGAGCTATGTATTAGATGCAGACATAAAAGGATTTTTTATCCATCTGGACCATGAATGGATAGTGCAGTTCATAGAAATGCGGATAAAAGACCCAAATATCATACGTCTGGTGAAGAGGACGCTAAAGTCAGGAATCATAGAGGACTATCATTATGAGGAAACAGGAGAAGGTTCAGAACAGGAAGTGTGTGTTCGCCAGTAATAGCAAACATCTACATGCATTATGTGCGGGTATGGTGGTATGAGGAGAAGGTGAAGCCGCTGCTGCGTGGATACAGCGGACTGATGGTATACGCAGATGATTTTGTAGCATGCTTCCAGTACAAAGAAGACGCAGAGAAATTCCATGAACTGCTGAAACGCAGAATGAAACACTTTGGATTAAGCCTAGAGGAAGATAAGAGCCGCCTGATAGAATTTGGGAGATTTGCAGAGGAAAACAGGCGCAGAAGGTAGGAAGGGAAACCAGAGCCCTTCACATCTATGGGGGTTACACACTACTGTTCGAGGAGTAAGAACGGGAAGTTCAGGGTGAAGAGGAAAACCAGCAGGAAGAAATATACAAAGAAGTGTAAAGAGGTACACAGGAAAATAAGGGGAATGATGACATGGAAATTTTCAGACATCATAAGACGAGTAAATCAGATACTTGCTGGGTATTTTCATTATTATGGGATAACTGACAACATAAACAGTATAGGAAGATTTCGGTACGAAGTGGAAAAGAGTCTGTTTTACTGGCTAAACCACAGAATCCAGAAGCGAAGCTATACATGGGAGGAGTTCCGGGAGATGCAGAAGGTATATCCGCTGGAACCAGCGAAAATATATGTCAGTATCTATGACGGTTGAGGAACAATTAACTTTGCAAAGAGCCGAATGCGGGAAAGCCGCACGTTCGGTTCCGTAGAGGGGTGTGGGGAGTAATCCCCACATCTACTCGACAGGGCATGATGAATTAACGGAGAGTGTCTTCTCTCAAAGTATGACGGTATTCTGTCGGTGTACATCCTATATATTTTTTAAATATTTTGTTAAAATAACTAGTATTATTAAAACCGACTGCACCTGCAATCTCAGAGATGGATTCATGTGTCTTGCGATGCATGTGTCTGGTGGCTTCTGTAATGCGATATTTCATAAGATATTCTATGGGCGAGAGACCAGTAGACCGCTTAAAGCAGCGGCAGCATTCGCTCCTGCTGACAAGAATGGAAGTGGCAATGTCATTTAATGCAATAGGCTCCATATAATGTTCCCGGATGTAGGACATGGCCTGTTTGGCCCGCTGTGCATCCTGATTTGCAGTGCGTGCAGATATTTTGGATGAAGCGGCAAAATCTGTTGGGAGCTGATCATATAGGAGTTTCCACAACTGCAATATGGATGCTTTTGACAAAAGCTCATAACAGGGAGGGCAGTCCTCATTGAGCGCAATCAGTTGTTTTAAAGGTAGTAAAAATTGTTGGTGCCATCTGTCATTGACTGTAATGTGTAAATAATTAAAAGAACGATTGGCAATTATGGGAGTTATGTATTTGTTTTCCAGTTCGAGCTGACCAAAGCCCAGTATGAAGGTTGGATTCACAATAACGGAATTCAAAATGACACCATCATCACCCGCTGGAGTGACAAAATGCCTGACTGCCTGATTGACAAAAATAATGTCTCCTTCTGAGGCCGTAATATTGTCCTCATCACAGGTTATGTATGCTTGTCCTTTCTGGATATATTGAAATTCTACCTCGTCATGCCAGTGCCAGTGCACAATAGGCGCATCAGGTAATGTACAGTCGACAGTGGTGAGTTGTACAGGATATCCGCTAAGTAGAAGTTTTTGTGTGCGTTTTAAATAAAAGTCTGCTTCCATGAAATTATCATCTCTTTTCCTGATTCATTTGGTTGATTTCTATATAGATGTTAGAAATAGTATAACATAGGGTGGCCGATATCCACAACCTAAAAAACAAGACACTCTGCATATGCAATTTACAGACAAGTCAAGATGTGTCATATATTTTTCTACAGTTACTAAGCAGGAGAATTTTAATCAGAGTAATATGCAAAAGGAATGAAAATATAGCAATAAAACCACCATAGGTGGTTTTATACATAATCTACGCTTTAATACCTGCTTCAGCAAGCATTTTTTTTAACTTTCTAATTTGAGCATCCTGATTGGCAAGTTTAGCAGCATTATCGGCAAGTTCAGCATCTTTATCAGCAAGTTTTGTAGCATTATCGGCAAGTTCAGCATCTTTATCAGCAAGCATAGCTTTCTGCTCAGCCAGAAGTACTTTGAATTCTATTATTT
>CAMWXE010000061.1 GCA_947178145.1 uncultured Lachnospiraceae bacterium | reverse complement strand
GGAGCGACCGGGGCAACAGGAGCAGATGGAGCGACAGGTCCAACAGGAGCGACAGGAGCCACTGGGGCAGATGGAGTGACCGGGGCGACAGGAGCGACCGGGGCGACTGGGGCGACAGGAGCAGATGGAGCGACCGGTCCAACAGGAGCAACAGGCCCAACGGGAGCGACGGGAGCGACCGGGGCAACAGGCCCAACAGGAGCGACCGGTCCGACAGGTGTTGCGGGCACGGGAGCTATCATTCCGTTTGCATCAGGACTCCCGATTACTTTGACGACAATTGCCGGAGGGCTTGCTGGGTTACCCGCGTTTGTAGGATTTGGAAGCAGTGCACAGGGACTTACGTTGCTGGGTTCTACGATTGACATCACAAATGCCAGCGGAACCCTGTCAAACTTTGCATTTCAGGTTCCTCGTGCAGGAGTCATTACCTCCTTTAGCGCATTCTTTAGCACAACAGCGGCACTCTCTTTAGTGGGTTCCACTCTTACAGTAAATGCGCAGATTTTTCAATCCGCAACGCCGAACAATGTATTCTCACCGATTGCTGGAACACTGATTAACCTGACACCGTCACTCACTGGAATCTTATCCATTGGGACATTGCTGAATGGTGCGCTTACAGGACTTAATATTCCGGTAACGGCACAGACACGATTGATGCTGGTATTTTCAGCGTCAGCAAGTGGATTGACTTTAATCAATACAATTGCAGGATACGCAAGTGCTGGGTTGAGTATTAACTAAGGGATTATTCAGTTCTTTCCAGAATGGTTCCTGATTGCACAGAATGACTACAATTTCCAGAGGTTCCGATACTTGGAACCTCTGGGATAACGAAGGCGGGAATGACAACGCCGTAAAAAGATTATTGGTTAACCGAAAGGATAAACATTGACAATGCAAGAAGGCGTCATATAATGGAATTATGTACATGCGTGGCTGCATACAGAAATGCTTTCCGGGCTGGGAAAAGTCACGGCGTGGGTATTGAGCCGGATGATGTAGAAGTTTTTGATGCGGGGACGGCAGCAGTTAGATTGTGTAAGTGAAGAGCCTTTTCGGGGAAAGACGGCAGTACGATTCAGCTTCTGAAACAAAGGCGTTTGTATTGATTTTTAGAGGGAGTACCATGTTTGAGACAGAGAAAACAATTGATTATTATGATTTGAACGCAATTCATTTTGCAAAGACTACCGCATCGGTAGAATTTGAAGATATGCAGAAAAGATTTCTGAAGAAATTGCCAGGTCAGGCTGTGATTCTTGATTTTGGCTGTGGTTCCGGGAGGGATACGAAGTATTTTCTGTCACAGGGGTTTCGGGTAGAGGCAGTCGATGGTTCTAAGGAGCTTTGCAGAATAGCCAGTGAGTACACAGGTATTTCGGTGAGGCATATGCTGTTTCAGGAGTTGGACGATAACAGCAGATATGACGGGATTTGGGCTTGTTCATCGATTTTGCATTTGCCGATCGATGAATTGGAGCGTGTGATGTGGAAGATGACAGAAGCTCTGAAGGAGAAAGGTATCATTTACACATCGTTTAAGTATGGAACTTTTGCGGGGCAGCGGAGTGGACGCTATTTCACAGATATGACAGAAAAGACTTTTGCAGAATTTTTAAAGAAGATCGAAGAACTAATGATCGAAGAACTGTGGGTTACACCGGATGTACGGCCAGGGCGGGGTGATGAAAAATGGCTCAATATGATTTTGCGGAAAATATAAATATGCATGGTGGGCGGATAGAAAAAATACAATTGGATGATACGGTGATCGAGTCAACGGATGTAATGACAGGTGATAAAGACCGCAGCCGCTTTCTGTATTATCAGCTGAAAATGAGCATGATGAAGGCTAATCGGGTTGATATCATAGTCTCGTTTCTCATGGAATCCGGTGTCAGGATGATTTTAAGTGATCTTCGGGCAGCACTGGACAGAGGAGTACGAATAAGGATTCTTACAGGAAATTATCTCGGGATTACACAGCCGTCAGCACTCTGTCTGATCAAGAAGGAGCTGGGAAACCGGGTAGACTTAAGATTTTATAACGATAAAGGGCGGTCATTTCACCCAAAGTCGTATATTTTTCATTATGAGAAAATGAGTGAAATCTATATCGGATCCTCCAATATTTCGAGAAGTGCGTTGACATCAGGAATCGAATGGAATTATCGTTTTAATAATATAACGGATAACAAGAATTTTTTGTTGTTTTACAATGCGTTTGAGGAGCTGTTTGTGAGACATTCCATCGTCATAGACGACGAAGAACTGTTCCGATATTCAAAAAACTGGCATAAGCCTGCCGTGGCGAATGATTTGGCCGGATATGACAAAAACGAGGAGAATGCAGATGCTAAAGTAGAGGCTTTATTCCAGCCAAGAGGAGTGCAGATTGAAGCGCTGTATGCATTGGAGGACAGCAGGGCGGACGGGGCGGTTAAGGGACTGGTCCAGGCTGCTACAGGCATCGGGAAAACTTATCTTGCGGCATTTGATTCGGCCAGGTATCATAGAGTATTGTTCGTGGCGCACAGGGAAGAAATATTGAAACAGGCAGCAGTCGCTTTTCAAAATGTGCGTCAATCTGATGATTATGGTTTTTTCTATGGGAGACAAAAGGATACCGATAAATCAGTTATATTTGCTTCTGTCGCGACTTTGGGAAGGGCGGAATATTTGCGCGAAGAATATTTTAAAGCGGATTATTTTGATTATATTGTCATTGATGAGTTTCACCATGCAGTCAATGAACAGTATCGAAAGATTGCAGATTATTTCAAACCGCAGTTTATGTTGGGACTCACTGCGACTCCGGAGCGGATGGACGGCAAAAATATTTATGAGCTGTGCGATTACAATGTGCCCTATGAGATATCGTTAAAAGAAGCGATTAACAAGGGAATGTTAGTTCCGTTTCATTATTATGGCATCTATGATGCGACAGATTATTCAGGACTGCGCCTGGTAAAGGGGCGCTATGATGACAGGGAACTGACAGAAATATATGCAGACAATGCAAATCGATATGAATTGATTTATAAATATTACAGGAAATATCGCTCAAAGCGCGCATTGGGCTTTTGCTGTTCCAGGCAGCATGCAAGTCGGATGGCAGAGGAATTTTGCAGAAGGGGGATTCCGTCCGCAGCCGTGTTCAGCAATGCGGATGGAGTATATGCAGTGGACAGGGATATTGCAGTCGAGCAGCTTAAGAGACAGGAAATCAAAGTGATTTTTTCTGTTGACATGTTTAATGAAGGGTTGGATATTGCCTCGCTTGATATGGTAATGTTCCTTAGACCAACAGAGTCGCCGATCGTATTTTTACAGCAGCTGGGCCGCGGGCTGCGCACTTACAAGGGCAAGGAGTATCTCAATGTTCTGGATTTTATCGGAAACTATGAAAAAGCAGGAAAATCTCCCCTGCTTCTTGCTGGCGGCCAGTCATTGTCCACAAAGAAAGCATATGACTATCATGAAATTGAGTATCCTGATGATTGTATTGTGGACTTTGATATGCGCTTGATTGATTTGTTCAGGGAATTGGATAAAAAATCGCTGTCTGTGAGGGAACGGATTTGTCAGGAATACTACCGTGTAAAAGAATTGCTGGACGGAAAGGTGCCTACAAGAATGGAGCTGTTTACGCATATGGACGATGATACATATCAGTATTGCATGAAACATGCCAAGGAGAATCCATTTCGCAGGTATTTGGACTTTTTGCATGATTTGCAGGAATTGTCTGAAACGGAAGAAATTTTGTATGCTGGAATCGGAAGGGAATTGCTCTCGGTTATTGAGACAACGGACATGCAGAAAGTGTACAAGATGCCAATTCTGTACAGTTTTTATAACCATGGTAATATAAGACTGGAAGTGACAGATGAGGAAGTGTTAAAGAGTTGGAAAGAATTTTTCGATACAGGGACAAACTGGAAGGATTTTGCGCCAGATATCTCATATGAAGAGTACAGGAATATGACGGACAAGCAGCATTTGAATAAAGCAAAGACAATGCCGATTAAATTTCTAAAACAGTCAGGCAAAGGATTTTTTGTGGATAAAGACGGCTGTGCGATCGCTCTTCGGGATGAGCTGAGAGGTTGTATTGGAAATGAGGCGATGCAGTCTCACATGAAGGATATTCTGGCGTATCGGACGATGGAGTATTATCGGAGAAGGTATGAGACAAATCTGAAAGGGATGCAATAAGTATGCATATTGACAAAAGAATTCTTGAGAATATGGCAGACTGGATGCGTGACAAGGAGGACATTCCGCAGGGCTGGATTTATATGGGCGATGAGAACGAAAGATATCTGCTAGGGCAGCCCAAAAAGCGAAATATGCTGGTGTTTGGAGTGAACCCAAGCAATGCGAAGCCTGGCGTGGAAAACGACGATCCAACCATACGGAAGGTCAGGAAGCTGACTGCAGCGGCCGGATATGATGGGTGGATTATGGTAAATCTGTACCCGGTTATCACGCCGCATCCAGCGGATTTGCCAGAGGAGCCTGATCAGGACTTAATAAATGCGAATATAAGCGTGTTGAAGGCATTGCAGGGAGCATATCGTATTGACGCTGTATGGGCAGCATGGGGAGATGCGATTGATACCAGATCTTATCTGGGAGATACGCTATATGATATTCAGGAGGCTTTAGATGGTGATTTGGAATGGTTTTATCGTGGAAAGTTAACCAGAAGCAGGAATCCAAGACACCCGGTTTATATGCAGGAGGATGGTATCTTCGAGCGGTTTCCGGTTGGTTATTATGCGGCATATTGGAGGGATGCGGGGGTGTAACGGATGGAATGGTAATATAAGAATAATGTTCATAATAATCCTGATACTTTGGAGCATGAAACCATTCTGAGGATAATAAATATATGTATATTATGTTATAACCGATTGGATCTAGAAGTTTTTTATATTCAAATATTTTAAATGGAAAAGTGGCTAATTTTTCATGGACGGAGCCACTTGTGTGCTGAAATTTTTTTTCAATGATATATACAGTATGATTTAATTCATTTATGAATGCTTCATCAGGTTCCCATCTTTTAGAATTAATCATTTTATCATTAATACCTCTTGATTTTAAAAAGACTGTTGCGAATTCTGCCTGGTTTATCGAATATCCAATCAGTCGGTTGTTCATGTATACTTCATAATTATTATGAATTTCAAAACCAGCATTCATTAATGCATCATTTAATGATGTTGTTTGTTCAAATAGTAACCCGTTTTTGTTTGTTTGAGCTCCGCCGCCATATATACCAAGGAATCTATTACTTCGTTATTCAAGACCAGGAGACTGGGTCTTAGATCAATTTATGGGTAGTGGAACGACACTTGTTGAAGCAAAACTACTGAATCGCAATGCAATTGATGTTGATATCAATTTGCAATCTGTTTCAATCTCTGAAACAAATTTACAATTCCAGTGCGAAACAAAATCAAGGATATTTATGCGGAAAGCAAATGCTGCTGATTTGGATTTTATTAAGGACAGTAGTATTGATTTTATTTGCACACACCCGCCGTATGCCGATATCATTAAATATAGCCAGGATATCGAAGGGGATATTTCACTTTTAACTTATGAGGATTTTTTGAAAGAAATGACTCCCGTTGCGCAGGAATCCTATCGTGTGCTAAAAAAGGGAAAAAGGTGTGCGGTGATGATTGGCGATATGCGAAAAAGAGGGAAAGTAGTGCCGTTAGGTTTTCGTGTAATGGATCGCTTTCTACAGGCAGGATTTGCAATAGAAGAGATTATTATTAAAAAGCAGCATCATTGTCGTTCTACAAAGTATTGGGAAAAACAGAATAACAATTTCTTGTTATTGGAACATGAGTATATTTTCGTTTTTCAAAAGTAAACAGTGCATATAGTGTGAAAGTTTCGGTTGTTATTTTCAGAGTTTGCCATTATAATAAAATATGGTAGAAATTTTTCATTAGACATAGAGAAGAGGAACTGAAATGAGTAATTCAAATATTTCTCCATTTGTGAAGTGGGCAGGCGGAAAGCGTCAGCTGTTGCCACAGATAAAAGCGCGTATGCCAAAAGAATATAACAATTATTATGAGCCTTTTGTGGGTGGTGGTGCGGTGCTGTTCGAATTACGTCCTGAAAATGCGTTGATAAACGATATCAACAAAGCATTAATGAATACATATCGGCAGATTTGTAGTAACCCGGAAGCATTTTTAAAAGAAATCAGCAGACTTGACTCACAGATGTCAGAGGATGGTAAAACGTATTATTACTCCAAGAGAGAACATTTTAATGATAAACTGATGAAAGCAGAGTATGACATTGAGTTAGCAGCATTGTTTGTATTTATCAATAAACACTGCTTTAATGGGTTATACAGAGTAAATGTAAAGGGACTTTTTAATGTTCCATATAATAATAGTCGCAGTTCATCTGTTGACGACAATATGATTATGGAGATATCAAAGTATTTAAAGACAGTAAAAATTGCGGATGGTGACTTTGAAACAGCATGTTTGGATGCAGCAAAGGGCGATTTTGTATTTCTTGACAGTCCTTATGCGCCGCTAAATCCGACCTCATTTGAGTCCTATACAAAAGAAGGATTTGATATAGAGAGTCATAGGCGCCTGGCAGGACTTTACGATGAGTTGACATCAAGAGGCTGTTATTGTATGCTGACAAATCACAATACAGAACTGATCAATGAATTGTATGGCAGCAAAGGCTATCAGATAGATGTCGTCAGCGTGAAACGCCTGATTAACTCAGATGCATCGAACAGAGTGGGTGAAGAGGTTATTATACGCAATTACGAGTGAGGACGAGGTAATGGAAAACTTATTTGCAAAGAAGGTGCCATTATATTTCGAGACAGAAGAATCTCAATTGGTATTAGGCGATTGTTTTAAAATATTAACAAAAATGAAACCGGAATCTGTGGATATGATATTTGCAGATCCGCCATATTTTTTAAGTAATGATGGGATTACTTGTCAGGGTGGCAAAATGGTTTCGGTAAATAAAGGTTCGTGGGATAAACTCGGCACAAGTGGAACCAGTGTAGAGGAGAAACACAAGTTTAACAGAAAGTGGATAAGGCTGTGTAAAAAGATACTAAAGTCGAATGGGACAATCTGGATATCGGGAACGCTGCACAATATATATTCAATTGGTATGGCATTGGAACAGGAAGGTTTTAAAATTCTTAACAATATCACTTGGCAGAAAACAAATCCGCCGCCAAACTTAGCATGTCGATGCTTCACACATTCTACGGAAACCATATTATGGGCAAAGAAGGATGAAAAGAAGTCTCGGCATTTCTTTAATTATGAGGAGATGAAAGAGAAAAATGGCGGAAAACAGATGAAGGATGTGTGGATTGGTGCATTGACAAAACCATCGGAAAAAACGGAAGGAAAGCACCCAACTCAGAAACCAGAATATTTGCTTGAGAGAATTGTCTTAGCCTCAACAGAAGCAGGGCAGATTGTATTAGATCCATTTTGCGGTTCTGGGACTACTGGAGTGGAGGCTGTACGGTGGGGGAGAAAATTTATTGGAATAGAAGTAAGTGAGGAATATTTGGAGATAGCGGAAAGAAGATTAAAGAAGGAAGATGGAAGTATTTGTTGATAGAGCAATAAAGAAATTACTTTGAAGGAGTGATAATAGATGAGGGATTTTAATGAATGGTTAAGTAAATTCAGACCAAGTATATCAAGCTATGATTATTATATTGATTTCCATAAGGTTGTGAGAAATGTAGATGAGATAAAAGTAGAATTGAATATTTTAAATTCTTTAATCGGATCAAAAAATATAGAGGAAGATTTTGCAAAAATTGTGACAAAATATCCAGAGACGTTATCCTGTGTGCCGCTGCTGCTTGCTGTGCGGGGAAATGAGATTTATGCACAAGATGAGGAGGGCGCGTTTCTCTACAACTTTAAGAAAATGAGCTATAGTGTGGAACAGTATAAAGTGTTTATGCGTAAGACAGGATTATTTGATATGATTGGAAACCATTTGGTAAATAATCTTGTCGACTATGCTCTTGGCATTGAAACGGGGCTTGACTCTAATGGCCGAAAGAACCGGGGTGGACACCAGATGGAAGATCTGGTTGAGAAGTATATCGTATCAGCAGGATTCGAGAAGGACATAAACTATTTCAAGGAAATGTACTTAAAGGATATTGAACAAAAGTGGATGATTGATTTATCAGCGCTTTCCAATCAGGGGAAAGCGGCTAAGCGATTTGATTTTGTAGTAAAGACAGAGCAAATGATTTATGGAATTGAAACAAATTTTTATGGTGGGGGCGGATCAAAACTGAATGAGACTGCAAGAAGTTATAAGATGCTTTCGCAAGAGGCAGATACGATAAACGGCTTTACGTTTGTCTGGTTTACGGATGGAACAGGATGGAAGAGCGCCAGAGGAAATTTGCGGGAGACGTTTGAGGTCATGGATACTATTTACAGCATTGACGATATGGAACATGGAATTATGCAGGAAGTATTTGTGTAGGAGAATATGAGTACTTTAGCATTTTAGCGCATGATGATTCCCACTACTTCGGCGTGGGTGTGAAAAGTAACGTATTAAAACATGAATAAAAGAACAATAGAGCACACAAGTTGACAGCAGAGTGCGAAAGCGTTAAAATATAATCCACAAAGGGGGCTTTATATGAAGCAAAAATTAGATAGAACTCTGGGAATGTACTCTGCACTGATGATCAGTATCGGAACGATGATTGGTTCTGCGATCTTCGTTCTGGCGGGCACAAGTTATGCGACAGCGGGGCCAGGCGCATCGCTTGCCATCTTTCTGGCGGGTATCGCTGCGGTGTTTACGGGTTTGTCCTTTGCGGAGCTTGTGACGGTGATACCGAAGGCGGGCGGCGGCTATGTCTATGTGAAGGAGGCAACAGGCAACAATATTATCGGTTTTATCTGCGGCTGGGGATTCTGGCTCGGATATGCGATGTCGTGCGGTCTGTTTGCGCTGGGGTTTGGAAATTTTATCAATTACATCTTTCCGTTTATCCCACAGATGGCGGCAGCCTATCTGCTCGTGGTCTATGTCATGTTCACGAACATCAAGGGGACAAAAAGTTCCGGGACGCTGCAGAATGTGATCACGACGCTTTTGGTCGCGCTGCTGGCGTTATACGTTATTGTCGGGATTTTTCATATCGATATGGAGAACCAGACACCGTACACGCCGCAGGGAATGTCGGGTGTGTTTAATGCGATGGGCTTTCTGTATATGACTTATATCGGGTACGGCCTGATCACCACGGCGAGCGAGGAGGTCATTGATCCGGAGAAGACGATTCCGAAGGCGATTTTGATTTCTATTGCTGCAGTTATCGTGATTAAGACTTCGGTATTTTTCATTGGATGCGGTATCATTCCCTGGCAGGAGCTGGTGCCGGAGGTTACGAGCACGCCGATGATTGACACGGCAGCCCATATAGGAGGGGCGGTTGGCGGTTATCTCTTCGCCTTTGCCGGAATCCTGGCGACGCTCTCTTCGATCAATACGGCGGTCATGGCGTCCTCGCGGACTTCTTTTGCGATGGCGAGAGACCAGCGTCTGCCCAGCCTGTTCAAGATGATTAACAAGACGACCAAAACGCCGATCTTTTCGATTGTCGTGTCTTCGATTATCGTCTTTATCGCAGTGTCGATCAGGGATTTGGAGCATATTTCGACCGTGACGAGTATTTTCTCGCTGACAGGCTACAGTCTTGTCAATGTGGCGCTGATCATCTTTCGGAAAAAGATGCCGGAGCTTGACCGGAAATTCCGGGTGCCGCTGTTTCCGCTCACGCCGCTGCTCGGCATTGGACTGAATCTGTTTCTGATTGTCAATCTTGCCATATCAGACCGTCCGGCGTTGATCATTGCGGTCTCTGTGATTGGCATTGGGATACTGTACTATTATCTGGTTATGCCGAAGCTGAAATATGCATCAAAGGGAATTTCCATTGTCGATGTGCCTGAGATTAAAGAACAGAAAAAGGATAACAGGAAAAACGAGATTATTATTCCGGTGTCAAATCCAAACACAGCGGATGGACTGCTGAATTTCGGCAGGAAGATTGCACTTGCGGAGGATAGCACAACCGTTGTCCCGGTGAAGGTCAATGTCTTTCCGGATAACCTGCTCACGATTGCGGATTATGATACCATGATGCAGTCCATGGGCGTGCAGGACAGCGTTGTCCAGATGCTCAAGGAGTACGAGTCTGATCCGTGTATGCGGCCGGTATTGATCAATTCGACCAATGCCTTTCACGCGATCATGTCCGTCATTAAGAAGGAGAAAAATCCGCTTGTGATCATGGGATGGCACGGTTCTGGTCTGGTGAAATACATGCATGGCAACATTACATACCAGATGCTTCAGGAAGCGCCTGCGGATGTTGGCATTCTGCGGATGAATGGCCAGAAACAGGAGTTTAAAAATATTCTGTTCCCGTATGGCGGCGGAAAATATTCCAAGATGACGGCGAAGGTTGTCAACCGCATTGCGAACGGGTATGGGGCAAAGATTACGCTGCTCAATGTGGTAGATCACGAGGAGGATATCGAGAGCACCAGAGAGTATCTCGACAAATCGGCAGCAAAGTTTGACCAGCCGACGGAGATTATGGTCAGCAGCGGGGATTTGATCGAGAAGGTTGTGGAGCATTCTGACCAGTATGATTTGATTGTCATGGGTGCTTCTCTCGACTGGGGAATCCAGGAGGTTGTGACGGGATTCCGCACAGACAGGATTATGGAGCAGGCGAAGTGTTCTGTATTGATTATCAAGAGTTATGATATCTTTTTGCAGAGGACGAAAGTGCGCGGTATTATCCATAAAACGAGAAAAGCGATTCATCAATAAGCATGTATTAAAATGAGAAAGGCGATTCATCAATAAACGCGTATTAAATTGAGAAAAGCGATTTATCAACAAGCGTGAATAGGCTGGTGTGATGTATGTAAAAATACATTGCACCAGTTTTTTGCGTATTGCCCGCAAATCATGACGCATATCTGGCAGGAATCCTTTTTCAAACATGCTCTGTCCGCAGTGCATATTTTGACAGCACATTCCACATACTAAGCAAAATACTTGTTACGGTTGAGTATGGGATTTTGCACTGCAAATTATTGTTTATATGCTGCATTCCGCAAAAATAATAACGAGTTATACGCATTGTATAACAATATGCAGCAGTTGGGATGCGCAAGCCACAGTACATGGCTTTGTCACCGCAAAATGATTTTGTATGGCTTGATAATCGTAACGCTAAAGGCATGAATTATTACAATTCCACAATGAAAGGGAAGAGTTATTCATAAAAAGAATGGAGGAACCATGGAAAAAGACTACAGTAAATTATGGAAATTATTCAAGTCTATGTTTGTGTTGAGCGCCTGCACGTTTGGCGGCGGGTTTGTGATTGTTTCCCTGATGAAGAAGAAATATGTGGAGGAATTAAAATGGCTGGAGGAGGACGAGATGCTTGACGTTACGGCGATCACGCAGTCCGCACCGGGGCCGCTTCCTGTCAACGCTTCCGTCATCATCGGCTACCGGATTGCGGGGATTGCAGGTTCCTTGACAGCGATATTGGGAACGATACTGCCTCCGATGATCATTATCTCGATTATTTCTCTGTTTTATGAGCAGTTCCGCACCAATCCCTATATTGCCACGGCATTGCAGGTGATGCGCGCCGGAGTTGCGGCGGTGATTTTTGATGTTGTGCTCAATCTGGCAGGAAATGTGGTGAAAACGGGACGGTTTTTATATATGACGATGATGGTAGTGGCATTTGTGTCAACTTATTTCCTGGATGTCAGCGCAATGGTTATTATTTTTGTCTGCCTTGGAATCGGTCTGGCTGACCTGTATTTCGTCCTCAAAAAGAATAAAACAGCAGTGATGGAAAATGGGACAATGTCAAAACCGAATAAAAAAAATAAGAGAGGGAGGGTGTAAGCAATGCTGTTAATCAAACTTTTCTTTTCCTTTATATGGGTCGGACTGTTCAGCGTGGGAGGCGGGTATGCCGCGATTCCGCTGATTCAGGAACAGGTTGTCAATATTCATAAGCTGATGACCATGGAGGAATTCTCGGATCTGGTCACTGTGGCAGAGATGACGCCGGGACCAATTTCCATCAATTCAGCAACCTTTGTGGGAATGCGGACAGCAGGCATTTACGGAGTGCTGCTCTGCACGGTCGGCTGCATTATCCCCTCGTTTTGTATCTGCCTTACGCTGGCATATTTTTATTATAAGTATCGCACCGTGAGCGGTGTGCAGGTAGTGCTTGGCTCGCTGCGGCCGGCAGTTGTGGCACTGATTGCCTCCGCGGGAGCGTCGATTCTGATGCTGGGGCTGTTTCAGGCGGAGCTTCACGAGATTGTGCTGGGCAATATCCGAATCGTAGAACTTGGTATTTTTATCGGTGCACTGGTAATCCTTAGAAAATATAAAGTGAATGCGATAACCATCATTTTGGGGAGTGGTGTTGTGGGCACGCTGATCTATGGCCTGATGGGAGCAATATAGCACTCCATACAGTTTTGAATGGTTACAATAAAATTAGAAAAAGGAAGCAATAAGGGGGAAACGCTATGGGCGTCAGTATGAATCAAATCTTTGAACAACAGGACTATTATGGGATTCGTCTGGAGAGTATCGGTGGGCTGGGTGCGAATCTGTGCGGAAAAATGGTGGGGGAGCTGGCAGTCAGGTATCTGAATCTCAACAGTGCAGGATTTTCCAGTTATGGTTCTGAAAAGACGGGAACTCCGGTAAAGGGGTATATCCGCTTTTGTCCGCCGGAAAAAGAGATCAGGGTGCATTCCCCTGTCGTCAATCCCGATTTGCTGGTCATTTTCCATCAGGCGCTGATGCGCGATCCGAGCGTGTGGAAGGGCTGCAGTGACAGGACGACTGTGATTATTGCGCTGGACCAGGGGCAGGAGGAAGCCATGATGCAGAATCTTCCTGATATTATGAAAGACTGTTATGTGGTCAATGCCCGCCAGATTGCGATGGAGACGAAATCGCGCATCAATGTGGTGATGCTGGGGGCGATGGCAAAGGTGATGGGATTTGTGGAACTGGAGGCGGCAAGGCAGATTTGCCGGGATAATCTCGGCAGAAAATATCCGGCAGCTCTGGAGGGCAATCTGAAAGGACTGGAACAGGGCTACGGGCAGGTGCAGCGTTTGAATGAAACTTCGTTTGGCAGATTAAAAAAATGTGCCGGCAGTGAGAGCACAACGCCGGACAGCGGTCAGGAATGGGGCTATGCGACAGCGCCGATCGGCGGTGTGAATCCGCGGTCCGGCAGCACCGTGACGGCGGATTTGTCCCCGTCAAGACAAGGGTATGTTCCGATATTTCTCAAAGAACGGTGTATCAACTGCGGACTTTGTGACTCCACCTGCCCTGACATGGTGTTTCAGTTTGCAAAAGGAACGTTTAACGGCCGGGAGATGATGGTCAACCGGGGGCTGGATTACTATCACTGCAAGGGTTGCATGCGCTGTGTGGACGTGTGTCCGGTCAACGCGCTGGTGCGGGGAGTGGAGGCCGAGCACCCGGATAAAAAATATTTTATGCCGAATCAGGATATGCTGCGCACGCCGGATTATTATGTGAAAACAGGGCCGGACGGTTATATCACGTCGGAATCCTATCTGACAGAGAAGAGGATAGAAGGGGGAGAGGTCTAATGGAGAGACAGATAACAGAATATGTGAGCGGCAATGAAATCGCGGCAATTGCAATCAGACAGATTGGTTATGATTTGATGGGTTACTATCCGATTACGCCCTCCACCCAGATTGCGGAGAATCTTGACGAGATGCGCGCTAAGGGGGAGACGGATCTCATTATGATTGCCGCGGAGGGGGAGCACAGTGCGGCGGGAATCTGTTACGGTGCTTCAGTTGGCGGAGGCAGAGTCATCAACGCCACCAGCGCCAATGGTCTGCTGTATGCCTTGGAGCAGTTTCCAGTGCAGTCCGGAACGCGGTATCCAATGGTGATGAATGTGGTGTGCAGGACAGTGTCCGGTCCGCTGTCCATCAAGGGGGATCACAGCGATATCATGTATCTGTTAAATGCGGGCTGGCCGATTCTGTTTGCTCATACAGTGCAGCAGGTCTATGATTTCAATATCATTGCGTTAAAGCTTGCGGAGCAGGTGCGGCTTCCGGTGGTGGTGGCGTATGACGGTTTTTTTACGAGCCATCAGAAGAGGCGCTGTCTGCGGTTTGAGGATGATAAGGTCGTGCGGCAGTTCATCGGACCGAAGAGGGAAGCTTATCCTTTCCTGGATTTGGAGAATCCGATCACGGTGGGTTCCTATATGAACGAGCCGGATTTGATCAACAACCGCTACCAGCTCCATCTTGCGATGTGTCAGGCAGATGCGCTGATTCCAAAGCTTTTTGAGGAATACGGTGCGATCTCTGGCAGGGAATACAGCAAGGTGGAAGGGTATTTCCGCGAAGATGCGGAGGATCTTCTGGTGCTTCTCGGTTCGTCCTACGAGACGGCAAAAGAGGGTGTGGACAAACTGCGCAGAAATGGAAAAAAGGCGGGAGCGGTGACGCTGAATGTGCTGCGCCCGTTTCCGGAAAAGGAGCTGTTTGCGGCATGCAGAACTGCGGATACGATATTGGTGGCTGACAGACAGGACAGCTACGGTGCCGGCGGAGGAAACCTTTCGCTGGAAGTGCGCGCCATGATGCAGAAATGTGGCGGTCATGCAAAAATAAAGAGCCTGGTCTATGGACTTGGCGGGAAAGATTTCTTTGCGGAGGATGTGGAGCGGATGCTTGACTTTGCGCGGGATTCGGAGACGCCCGACTTTGACTACTACGGGGTGAATCCCGGTGAAGGCCGGAAGTCAGTGGATCAGGGAAGCTTTTTTGCCCCGCTCACAAAAGAAAAGACACAAATTGGCGCTACACTCGTGAAGCGGGAGTCATCAGGAGACGTACAGGTGGAGGGAGGCAGCCTGAACGCGACAGCAGCCGTACCAAAACGCCTCGCACCGGGGCACGGTGCCTGTCCTGGCTGCGGGATACCGGTTAATTTGAATCTGCTGCTGCGGGCAATCGAGGACCCGGTGGTACTTCTGTTTCAGACGGGATGCGGCATGATTGTCACGACACCTTATCCGAAAACGAGCTTTAAGGTTCCATACCTTCACAATCTGTTCCAGAACGGCGCGGCAACGCTCAGCGGTCTGGCAGAGATTTGTTACAGAAAGCAGAGAAAGGGAGAGCTGCCGCAGGGCGACATTGTTTTTGTCATGGTCAGCGGGGACGGCGGTATGGATATCGGTATGGGTTCGGCGCTTGGCACGGCGCTCAGAGGACACAGGCTGCTGCTCTTTGAGTACGACAATGGCGGCTATATGAACACAGGGTATCAGCTGTCCTATTCCACGCCGAAAGGAGCGAGAAGTTCTACTTCGCATGTCGGTGTAAACCAGTACGGAAAGACATTTTTCCACAAAGATATGCCCCGGATTATGGCATCTGCAGGGATTCCGTATGTGGCGACTGCGGCGGAATCCAATCCGACAGATTTTATCAGGAAGGCAGCGAAGGCGGCATTTTATGCGAAGACAGAGGGGACGGCGTATCTCAAGGCATTATCGGCATGTCCCTTGAACTGGAACGACAATCCGGCGACAGAGCGGAAGGTGATCGAGGCGGGTGTCAACTGCTGCTATTTCCCGCTTTATGAGATCGAGCAGGGGGCGACAAGGCTGAGTTATGCGCCGGATGCGTCGGGCAAAAAGATTCCTGTCACAGACTGGCTTGCGATGATGGGACGGACAAAACATCTGTGCGAAGAATCGTACAAAGAGGTTGCGGAGAGTCTGCAGAGGGAAGTCGACAGAAGGTATCAGCGGATAAAGACAGCGTCCGAGAATCAGTAAGATTGGATATAACGTCTGGTGATGTGTGGAAATGTATCAATACATCACCGGATTTTTTCTGTTTCAAGGAAGATTCTATTGACAAAGCAAAGAATTAGTCATATCATATAGGTATCAATTGATACCTATAGCGGAGGGCCGATGATTTGGCAGACGAAACAAAAGCACGAATCGAAAGTGAGTTAGAAGTCAAAGCTTATATCCAAGATTTAAAGTATGCTCTAAAAAATGGAGCAAAAATAGATTTTCAAGCGAAAAGACGTGTTGACGAGAACCGGGATGAGAAATATACGAACCAATATACGGTGAATACATTATTTCCAGATGAAAATCCTGTAGATGCGTTAAAGAGAGAATTATTAACTCTTTCTGTGGAAAACTATATGCAGACGGTGAAAGATTATCGTTTTCCTAAAAGAAGTGAAATGCGCGAGTTCGGTAAGGTCTATAATGAAAAAGACGATGTATATATTAAAATAAGAGTGGAACTTCTCGGAATGTATGGTAATACTACAACGTTTGTGATGTCTTTTCATTTTGCCGAGAAGCCATTTTCATCAGAGATATTTCCGTATAGAGCGATTTAGGGAGGTGTTTTCATGGACATGAGAATCATGAAAAGTGAAAAACGTTTGTGCACATGCTGCATGGAAGAGCATGAAGTGAAAACAGTTCTTGTTAATGCTCAGGCAGTTTTTAAGAATGTGATGGTATCTTATGATGCAGCTTATGCGTATTGTGATGCAGCAGAAGAGCTGTATATGGATGAGCAGCAGATGCAGGAAAACGATGTGCGTCTTAAAGATGCATACAGGAAGGCAGAAGGCCTTTTGACGTCTGGTGAGATCAGCGGTATTCGCGCCAGGTATGGAATTAGTCAGAGCGATTTGTGTATTCTTCTTGGATGGGGGGGAAAGACCATCACAAGATATGAGAGCCATCAAGTACAGGATAAGGCGCATGATACGATTTTAAAGAAGATCGATCAGGATCCGGAGTGGTTTTTATCATTATTAAATGATGCAAGAGAGAATTTGTCAGTAGGATCTTATCAAAAGTATTTGAATGCAGCGACTACTCTGTATGAGAAGGATCAGGATTCGTACCTGCGCAAGGCTATCGAGGCCGGCTATGCAAGATTTCATGGGAATCAGATGTTCCACGGGAACGCGGAACTTTCTCTGGATAAGGTTGTGGATGTGATCCGCTATTTTGCTGCTTCTACTCAGATAACAAGTCTTTATAAGGTAAAGCTTATGAAACTGATGTGGTACGCGGACGCTCTTTCGTATAAGAATAGAGGTTTTTCTATAACTGGGCTGATATATCAGGCTCTTCCAATGGGAGCAGTGCCGGTAGGGCACAATTTTATCATTGATTTAAAAGACGTTCCGTGTGAAGAGGTAGATATGGGAGAGACAAATGCATATCATTTTTGTTTAAAGGAAGCGGTTTCTTTTTCATCGCTTTCAGATGCAGATAAGGATATTCTGGATATTGTGATTGAAAAACTTGGCAGGATGACAAAAAATGAGATAATTTCTTTTATGCATAAGGAGCTTGCATACGTTGAAACCGCGCCCAGGGATGTGATTCAATTCAAATATGCGGACAGTTTACAAATATAAAAAAATAATATGACCGAATGTTCAAAGAAGGTCAACTTCCCAAGGAGAGAAAAAATGGCACAGAATGCAAAAGAAAACCTGATTACACAACCACCTGCGCGGAGTCTGTTTTTCTTCGCGCTTCCGATGATTATCGGAAATTTATTTCAGCAGTTTTACAATATGGCAGATTCCATCATTGTGGGAAATCTCGTGGGAGAGGATGCGCTTGCGGCAGTGGGGGCATCTTACTCCTTTACGACTGTTTTTATCATGATCGCAATCGGCGGCGGCATCGGCGCGTCGGTGCTGACAAGCCAGTATCTCGGCGCGGGGCATTACAGGGAGATGAAAAGCTCGGTCTACACATTTCTGATTACCTTTGCTGTATTTAGTACATTGCTGGCGATATTGGGATTTGCGGTCAATCCGACAGTGCTCAGACTGCTAAAAACACCGGACAATATCATGGCGGACGCTGTTTCGTATCTGCAGATTTATTTTGTGGGACTGCCGTTTATGTTTATGTACAACATTTTATCCGCCAATTTCAATGCGCTTGGGCGGTCTAAAATCCCGCTGTATTTACTGATTTTTTCTTCCATATTGAATATTGTACTGGACTTGTGGATGGTGGGCAGCCTGAAGATGGGCGTTGCAGGTGCGGCAGTTGCGACGGTGATCGCGCAGGGGATTGCGGTCGTGATCTCGCTTGTCATACTGATGCGGCTGCTGTCCACTTATGCGGTCGAGGGAAAGGTAAAGCGGTTTCGCAGCGACATGTTTGTGACGGGTGTCAAGGTTGCGGTTCCGTCAATCGTGCAGCAGTCGATCGTGAGTATCGGTATGCTGCTCACGCAGTCGGCGGTCAATCAGTTTGGCTCCTCTGCGCTCGCGGGGTATTCTGCCGGAACGCGGCTGGAGTCACTCTGCATCGTGCCAATGATCGCCACGGGAAACGCGATGTCCACCTTTACGGCGCAGAACCTCGGGGCGGGAAAGCCGGAGCGCGTGCGGCAGGGATACCGTGCGGCGTACGGTATCATCATTGGGTTTGGTGTGTTCCTCATTGCGGTTTCGCAGCTTTTTTACAATCCGATCCTGTCGGCCTTTGTCGAGCAGAGTGAGTCGGCGGTGGCGTTTGAGACGGGGACGGCTTATTTTCGCTTTATCGGATTCTTCTTTTCCTTCCTGGGATTTAAGGCGATAACAGACGGGATCCTGCGGGGCGCAGGGGATATCAAGGTGTACATGCTTGCAAATCTGATCAACCTTGCAATCCGCGTCGCAGTGGCACAGCTGTGTTCGCCGGTATGGGGAATCCAGATGATCTGGTATGCCGTTCCGATGGGCTGGGCGACAAATTATCTGATTTCCTATTTCTGGTACCGCACGGGAAACTGGAAGAAGAGAAATCTATTGACAAATAAGTGAAAAATAAAATGACAAAGTCATTGCCAAAATCTGTAAAACAGGTATAATGGAAACAGCATACGATGCATTTCGTCCATTTCGTTCACGAATGTGTTTTTCGGCAGATTCCTGGGCAAAATTGTAACAGTGCATCAGCAAATTAGTAAAAAGAATAGGAGAATGAAATGATGGCAAACAAATATGCAGGTACACAGACAGAGAAGAATCTTGAGGCCGCTTTTGCGGGAGAATCCCAGGCGCGCAACAAGTACACATACTTTGCTTCCGTGGCAAAGAAGGAGGGGTATGAGCAGATTTCCTCCATTTTCTTAAAGACGGCTGACAATGAGAAGGAGCATGCCAAGATGTGGTTCAGGGAGCTGCAGGGGATTGGCAATACAGCGGAGAATCTGGATGCGGCGGCAAACGGAGAGAACTATGAGTGGACGGATATGTATGAGGATTTCGCAAAGACAGCAGAGGCGGAGGGATTCCCTGAGCTTGCAGCAAAGTTCCGCGCAGTGGGCGAGATCGAGAAGCACCATGAGGAGCGATACCGCGCGCTGTTAAAGAACGTGGAGACGGCAGCTGTATTTGAGAAGAGCGAAGTCAAGGTATGGGAATGCCGCAACTGTGGACACATTGTAGTGGGCACAAAGGCGCCGGAGGTATGCCCGGTGTGCAGTCATCCACAGGGCTATTTTGAGGTGCAGGCGGAGAATTATTAAAAAGTTAGGAACCAGTAGAAATACCACCTTTTAAAATTGCCTGTGTTCTTGTAAATAATCTCCGTCAATGTAGTTTTCTATATATTGGCGGAGAACATAAAAAGAGCATTTTTCTTTTGAAGAGCTGTCAAACAGATATAAATATCTAAGAATATCCCAGATCCTATCGCAATGTTTCATATCGTTCTGAAAGGCATGGGTGTTTTTGCCATGTAATCACTCCTTTCATTTTGTAGTATAACTATCCGGGTTCGTACCACGGAATTTCATGTATTGGATAAAATTAAGCAGAATAATTCATTATCCAGGTTAATTGCAAAAACATTCCAGATGAGTGTAAAGGCTGCGTATATGAGGATTGATTTTCAATGAAAGAATTTGACAAAGACAGTATTGTTGCTTACATATTCACACAGGAAGCTTATTACATGGGGACTCTATAATGAAAAAAACGAATAAAGGCAGAATTTCATTGCGCATAGCCCGGCAGGATGACAGAGAGCACTGTAGGCAGAGATTCATACATAAGCTATATCAATATATGAATAATATCGCACTGAGCAGAAAGCTGACGATTCTGTACGTGTTCTGTGTACTGCTGCCGCTGGTCGTCACGGACAGCATTGTGCTGTACATCGTGGTGAATGACCAGCATACAAAGCAGCGGCACGCCATGGAAAATGAGGCGAGTGCCATACAGTACAGCCTGACCAACAGCATCGACTATGCGGCGGCGACGGCAAAGCAGATCTACATGAACGAATATATTGAACGATATCTGAATCATGAGTACGCAGGTGCGCTTGCGTATGTTGAGGCGTATCAGAATTTCGTGAAAACGACGCTGTTTAAAGGCGGTGCAGGCATGGACAACACGATTATTACCATGTATGCGGACAACCCGACCATTGTAAACGGCGGTGAATTTTCCCAACTGTCCGTGATCGAAAACACAAACTGGTATCAGACCTTTGAGGATTCCGGGAGAAACGAGCTGCTGTATTTTTACTATGATAACGAAAAGAGTCCTGCTATTGAGCCAAAGCGAAAGATTATGTTTTTAAAGAACCTTGATTTTTTCAGCGGGAACCGGTGTGACAAGTTTCTGAAAATAGAGCTTGATTACGGCAATATGGTGCGCGGGCTCGTGAAACTGGGATATGAATTTCCGGTGTATGTCTGCCAGGGGGACAGGGTGCTTCTGGCAAACGACGGGCACAGCAGCATCAGCCAGAATTTTGAACAGTTTGCTCTGGCGGATAAGGCCGGCGTGTGCAGGGAGATGAGTCTGTACGGAAGCGATCTGCTGATTTACGTTCTCGAGCCGGAGACGGATGTGCTCAGCAATGTCAGGGATAATATGCCGCTGATCGCGCTGATGATACTCACGAACGCCATTCTTCCGTGGAGGCTTATGAGAGAGCTCAACCGCTCGCTCACGGTGCGGATCAAACAGTTGAGCCAGGTGTTTGACAAGGTGGGAGACGAGGAACTTAGCAGGATTGAGGAGATCAGCGGAAATGACGAGATTGGCATGCTCATGGAGAATTATAACAGGATGGCGGAGAGGACAAACGACCTGATACAGACCGTCTACAAGGACCGCATCAGGGAGCAGGAGATGGATATCGCAAGGCAGAGCGCCGAGCTGCTGGCACTCCACAGTCAGATTAACCCCCACTTTCTGTTTAATGCGCTCGAAAGCATCCGAATGCACTGCATTCTTCACAGTGAGCCTGAGATTGCCGAGATGGTGGAGAAACTTGCCATTATGGAGCGGCAGAATGTGGACTGGTCGACGGACACTGTGGAAATCGGCAAGGAGATGGAGTTTGTCGAGGCGTATCTTGGTCTGCAGAAGTTCCGGTTTGGCGACAGGCTGTCGTATGAGCTCGACGTGGAGGAGGATTGTCTGCAAATTACGATACCGAAGCTCACAATCGTCACATTCGTGGAGAATGCCTGCATCCACGGCATCGAGAGCAAGACGGCGCAGGGGTGGCTCTTTGTGCGCATCTACAGGAAACAGACGGAATCGGGCACAAAGCTGTGCATAGAAGTGGAGGACACCGGAAGCGGTATGGAGGAGGAGGAGCGGCAGCGGCTCCTGGAGACGATGCAGAATGCGAGCATTGACCGCCTGAAGGAGAAGGGCAGGGTTGGGATGGTGAATGCCTGTCTCCGCCTGAAAATGGTGTCCGACAATCAGGTGAACTTTGCGTTGGACAGCGAGCGGGGGATTGGCACGATCGTGCAGATCCAGCTGCCAGTCTGATGAGGCTGAGTGGAAGTGGAATGTCATTTGGGTAATGGAAGGGTGTGGGATGAGAGATGTTGAAAGTGTTGCTTGTGGATGATGAACCGTTTATTGTGCAGGGTTTGTCCATGCTCCTTGACTGGGAGAAGGAGGGCTGTGAGATTGTCGCTACGGCGCAGAACGGCGTGGAGGCGCTGGCGTATCTGCGGTCAAATGAGGCGGACCTGATTATCGCGGATATCAAAATGCCGGAGATGACAGGGCTGGAGCTCCTGGAGACGATACGCAGGGAGCAGATCTCTGACGCGTATTTCGTCATACTCAGCGGATACAGTGATTTTGCCTATGCACAGCAGGCGATACGCTATTCCTGTATGGACTATGTGCTGAAACCGGTCGAGAAGGAGGTTCTGACGGAGATTATCAGGAAGGCGGCAAACATGTCGGCGACGGAGATTCAGCGGCAGGAGGACAAAAAGCAGATGGAGAGGGCGTATCTGGCAAGGAATGTGATCTCCCTGCTGCTTGGCAAATATGATGACATCAATCTGGAATACGTATCAAATCACATGCGGCTGTCCGGCGGTGTGCGGTATATCGATATCCAGCTGGTGGACGCGCTCGACCCGGAGGACGTGGAGGATCTGGAAGTGCGCTCCCGCCAGAGGAAGCTCTACCAGAGCTGCAGGGAATTTCTGAAGGAGGACGAGACGCACTGTATTCTCGATGTTTCCTCAGAGGAGAACATCTACGATGTCGGTCTGATCTACTGCGATTATATGGCGGCAGCAAACGACTGTTCTGAGAAAGACTATCTGGAAAGGCTGTTAAGTTACCTGAATGTGGCGTTAAAGCAGACGATTGTGATGCTGGTGGGAAAGAAGGTGGCGGACATCGCAGCCATATCAAAGTCTTACGGCACGGCCTGTATGCTCAATTCCCTCCAGGCATTTCACGACCGGAAAAAGATCTATTACTATGAGGAGGAGATACAGGTAAACAGCGGCGGCATTCTGCTGTGCAAGGCGGAGCTTGACAATCTGATCGCGGCGATCGAGCAGAATGACAAGGTGCGCATCCACGAGGCGGTGGACAGGCTGTTTGACGAGCTGCGCAAAATGGGAGCGATGGGTGAGACGATCAATCTGAACATCAATTATCTGTTGTTCCAGCTGATTCACACGGCGACAGAGCAGGATGACTGCGTCAATCAGGAGGAAATCCTGCATCTGATCAGCGAGAGCGCTTTTGAGGACGGTCTGATGCGGGGGAGCAAGGTGCATCTGGCAAGATTTGCGTGCGAGTATGCGGAGTATCTGACGCAGCTTCGCAGGAATGTGTCGCGCGGAGTGCTTGCCCTGATTGAACAGGAGGTCCGTGAGCATTTTGCGGAGAACCTGACGCTGCGGGACTTAGGACAGAAGTATTATATCAACAATGCCTATCTCGGTCAGGTGTTCCGCAAGAAATACAATCAGTCCTTCAAGGATTACCTCAATAACTACCGCATCGAGCAGGCAGCGCAGCTGCTCGTGCGCACGGATGATAAGATCTATAAGATCGCGGAGGAAGTGGGATACAAAAATACGGACTACTTTATCAACAAGTTTATAGCGGCAAAGGGCTGCACGCCGTCCAAGTTCCGGAAGCAGTCGCTGGACAGGCTGTGAAGCGTGATACATAAAAAAGTATAGATTAAAAATCTATACTTTTTTATGTTTTTATATATTCTTTATTGGGTTTTTTTAAGAAATTTATAAAGTAGAATTATATTATCAAAAAAAGGGAGGAAGGATGAGAGGTCAGCGATTTTTCATCCAGTGTATTCACAGGTTTTGATGAGAATGGAGGAATTATATGAAAATGAAAAAAGTACTATCAGTGATTCTGGCAGCAGCGATGATGTCAGCGATGGTCACCGGCTGTGGGGGCGGTGACGATGCGGCGTCGGTCAATACCGGGACCGGATCAGGCGACAATGCAGCGTCGTCCGGTGACAGCGCGGCGAACACGGGAGAGATTAAGGAGTTTACGGCATTTTTCGCGGTTCCGGGATCGGAGATCAACGATGACAATGAGATCCAGCAGATCATCGCGGAGAAAACCGGGGCGCGGGTAAAGGAGACATGGCTTACGGGTCAGTCGGCGCAGGAGGCGGTCGGCACGCTGATTGCGGGAGGAGAGTATCCTGACTTTATCGACGGCGGCGACGGGTCGGCACAGCTCTATGACGCGGGTGCGCTGGTAGCGCTGGACGACTACATAGACAAGTATCCCAATATCAAGGAGTTTCTGACGGAGGCAGAGTGGGATAAGCTGAGACAGGACGACGGACATATCTACTGGATTAACCAGTTTGGCAACATCTACGGCGAAGAGAAGGCGACAACCCACAATGACGAGGCGTTCTGGATACAGACAAGGGTGCTCGAGTGGGCAGGGTACCCGGAGGTACATACCATGGACCAGTACTTTGACCTGATTGAGCGCTACAATGAGGCAAATCCTACCATGGAGGATGGAACGGCCAATATCCAGTACACGATTCTGTGCGACGACTGGCGCTATTTCTGTCTTGAGAATGCGCCGCAGTTCCTCGATGGATATCCCAATGACGGAAGCTGTATCGTAGATCCGGACACGCTCACAATCATCGACTACAATACAACGCCGACAGCAAAGCGGTACTTCCAGAAGCTGAACGAGGAGTTCCAGAAAGGCGTGGTAGACCCGGAATCCTTCACGCAGACATATGATGAATACATTTCCAAGCTTTCCACAGGGCGCGTGCTTGGCATGATCGACCAGTGGTGGGATTTTGCATACACAGTAAATGACGCGCTGAAACAGCAGGGACTCGATGTCAAGGGCTGCAATTACGTGCCGCTTCCTATCACAATCGACGAGGGCATAAAGAACCAGTGGCACAATTCCGGCGGAGTCCTGAACGTGTCAAGCGGGATTGCGATCACGACAAGCTGCAAGGATGTCGATGGCGCGATGCAGTTTATCAATGATCTGCTGGATCAGGAAATACATGACCTTCGCTTCTGGGGCGTAAAGGATGTGGACTACAATGTGGATGAGAACGGTGAGTATACCCGCACAGAGGACATGAGAATGCAGTCTTCCGACACAGCATACAAGGCTTCGCACACATGTACGTACTCTTATTTCCTGCAGTATGGCGGCACAAGCAGGGACGGCATCAATGCCATGAAACCGGAGAACCAGCCTAAGGAGTTTTATGACAGTCTGAGCAAAAATGTGCAGCAGTGCTTTGACGCGTACGGTGCGGAAACGTATGTGGATATGCTGGGAACAAGCGAGGCTCCCGGACCATGGTATCCGATGTACTCTTATTCCAACAACATGACAACGGCCACAGAGGGTGGTATGGCATGGACAAAGATGGGCGAGATTAAGCATGAATATCTGCCGAAGGTTGTTATGGCAAGTGACTTTGAAAGCGCATGGGAAGATTACATGGAAGTGTACAACGGCTGCAATCCGCAGGCATTTATCGATGAGATGCAGGCGGAACTCGACCGCAGAATGGAGGAAGCTGCAAAGTTCAATTAATCAGACAGGGCGGACTGAATCAGACGGTCCGCCTTTTATGCACAGCCCCGTGCAGAGGAAACAGGCCGCTAAGGCGCTGCGCGGGGCACGCGGCGGGCAGTGGAGAAGGTTCTCCCCTGCCCAGTTAAAGGAGGGAAAGTATGGCTTCACAGGAAAAGAAGAGAAACATAACATGGAAAGAGATAAAAAAGCAGAAGGTATTGATGATATGGTCTCTGGTTATCGTAGTATACGGCATTATCTTTTGTTATCTCCCACTGGCAGGCTGGTTGATGGCATTTCAGAATTACAAGCCAAAGGACGGACTGTTCCACTCTGCCTTTGTAGGTTTGGACAAATTCAAACAACTCTTTTCGGATGAAACGTTTATCCGCGTGATCAGAAATACGCTTGGAATGGGTGTGATTAATCTAATAGTCACATTTGTTGCGGCAATTGTGTTTGCAATCCTTTTGAATGAAGTGAAATCAAACGGGGGAAAGAAGACGGTCCAGACCATCTCCTACCTGCCGCATTTCCTCTCGTGGATTATCGTTACAGGGATTCTCCATGACGCCCTGTCCAGCACGGGAATTGTCAATGAGCTGCTCCTGAAACTTCACATTTTGAAACAGCCGCTCAATTTCTTTGCACATCCGAAATATTTCTGGCCGATTGTCGCGTTTGCGAATGTGTGGAAAGAGACTGGCTGGAACGCGATTATCTATCTGTCAGCCATCACGGCGATCGATCCGTCGCTCTATGAGGCGGCAAACATGGACGGTGCCGGGCGCTGGGCGCGCATCCGCTACGTGACGCTTCCCGGCATCAAACCGACGATTATGATTCTCCTGCTGATGAATGTGGGCAACGTGCTGAACGCGGGATTCGAGATTCAGTACCTGCTCGGAAACGGTCTGGTGAAGAGTGTGTCCGAGACGATCGACATCTATGTGCTGAAGTGGGGCATCAGTCAGAATGACTTTTCCATCGGTACTGCAGCCGGAATCTTTAAGAGCTTCGTAAGTATCGTGCTGATCGTGATCGCAAACCAGATTGCAAAGAAAAACGGCGAAGAGCGGTTGTTCTAGGAAGGAGACGCAAATGGAAAAGATAAAAGGTAGTAAGGTAAAGACGTCTGCGTGGGATAAAGTGTTTGTCGTGTGCAACACGCTGTTTATGATTGCGTTTGTTGTCATTACGCTGTATCCGGTATTGAACACGCTGGCAATCTCATTTAATGATGGCACGGACGCGCTCAGGGGCGGGATCTATCTCCTGCCAAGGAAGTGGACGCTCAAAAACTATATCACGGTATTGCAGAAACAGAACCTGATCACAGGAGCCTACATCACGGTTGCAAGAACGGTTGTGGGAACACTGCTCGCACTGGCGGCCAATGCGATTCTTGCCTTTATCGTGAGCAGGAAGGATTTTCTCTTCAAGCGGGAACTCTCCCTGTTCTGGGTAATCACAATGTATGTAAACGGCGGTATGATTCCGACATTCCTGCTGTACAGAGGACTTCATCTGACCAACAGCTTCTGGGTATATGTGATCCCCGGTATGTTCAGCGCATTCAACATGCTGGTCATTCGTACCTATATGGCAGGAATCCCGGACAGTCTCGAGGAGTCAGCGCAGCTTGACGGGGCGGGATACATGACGATCTTTGTCAAGATCATCTCACCGCTGTGCAAGCCGGTATACGCGACAGTCGCGCTGTTTGTCGCGGTAGGACAGTGGAATTCGTGGTTTGATGCGATGCTCTACAACAGAATGAGCTCGCATCTGACGACATTACAGTACGAGCTGATGAAGCTGCTGTCTTCTGTCACCAATCAGGGAACATCGGCGGAGGCGATGAAGAATGCGGCGGGAACGGTAACGCCGACCTCGGTGCGCGCCGCGGCAACGATCCTCACGATGCTTCCGATTATCTGTCTGTATCCGTTCCTGCAGAGATATTTTGTCACAGGACTTACCATCGGCGGTGTGAAGGAATAAGCTGTATATCATTTTTGACGATAACAAGGAACTGTTTTGGCAGTTCCTTGTTTGCTAACAGTTCCCGGATTGGTTATAATGTAGACATACAGTAAGGAATTGTAGGAAGTGAGGGCAGCTGTGTGAAGAAAGGAATTATGGCCGGCATCGCTCTGTCTGCTGCTGTCCTGTCTGCGTGGGTGGCAGCCAGTATGGCAGGTGCCGGCAGAAAAGAAAGAATCAGGGAATTTACTGCTTTCTTCGACGTTTCCGGGATTGAAATCAATGAGGACAACGAGATTATGGAGCTGATCGCGCAGAAGACTGGTGCGCGCTGCCGGGAACAGTGGCTTGTGGGAAAGACGTCGGAGGAGGCGATCGCAGGCTATATTGCCAGCGGCGAGTATACGGACTTTATCTCCGGCGGGGTGACGCTGTATGAGGCAGGGGCGCTGATTCCCATTGACCAATACTGGGACGATTATCCGAATATTAAGCATTATATGTCCGCAGAAAAGTGGGACAGATTCCGGCAGTCAGACGGTCATATTTACTGGATACCGCAGTTTGGCGTTGTACACGGCAAATCGGCGGAGGTGCTGCATGAGGGTGAGGCATTCTGGATACAGACGCGCGTGCTCAAGTGGGCGGGGTACCCCGAAATACGGACATTGGAGGAGTATTTTGACCTGCTTGAGGCATATGCCGACGCAAACCCTGTGATGGAAGACCCGTTTCATCCGGGTGAGCTGATGGAGAATATTCCGTTTACCATACTCTGCGATGACTGGCGGTATTTCTGCCTGGAAAATCCGCCGCAGTTTCTCGACGGCTATCCCAACGACGGCAGCTGCATGGTGGACGCAGAGACACAGACGGTGCTCGATTACAACACGTCTGAGACAGCCAGGCGGTATTTTGGCAAACTGAATGAGGAGTACAACAAGGGAATCATAGACCGGGAGTTTTTTACGCAGAATTACCAGGAATACCTCCAGAAGATTGCCAGCGGCAGGGTGCTTGGCATGGTTGACCAGTGGTGGCAGTTTTCCTACTATGCAGGCAATTCCCTTGAAAAAATGGCTGCACAGGGCTGCGGATATGTGCCGCTTCCGATTACGATGGACAGGGAGACCAGGAATCAGTGGCATGTAAGGCGCGGCGCGGAGCTGAGCGCGGCGGACGGTATCTCAGTCACGGTGAGCTGTGAGGATATTGAGGGAGCGCTGCAATTTATCAATGACCTTCTCGACGAGGAGATTCTGAAGCTGCGCTACTGGGGTGTTGCGGGCACGGATTACGAGGTGTATGTGAACGGGGTTTACTACAGGACGCAGGAACAGAGAAATATGGTTCGTGATCCGGAATACAGGGCCGCGCATCTGTGTACGTATTCCTATTTTCCCAGAATAGAGGGGATGCTGAGCGACGGGCTCAATGCATTCTCGCCGGAGTATCAGGCGGACGAGTTTTTTGCAGCGCTTGCGCCGGATGTGAAGGAGTGCCTGACGGCATACGGCTGCAGGAATTATGTCGATATGCTGGGGACAAACGACAATCCGGGACCGTGGTATCCGATGTATTCTTATTCTGAGATGCTGACAGCGGAATCGGAGGCGGGCAGAGTGTGGGCGCAGATGAACCGCGTCAAGAGAGAATATCTGCCGCGGGTTGTCATGACGGACGATTTTGACACAGTGTGGCAGCAGTATATGGAGCGCTATGCGGCGTGTGAGCCTGGGATTTTCTTTGCGGAAATGCAGCAAGAGCTGGACCGGAGGATGGCAATTTCTGAGTAGCGTTTTGGGAAAGGCAGGGATACAATGAACAGGTATCTTGTACAGCTTGGTGTATTTGGGAAAGGAATCAGTTATGAAAAAACATTACCGCAATGTATTTGCAGAGATTGGAATTGAGCAGGAACGCGTGGAAGCGCGCCTTGGGGAGATCCGGGAGTTTTATTTTTATGGGAAGGAGGACGAGCGCGTTTATTATCCGGTGGGTGACGACATGGCGTATATCATGGATACGGGCAACAATGATGCCCGCACGGAAGGCATGTCGTACGGCATGATGATCTGTGTGCAGCTCGACATGCGTGAGGAGTTTGACCGGCTCTGGAAGTGGGCAAAGACTTATATGTGGATGGTGGACGGATTTCACGAGGGATACTTTGCGTGGTCCTGTGCGACAGACGGCACGAGAAATGCCGATGGCCCGGCGCCGGACGGCGAGGAATTTTTTGCGATGGCGCTCTTCTTCGCATCGCACAGATGGGGGGACGGGGAAGGAATCTTCAACTATTCCCGCGAGGCGAGGGAAATACTGAGGGCGTGTCTCCACAAGGGTGAGAACGGCAGAACGGGAGTGCCGATGTGGAACCAGGACAATTATCAGATTTTGTTTGTGCCGGGAAGTGATTTCACCGATCCGTCTTATCACCTGCCGCACTTTTATGAGCTGTTCGCGCTGTGGGCATATGAGGAGGACAGGCCGTTCTGGGAGCGGGCTGCGCGCGCGAGCCGCAGATATCTGGTGAAGGCATGTCATGAAAAGACCGGTTTTTCGGCGGAGTATGCCGAGTTTGACGGGAGTCCGATGCGCAGGAAGCTGCCGTGGACAGACGACAGACACGACTGGTTTTACAGTGATTCGTACCGCACTGTGGCAAATATCGGACTTGACTATGAGTGGTTTGGGAAGGATGAGGGCCAGTGCAGTGCGGCGCGGGCGATACAGGCGTTTCTGCTGGAGGACGCCAGGAAGGATACCTACCACATCTACGAGGTCGACGGAAGCGTGGCGGGGGAGCGGGCGCTTCACCCGGTGGCGATTCCGGCAACTGTGGCGATGTCCACGCTGGCAGCTTTTACAGACTGCAGCGGCGAGTGGGTGGAGCGGTTCTGGAAGATGCCCATGCGCACGGGGGAGAGGCGGTACTATGACAACTGTCTGTACTTCTTTGCCTTTCTGGCGCTCAGCGGGAACTATCGTATCTGGTGACGACGGCTACCGCGGATTTTTCCGGAAGGTTCGCGGAGTGACGCCGGTGTTCTTGTGAAACTGCCGGCAGAAATGTTCCACATTTTTGTAACCGCACTGTTCTGCGATTTCCGCAATGCTCTGTTCTGTGTATGCGAGCAGGTCTTTTGCCTTGCGGAGCCGGAAGTCGATCACATCGTCCATACAGGAGATACCAAACTGTTGTTTGTAGAGCAGCTGCAGATGCCCGGGGCTGATATGCAGCTGCTCTGCCATCTGGCGGATGGTCCATGGAAGCTGCGGGTTGTTGGAAATCTGTCTGCGCAGCATCAGGAGGGCGTGGTCGTGCGGGGAGACAGCGTGGTGGAGTACGTCGTCGCGCAGTTTCAGGAACAGGATGCGCAGCAGCTGGTCCGTAATCTGGGTGCCGCTTTTGCCGGACTGGTTTACAGAGTCGTCCGTCCGGGCGTGGCGGAAGGAGCGGGAGACACCTGTCCACTGGGAGATTTCCCAGGTGAGCAGCTGAATCAGGCTGTGGCAGTAGTCCGGGTCTGATATTGGAAACGGGCGGTTGGTCTGTGGAAAGCTTTTCACAAAGGGCTCGTCCGACGAGAAGCGCACCCAGTCATCGCTGTAGCAGTCTGTGCTGGCGCTGTACCAGATGGGTGTGCGGGGCGGGTAGAGCATGGCGCAGTGCGCAGGATATTCTTCTGTCACGCCGTCAATGCAGAATCGGGCGGGCGTGTGGGTGATCAGAAGGAGGTAGCAGTCGTAGCCCTCTGTGACCTCAAACACGAAGTCGCCGGGGTGCTGGGCGTTATAGCCGGTAAAGTAGATGTAGTTCATGATGGCTCCTCGGAAATATCTGGAATCAGAGCTTCCTGTGAGTTCGGCAGCTCTTAAAGTATTATATGATAATGACATGCGGGATGCAATAGACAAACTTTCCAAATAAGGTTATTTCAGGAGAATGGTTACTTTTCACACCCACCTAGGAGATGAAGCGGATGATTTCCCTTCAGTTCCTAATCCCCGTGGGCATTTTCTACAATTGCACGTGCTGTTTCCTTCTGTGTGTTCAGTGCGTCTGCGGTGACTACACAGCCGCTGCAGTCGAGTTTATTCATGATATCCTGCATTTCAGGGATCTCGTTTGTTTTCTCGTCAATTCGTGTGGAGGACAGACAGATTCTCCATTCTGTGGACATAACGTTAAACTTATTATAAGGCTTTGTGTATCACGGGCATCTGTGCTGTCTTTTTTCCAGTATTATGGTTTTTTTTTTCATCTGCCGCGAAATCAGCCCATTCATCATTTCCAGCAAGGACTGCAAAGAAAACAATTTCTACAACATCTTTTAGAGGATGCTTTTCTTTTTTCTGCTGCCTGCTGTCAGTGAGCTGGCAGGCCTGCTCTGAATAGATTTGCAGGAACATCTGGCTGAGATTCTCTATACCCAGACTTCTCATTTCTTCTACTGTGATATAAAATATGAAATAGTAAATTTGCATTTTTTTGTAGAAAAGCAAGGTCATTTTCATTCATGCGTTTTTTCTGAGAAGCGCCATGTAATGATTGATTTTGAGATAAAAAATGATATGATAAAGATACAAACAGGAAGGAAGTACGACATGGCAAATATATATGATGGGGCATTCCGGACAATCCTGAATGACTGCCGGCAACTGATTACCCTGTAATCAATGAGATTTTTGGGGAAACCTATACAGGGGAGGAAGAAATCCGTTTTTTCCCAATGAGCATTTTTTAGACCAGCAGTACGATACAGGTAAAGAACGGATTACGGACACGAATTTTACAGTTTTCGGAAAAATGCCGAAGAAATACCATATTGAGTGTGAGAACAGTCTGCCAGATGGGAAAATCACGATAAGGCTTTTTGAATATGAAAGTTATGCCTACGGCATAACATGCAGATAGCACTTGACGAGAGCGAGGTCACAGAGGAAACACTGACTGTGACATTTCCCAATACAGCGGTTTTGTACCTTCGGACTTACAAAAAACATCGGATAAAATGAAGTATGTGATTGTTACACCGGGCGGAACAGTTATGGAGGACATTAAAATGGTGGAAAAGTCAAATCAATCTATTTATTGGAGGAAGCGGGTGTTGCTTCCGCATTACTTAAGCTGGGTATACCGACAATGCTCGGTATGCTGATTTCAGCCTTGTATAATGCGATTAATGCGTATTTTGTAGGTGGTATGGGAATGAGCCAGATAGGGGCTGTATCCGTTGTGTTCCCAATCGTGCAGAACATCATAGGTATGGGTATGATGTTTGGGGCAGGAGCATTCTCTTACATATCAAGGCTGTTGGGGAAGGGAGATAACGAACAAGCAGACAAAACAGCTTCTACCTCGCTTTTTTCAGGGCTTCTGGTTGGGGCAATTATAATAATAGGCATTATGGTTTTTCTTGACCCAGTACTTACGGCATTAGGTTCGACAGAAACAATTTTACCTTATGCAAAATCATGGCAATAATCAAATAGAAGGGCTGGAAGAGCTTCAGGAAAGGAAAAGCGACGGGCTGCAAATGGTATAGTAGTTCTGTATATATAGATTATGCAGATAAGATGATTCGCAAGATAGAATCGTGGGGGGAAGATATATATGAGTTTTATTATGATATTGACACTGAAATATGTACTTTTTACTGCTATGCTGTTTCTGACTGGTGTGTTTATGCATTGTCTTTTTGAAAAATGGTAAATTATTTCCTGACTGAAAAAATTCATCTTTTGGAATTTCCAGGGAATAGCTGACAGCCAACATGATATTGATCGTGATGCATCTCCTTTTCATACCGATATCATCTGAACCCTTTTTTGGATTTAATATCTTCCCAAAACTTCTCATAAAAATCAGAATACCCCAGCTCTTCCAAAACAGCCTCCCCGTTTCTGATCTCAAGTTCCCCTGCATCCGTATCATGACAGCAGTTGGCAAAAACATACGCTATCATCTGTCTGGCAAAATACGGTCTGCACATATTCATCTCACACTGTTCGTCCTTGTATAAACAGACTGTACCTTCTGTTGGATAGACATCTATATTCATCTGCGGCTCATATTTTGTAAAATACACCCGGACCTTCAGCCGCTGGTTCTCTTCCGGCACAAATAAATAATATGATTAGCCCGTCAAAAGGATATTTTTCAAAAGAATGGTACAATATATA
>CAMWXE010000060.1 GCA_947178145.1 uncultured Lachnospiraceae bacterium | reverse complement strand
TCGGAGAAATAGACAAGTCAAGATGTGTCACTTATTTTTCTACAGTTCCTTATCTGTAGTTATAGATGGTCACTCCCTGTGCGGGAGTGTGGATTGAAATCATGGCAGATCTGTACAATGCCGGAAAAGTAACGCGTCACTCCCTGTGCGGGAGTGTGGATTGAAATTTATATTGTTATAGGAAGTGAAATCAAGGGACCAGGTCACTCCCTGTGCGGGAGTGTGGATTGAAATAATATCTTGCAAGTATCGGCGTGACGGCTACAGAGTCACTCCCTGTGCGGGAGTGTGGATTGAAATTAAGCCATATCTTGATAATTTGTGGAAAACAATTGTCACTCCCTGTGCGGGAGTGTGGATTGAAATTTTTTCAAATCTGCATTTCCAGTTATACAGCCTAGTCACTCCCTGTGCGGGAGTGTGGATTGAAATGGTAAAAAAGTCGAAGGCAGCAGATACCAGGCAGAGTCACTCCCTGTGCGGGAGTGTGGATTGAAATCCTTTATATGCGTGACTGCTGATATTGGCGCAGAGTCACTCCCTGTGCGGGAGTGTGGATTGAAATATGTGCTCGCGGAATGTGGCAAATGTTGTCCCGTCGTCACTCCCTGTGCGGGAGTGTGGATTGAAATATCTGCACCACCTGCCGCAGCGGACAAGTTATCTGCGTCACTCCCTGTGCGGGAGTGTGGATTGAAATGATGTCATCCAGTACGATCAGGTCCGGTCTCCATGCGTCACTCCCTGTGCGGGAGTGTGGATTGAAATCCTTCCATAACCCTGCCTGCTCATAACGTTTTCTGTCACTCCCTGTGCGGGAGTGTGGATTGAAATTGCATACTTGTCCAAAAAGTCCGCGGTACGTTTAGTCACTCCCTGTGCGGGAGTGTGGATTGAAATCACGCACGTTGTAAAAGTCTTAAAGGAACGGCTGCGTTACTCCCTGTGCGGGAGTGTGGATTGAAATCCATAAAGCCTTTAATGTATCCGCGAGTTGTCCGTCACTCCCTGTGCGGGAGTGTGGATTGAAATATGATAATTCTCCTTTCTTTCGTATTCCAGATGGGTCACTCCCTGTGCGGGAGTGTGGATTGAAATTTTCTCGATTGTATAATTCCTAACAAGTCATACCGTCACTCCCTGTGCGGGAGTGTGGATTGAAATTGCAAGATAAATGTCTATTCCACCAATCAGATTTGTCACTCCCTGTGCGGGAGTGTGGATTGAAATTTGATAATATTTTAGATAACCGGAGTATTGAAAGTCACTCCCTGTGCGGGAGTGTGGATTGAAATTTTGCCAAACGGACGTATGCTTTAACAGATGCTGGGTCACTCCCTGTGCGGGAGTGTGGATTGAAATTGCGCTGGGGATGTCAGGTTGTCGATTAAGTTTGTCACTCCCTGTGCGGGAGTGTGGATTGAAATTTCGCAAGCTACCAATACTCTCATAATGCACCTAGCGTCACTCCCTGTGCGGGAGTGTGGATTGAAATCCTGTGCCTGGTGCTGAACTTGATCCACTTGTTTGTCACTCCCTGTGCGGAAGTGTGGATTGAAATTGCATATACTGTGCTTTTGCAAGGTATTCCAAAAGTCACTCCCTGTGCGGGAGTGTGGATTGAAATAATGATGTTGTCACGTATAAAGACCGCTGTTGCATGTCACTCCCTGTGCGGGAGTGTGGATTGAAATCGCCTATGGTTACTGTGCCGGAATTATCAGCTGTGTCACTCCCTGTGCGGGAGTGTGGATTGAAATAATGATGTTGTCACGTATAAAGACCGCTGTTGCATGTCACTCCCTGTGCGGGAGTGTGGATTGAAATAAACCCCATTATCCTCTCTGTCCTCCCTTACGCGTCACTCCCTGTGCGGGAGTGTGGATTGAAATAATGAGCCACGCCTGGAATTTACCAGACTGTATATAGTCACTCCCTGTGCGGGAGTGTGGATTGAAATAATGAAGTAACCGGGGGCATAGACCTCATGATTGGTCACTCCCTGTGCGGGAGTGTGGATTGAAATCATATTCTTTTTTCAGAAAGTCAGCTGCATCCTGTCACTCCCTGTGCGGGAGTGTGGATTGAAATCGAGCGCTTCGCCGCCTTTGGCAGCACTGCGCAGGGTCACTCCCTGTGCGGGAGTGTGGATTGAAATCTCGCTGGTTATATCCATTCCACTTTTTGCCATCAGTCACTCCCTGTGCGGGAGTGTGGATTGAAATGGGAAATATATGGGCGCAGTTCCGAATGTAAAGGTCACTCCCTGTGCGGGAGTGTGGATTGAAATGCAAAGTACCCAGTGCTTAACGGAAAGTATACGGTGTCACTCCCTGTGCGGGAGTGTGGATTGAAATCCACCGGATACAAGATCGGAGTGATTGAGGAAGTGTCACTCCCTGTGCGGGAGTGTGGATTGAAATATTAATTTGTTAATAAATATGTAATCCCTATGAGGTCACTCCCTGTGCGGGAGTGTGGATTGAAATATTAGCTGCCTGTACATCCATGTTCCCGACAGCAGTCACTCCCTGTGCGGGAGTGTGGATTGAAATGCAAAGTACCCAGTGCTTAACGGAAAGTATACGGTGTCACTCCCTGTGCGGGAGTGTGGATTGAAATCCACCGGATACAAGATCGGAGTGATTGAGGAAGTGTCACTCCCTGTGCGGGAGTGTGGATTGAAATAAATCCGTGTGACAAGTGGGGCGACAATCGGAACGGTCACTCCCTGTGCGGGAGTGTGGATTGAAATAGCATGGAAAATATGGTGCGGGAGCAGATGAAACGTCACTCCCTGTGCGGGAGTGTGGATTGAAATAGAAAAGGAGAATAAAAATGTTTATTACAGATGTTTAGTCACTCCCTGTGCGGGAGTGTGGATTGAAATTGGGACGGGATCCGCAGAAAGCCATTGATAATAGTCACTCCCTGTGCGGGAGTGTGGATTGAAATCCGTACAGGCGCAGTATTACAGTGCCAGAGGATTAGTCACTCCCTGTGCGGGAGTGTGGATTGAAATAGATCAATGCTGACAACGAATCCCTTTTCGATGTAAAGTCACTCCCTGTGCGGGAGTGTGGATTGAAATAAGGCGATTTCTGCCTCCAGCTTCTGCTGCCTTGTCACTCCCTGTGCGGGAGTGTGGATTGAAATAGATGAGGAATTAAAAATAATAAAGGAGGCCCTGAGTCACTCCCTGTGCGGGAGTGTGGATTGAAATAGCGCACTTGTCCAATCCCCGGTAAACACTCCCTGTCACTCCCTGTGCGGGAGTGTGGATTGAAATAAATTTTGCGCAATCAATATTCAGGAGAACTGCCAAGTCACTCCCTGTGCGGGAGTGTGGATTGAAATATGAAAATACTCCTTTCAGATGTGTTTTATTATGTGTCACTCCCTGTGCGGGAGTGTGGATTGAAATAGTTGAGAGCAGGTCTTCTATGTATTCAGCCAGTTGTCACTCCCTGTGCGGGAGTGTGGATTGAAATGCAGGTGGGGGCGGTGCAAGTGTCGGGATTGAGATGTCACTCCCTGTGCGGGAGTGTGGATTGAAATACCAACATACAGACAGCATACAACGCCGGGCACTATGTCACTCCCTGTGCGGGAGTGTGGATTGAAATATGAGGAGAACTGGGGAATTGAAAAAGGAATTATAGTCACTCCCTGTGCGGGAGTGTGGATTGAAATAGCCAGTCAGCTATTTTAATCATAGAATCTGTTGTCACTCCCTGTGCGGGAGTGTGGATTGAAATGCCCTATATCATACACACTGACCTTTTCGTACACGTCACTCCCTGTGCGGGAGTGTGGATTGAAATACGGAGAAGTGCTATGACGGACTCTCATTCTTCCGTCACTCCCTGTGCGGGAGTGTGGATTGAAATAAGAGCTTTGTTGACAAGGCTCCTGTGGTGGTTCGTCACTCCCTGTGCGGGAGTGTGGATTGAAATAGGATTCTTTGATGCAGTAGGCGGAGCCCTTTCGTCACTCCCTGTGCGGGAGTGTGGATTGAAATTTAAAGCCAAAGCGTGCTACTGGGACGGAAAAAAGTCACTCCCTGTGCGGGAGTGTGGATTGAAATATCAACTCCGCATTAAGCTTTGTCCCAATCGTATGTCACTCCCTGTGCGGGAGTGTGGATTGAAATGGCTATTCCATCAAACGTAAACTTGTCAATTACAGTCACTCCCTGTGCGGGAGTGTGGATTGAAATGCCTGAAGCCACTCCGGGTAGCCTTGTAGAAATGGGTCACTCCCTGTGCGGGAGTGTGGATTGAAATAAAGCTGCTTGATCTCAATAAGGTTTATCTTGAGTCACTCCCTGTGCGGGAGTGTGGATTGAAATCTAATACGACACTCGCTGTTGCCGTCGTCCCTGTCGTCACTCCCTGTGCGGGAGTGTGGATTGAAATTTCTACTGCGGAATGGTAAGGTCCCATCCCACAACGGTCACTCCCTGTGCGGGAGTGTGGATTGAAATATTCAGTCCCATTGCCTGCGTCTCTGCCTTCTGTGCGTCACTCCCTGTGCGGGAGTGTGGATTGAAATTCATAAGCCAGCGGTAACGCCGCCTCTGCTGCAAGTCACTCCCTGTGCGGGAGTGTGGATTGAAATCATTACAGACATGCATTGACATTATCTTGATATGGGTCACTCCCTGTGCGGGAGTGTGGATTGAAATGTAAATCTTTGTGCCGTCCTCAAACTCATACAACGTCACTCCCTGTGCGGGAGTGTGGATTGAAATTTTCCTGCACAGTTATCTGACAACCGCAGGCAGGGTCACTCCCTGTGCGGGAGTGTGGATTGAAATTGACAACCGGGACGAAATCGGGCGAGAGGTTCTGTCACTCCCTGTGCGGGAGTGTGGATTGAAATTTTGTATCTTCGCAGTCTGCCGGCTGTCTGACCAGGTCACTCCCTGTGCGGGAGTGTGGATTGAAATGCTGGATCTTCAACCAGTACTGTGTGCGTCTTGTCGTCACTTCCTGTGCGGGAGTGTGGATTGAAATGCGTCCATGCTCCATAAATTCCGGCGACATAATTGTCACTCCCTGTTCACCACTTTGCGCGATAATTGCGCCAAATTCAGTCAACGTAAGGCATTGCCTTTATGCCTATGCCTCCTATGTCTCCTTCATTTGGCCAGTCATCTGTAAGATGACTTAATCTCCCGCAAACTGTGACGCACATCTGGCAGAAAGCATTTTCTCCCGCAAACTGTGACGCGCGTCTGGCAGAAAGCATTTTTCAAACACGCTCTAGGTTTAATTCCCCATCTTGTTTTTTTTCGAAATAAGTTCCATAGCATGTCCAACAGGATAAATAGGACAGAACTTTTAGCAATAGTGCACAAAATCTGGAATGAAAAGCTAAATTAACTTAAAATTATAGCTAAAAAACTTAAATCGTATTATAATAACAATTGGTCATATAAGACTGAGAAGGAGGAATTTACCATGAAACTCAAAAAAATTCTTGCTGCATCACTTGCAGCAACATTAGTAATGTCATCAGCAATGACAGTAAGTGCATCATACTATGACTCAAGCAGTTCCAGCAAATCTGAGAGCAACACAGATTCAGAAGATGTACAGACTGCAGATGCGCCAATTGAGGTGGCAGGGACTACTGTGAAAACATCCATAGCAGGCGCTTATGCAGCAAAGAGTGTGCAGGGAGCAGCAGTTATTACACCGCTTGCAGATGTAAAGGCAAGTCTCGGACTGAAGGACGGACAGGTGCCAGCGATTACAATTTATGACACAGATCCCACAAAAAGCTCAAAAGCTATGGATAGTATCAATGCAGCGATAGATGCACTGGGCGAAGGTGCTGAAATGCTTACTGCATTGAATGTTGACCTTGGAGCAAAGGAAGATGGTAAGTGGGTAGCGCTTGAGGACGGTAGTGTAGCAATGGCAACAGGGCTTCCCGCAGACGCTGATCTTACAAAGACGTACTCAGTGATTTGTGTACAGCCGGGCGGTGTAATCACAATTCTTGAGGACCAGGATACCAATCCGGCAACTGTCACCTTTGCAGTACAGGCTGGTATTGGCACATATGCACTGGTAGCGCAATAAATACAGAAATGCTGCAGTGTAAGTGAACAGGGGGAGTTTGGGGGAGATGAGAGCATGGTGCCTGCAGAGGAGATACGACATACTGTTTACATTGCTTATGATCTGTATAGCATGCCATGACATAAGCAAGAGTTATGGATTCTATTTCCCGGCCGACGAGTTTGGCTACTGGTCTTATGCAGCCAGGCTTGCCGGATATGACTGGTCGGATATCGCATCCTTGAGCTCTTATTACTCTTACGGATACAGCCTCATTCTGCTCCCTGTTTTTTTGTTGATCAAAGATGCAGTGACTGCTTATCGCACAGCGCTGTTTGTAAACTTTGCACTGCTTGCGGTATGTTTTTTTCTATTACAGAAAATGGGAAAGACATTCTACGCAGCAGCAGTAGCGGCATTTTATCCTACATGGATTTTCTATGCTGGAACTACCTTTGCGGAAATTTTGGTTGTCGCGCTTTATTTGGTCATATGTATACTCTTATTAAAGTATCTCCAGACGGATCAGAAGTGGTATCTGACACTGATGATCGCGGCAATGCTCTATTTGTATTTTGTGCATATGCGTACGGTCGGTGTCCTGCTATCCGGAGTGATAGTATTGCTTGTATATCGTGTAAAAAGGGGCGGAGAGAAAATAAGATACATGTCGGCACTGATTATGGGAATGACCTTTGCCTTTGCAGTGGGAATTTTGATAAAGAATTATTGGACAGGCATGGTGTATGGGGACACGGAGAATGCATTGAAAAATGCAAATGACTATGCTGGACAGTTTGACAAAATCGTATACATTTTCTCAGAAGAGGGACTCGTAAATCTGATTATCAGTGTATCAGGAAAATTATTGTATCTGGGACTGGCAAGCTTTGGAACGGCATATTTGGGAATTGTCTATGCACTCAGGGGCGTGAAAAAGGGAAGGTGCTTTCCGCTGTTTGTACTGTTTTCAACGATGGCAGCAGTGATGATTTGTGCCGTATATACCATACATCCGGGAAGGGTAGATACACTCACTTATGGACGTTATCATGAATATGTGATGCCTGTATTGATTATGATGGGTATCAAAGAATTGCGGGCGAAAAGCATGGCAGCAAATAAGGCAGTGTGCAGAATAGCTGTAATCCTTGGGATCGAGGCTGTCATGACATGTCTGGTGGTGATTAGCCTGCGCCAAAATGGTCAGATGTCTTTTTTCGGAAATTCGATCTGTGGGATCAGCTGGCTTTACGACCCGGACAGCTTTAAGCCAGTTTCGTTTTACTGGAGGGTATATCTGGTGTATGCGGTGCTGACTTCCATGGCATGTATGGGGATCTGGTGGACAGGAAGACAGAAGGGCAGAGAGGTGTTTTTGATGTTTCTGGTGGCAATGCAGATCGTGATCGGAATACGATTGTCGACCATGTATATCGATGCTGCCAGACTTGGATGTTACAGGGATACGTTGATCGTGCAGAAAATACATGAGTTAAATCCTGAGGGTGACAGAGAAGTTTATTACAGCACAGGCGGTGAGGACTTTGGGAATATTGGTATTCTGCAGTTTATGATGCGGGATACATCGATACATATTGTTAAAAAGGATTATGACCTGGGCACTCACGATGACTCGGATCTGCTGTTGATCGATTATCGCAGCGATCAGGCACACATGCTGGAAGAAAAATACGGCGATCATCTGATGAATGGACATTTTACATTATATTATAATGACGATAGGGAATGAATGGGAACAATATGGGAAAGAATTTTGGCAGGATAATGGGCTTTATCATGGCAATGTTTGTAATGGGCATGGCGGTGTGTGCAGCGGACGCTGAGGATATCACGAAGAATAGGGTATTTCAGGTAAACGGCGATGTGGAGCTGCATGAGGCGCCAGATTCCGACTCGGCAATAACAGCAACGCTTCCAGGTGGAACGCCGGTTATTGTCAAGGAAGATGTACAGGGCGAATGGTGTATGGTAGCATACAGAGAACAGATGGGCTATGTACAGATCTCTTTTTTGTCGTTTGTCGGAAGTCAAAACACATCTGCTATAACAAATGACCAGACTGTATCTGAGAGCGAAGCGCAGCCGGAGGATCAAACAATGCAAATAGATGAAATACATCAAAAAAACGAGGCAGTACGAAATGGTGGTGAAGCGCAGCCAAAGGATGAGGTACAGTCAGTCGAACGAACGATACCAGATGGCGATGTGCAGCTAGACGATAAAACAATTACGGAAATTGGTGCAGACACGCTGGAAGATGAATTTAAAAGGATACAGGAACAAAACTTACTCGCATATCAGGAGGCGGAGGCTGCAAAGGAGCAGGCAAAATCAGACAGAATATGGGGAATTGTGATAGCAGTGCTTGTGGCTGCAATTTTTGTAGTAGGAATCGTCACAACACTGGCTGGAAATAAAGGGAAAAAAAGAGAGCAATGAAACTCATCATACAGATACCTTGTTACAACGAGGCGGACACGCTGGAAGCGGCGCTCAATGATCTGCCGGAGGCTCTGGAAGGAATTGATGTGATCGAGTATCTGATTATCAATGACGGCAGCTGTGATGCCACGGTTGAGGTGGCGAGACAGTGGGGGGTGCACCACATCATCAATTTCAGCCAGAACAAGGGACTTGCAAGGGGATTTATGGCAGGGCTTGACGGATGTCTCAAAAATGGGGCAGATATCATCGTAAATACCGATGCGGACAACCAGTACTGCGCAGAGGACATACAGGCGCTGATCCAGCCGATATTAGACGGCAGGGCAGATATGGTGGTGGGTGCAAGACCGATTGACGATACAGCGCATTTCTCATATATGAAGAAAAAGCTCCAGCATCTGGGCAGCTGGGCAGTGCGGCGGGCATCCAACACAGATATTCCTGATGCCCCCAGCGGGTTCCGCGCCATGACGCGCGACACAGCGATGCGTATCAATGTGGTTAATGATTACACCTACACACTGGAAACAATTGTTCAGGCAGGACGTGAAAAGATTGCGATTACAAGCGTACCAGTGCACACCAATCCCCAACTGAGACCATCAAGGCTTGCAAGCGGCGTGTGGACATATGTCAAGAAGTCAGTAGTCATTATCCTTCGGGCATACATGATGTATCAGCCGTTGAAGGCATTTACCTACATAAGCATGCTTCCGCTGGCATTGGGGACTGGAATAGGGGTTCGATTTCTGTGTTACTATTTTGCAGGCAGCGGCACAGGACATGTCCAGTCGCTGATACTGGCGTGCACATTGATTATCATAGGCTTTCTCACATTTACGATTGGACTTGTCTCTGACCTGATTGCATCAAACAGGCGGATACTGGCAGATACACAGTACCATGTAAGGCGGCTGGAATACAGTGTGGAGGAAAGACGCAGTCAGCTGATAATTGAGAATATTGATGAACAAGATAAAAAGAAAGAAAATTGTGCTGATAGGACCAGTCTATCCATACAAGGGCGGCATTGCCCATTATACAGCCCTGATGTACAGGGCATTGTCGGAGCACCATGACGTGGAACTGATATCATACAGTATGCAGTATCCCAAATTTTTGTTCAAAAAAGGACAAAAGGATTATAAAAATGATGTATTTCAGATAAGGGATGCGCAGTTCCTGATCAATACAGCCAATCCGTGGAACATTGTAAGAGTGTCGTTCCAGATAAAGAAACTGCACCCGGATCTGGTCATCATACAGTGGTGGCATCCCTATTTTGCGCCGTGTTACCGCATCATGGAAGCAGTGCTCGGCAAGCGTGTGAAGAAACTGTTTGTATGTCACAATGTATTCCCGCATGAGCGGTTTTTCGCTGACGCGCTTCTGACCAGACTCGTGCTGCGAAGGGCAGACTATTTCCTGCTGCATTCACAGAGTGATATAGAGGATTTGCTGACGATAAAACCGGATGCGCGGTATATAAAGAATCCGCATCCCACATACAATGCATTTAAAATCCGCAGTCTCACAAAGGCGCAGGCGCGACAGGAGCTATCCCGGCAGGAACATGAAAAAATACTGTTGTTTTTTGGGTTTGTAAGGGAGTACAAAGGGCTGAAACATCTGATTGCAGCAATGCCGGACATCAAAAGACGACTCGGCAGCGTCAGGCTTATCGTAGCAGGTTCCTTTGGCGAAAACCGTGAGGAATATCTGCAGTTGATCGATGCAAAGCAGGTGGGGGATTGTATTGAAGTGGTGGATGGATATGTTCCTGATCATGAGGTGGAGCGCTATTTCGCCGCGTGTGACGTTGTGGTGCTGCCGTATGAATCAGCGACGCAGAGCGGAATCATACAGATTGCATTTGGATTTGAGAAACCGGTCATTGTCACCAATGTAGGAGGACTTCCGGATGTCGTGAAGGATGGACAGACTGGGTATATCGTTGAGCGCGGAAATGTGAAACAGCTTTCAGATGCCATTGTCAGATACTATCAGTGCAATAGGGAAGACGTGTTTGCCGAAAATGTACGGAAAGAGGCGTACCGGTTCTCGTGGGACAGACTGGTGGAGAAAATTGAGGTGTTCGTGGGCGGGTGCGAAGATGGACACACCATTAATTAGTATTATTGTTCCAGTATACAATGTAGAGCCGTATCTGCCGCGCTGCGTTGACAGCATTCTGGCACAGACATACGGAAATATAGAGGTCATTCTTGTCAATGACGGTTCCACGGACAGTTCCGGAAAACTATGTGAGGACTATGCGCGCAGGGATACCAGAATTCACACGATTCATAAAGCGAATAAAGGGCTGGCGGATGCGCGGAATCAGGGAATCCGGGCTTCGGCAGGCGTGTACTGTTCCTTTGTGGACAGCGACGACTATATCGCGGAGGATTGCATCGCGTATCTGTATCATATGGCGCGTGAAAACTGTGCACAGATAGCAGTCTGCGGATATCAGAAGGTAGATACCCAAAAGGGATACACAGATGGCAGGATTCGCCGTAAAAAAAATGACACAGACAAGGCGGTCAGGGTGTATGACTCCTGCCAGGCACTGGAGGCGCTCCTATACCAGAGGGGCATCATTGCCTCCGCATGGGGGCGGCTGTTCCAGAAAGAACTGTTCTCAGAACTCGCTTTTCCCAAGGGCAGGCAGCATGAGGATGTGGCGGTGATGTACAGGCTGTTTGAACATGCCGGGACGATTGCCATTGGAGACGCGAAGAAGTATTACTACCGGCAAAGACCAGACAGTATTGTTCATTCCGCGTTCGACGAGCGGAGGATGGATTATATCCTCTTTACGCAGGAGTGCATTGCATATATGCAGAACAGGCACCCGGAACTGGTAAATGCTGCGATATCAAGACATTTCAGCGCCTGTTTTGAGCTCCTTGCCAGTATCGGAAAAGAGAAAAAGGCACATGGCAAAGCATATGGGAAGCTTGTGCAGGAGGTAAAGAAATATAGAAAAACAGTGTTGTCTGACCACTGTGCAAGACCAATGAACAGAATGGCAGCACTCGGAACATATCTGTCAGTCGCTGCCGTGCAGAAGCTGTGCTGTATCAAAAGGGACAATTAACAGCCGTCTCCTGGGCGATAAGGAACATAGGAAACTGTGATGGGGCAAAAAGGTAAAATAAGTGTGGTAATCCCATTATATAATGGAGAGCAGTATATAGAGACTGCTGTGAACAGCATCTTAAGGTCGGACTACACGAACATGGAAGTGCTGATTGTCGACGATGGTTCGACGGACAGGAGTTATCCGATCTGTGAGCGTTTAAGGCAGACAGACGACAGGATTGTCATCTGCAGAAAAGAAAATGGCGGCGTGGTTTCAGCGAGGAATTATGGGGTATCAATGGCAGCAGGAGAGTATCTGTGCTTTTGCGACCAGGATGACATTTTGGACAGAAAGTGTTATGCAAAACAGATCGAGCGGATCGAATCTGACCAGAGTGACATCTGCATATGCGGCGTGGGGCGTTACACGGAGGGAAGGATTTCTGTTTTTGAACAGTCAGATGACGCATGCTATGAGGGGGAGGAGATTTTAGAGCAGCTCCTGTATCCCATATTGTTTAATGGGTTTGATGTTCCTGTAAAAATGGGAGAGAGAAGGCATTATACACAGATCTGGCCGTGCATGTTCCGCATGAGTTTCTGGCGGAAATACGCGTTCCGATTCCGATCCTATGTAAGCTATGAGGACGACATGCTGGTAAAAGTACAAGCGCTGGCAAAGGCAGGGAGAGTCAGCACACTTTCCAGGACGGGATATTACTGGCGGACGAATCTGGATTCCGCGTCCTATGCACACAGATACATTGAAAGGATAGCAGAAAAGCAGCAGGCGTGTTATGAGGACTTATATGCGAGCCTGGCGGACAGAGTCAGCGATAAAACGATACTGGAATGGTTTCAGAAGGTTCTGCACTGCAGGCAGTATCTTGAGGCGGTGCATAATATAGCCAGTGCTGAGACGGAGAAAAGCAGTCAAATCATAAATGACTATTATAAGACTAATATCTACAGCCGCCGCTTTGAGGCGTGTATCGCCGCCGCAGGGTATGTGGACAAGCATATGGTAAAATCCCGCATTCTTTTGCGGATTCTGGCAAAGAAACGGACGATGCTGAGCTATTATGCGGAAAAAATATTGGATGGTATCCAGAAGATGACACTGCGCTCGCAGGTGCTGACGAGGATGGAGCGGACGATGAAAGGGATAGGTACGCAGAACATAAGAAAAAGGGGTTCATGTTATGCAGCAGGCTGCCAAAAAGAAAGTGCTCTACATCATGGGGATTGACTGGGAGTGGATTTATCAGAGACCGCAGATTATTGCCGCGTATCTCAGCAGAGATTATGATGTCACAGCTGCCTATCCAGTGAAAATTTGGGGGAGAAGCGCAATAAAAAATGTGAAAGCGGAACCGGCAGAGATTCATAAGGTAAAGTTATGGACACTCCCGTTTCAGAGAAAAAGCAGGCTGATTGGCAGTATCGCGGATTGGTACCAGCGCATCCGCCTAAAAAATTATCAGGAATATGAGTACATCTATATCAGCTATCCGACTGCTGTTGAATATGTTCCGATGGATTACAGAGGTTTGATTATCTACGACTGTGTGGATGATCATGTACAGATGTGTCCCAATGAACATATGCGCAGGAAAGTAAAAAGAGATGAAGAAATCCTGCTGCAGAGGAGCGATGCGGTCATTGTTTCCTCGCAGAATCTGCTTCAGAAAAAACAAAAAATATGCAATAAAACAATGAAGCTGGTGAGGAATGGAACAGACCCTGCAAAAATTTGCGCGGTAAAAAAAGCGGCAAGAAAAAAACAGTATGTGATAGGGTATGCAGGTACAATTGCAGCGTGGTTTGACCATGAACTAATTGTGGAGAGCATTCAAAAACATCAGGATTTGGAATATCATCTGATTGGTCCCTGTGATACGTTTTATCAGGAGAAAAACAGCAGAATCATTTACGATGGTGTGATAGAACATGCGAAGCTGCCGTCTTACGTGAAAGATTATGACTGCATGATCATGCCTTTTATCGTCAATGACATTGTAAAAGCTGTGGATCCGGTGAAACTATATGAATATATTGCGTTTGGCAAATGTATTATCAGCGTATATTATGAAGAATTGGAACATTTTGCAGAGTATGTATATTTCTATAGAACAGAGGAAGAGTATGATGTCTTGATCAGGACATTGATCAAACAGGGATTTCCACCCAAATATAACGGAAAGCAGCAGAAAGAATTTTTGGAGCAGAATAATTGGCAGGAGCGATATAAAATAATTCATCAACTTATGGAGCAGATAAGTTAGATGATCAGCTGTCCCGATGTCCAGTCAGGAATTGGAGTAATAGAAGGAAAAGGCCTAAAAATGAGAGTTATGAGTGTATTTGGCACAAGACCGGAGGCGATTAAAATGTGTCCTTTGGTCAGGGAACTGGAAAAGCATAAGGAAATAGAAAGCGTCGTGTGTCTGACAGGGCAGCACAGGGAGATGCTTCAGCAGGTGATCGATATATTTGATATCAATGTAAAATATAATCTGGATATTATGCAGCCAAGGCAGACATTGACAACGATTACGACATCTGTGCTGGAAAAGATGGAGACAGTGCTCAAGGGGGAACAACCAGATATGGTATTGGTTCATGGAGATACGACCACTTCGTTTGCAGCGGCGCTGGCTGCTTTTTATCAGCAGATACCAGTGGGACATGTGGAAGCAGGGCTGCGCACTTATGACAAATATTCACCGTTCCCTGAGGAAATGAATCGGTCCCTGACTGGGAGAATTGCCACGCTGCATTTCTCGCCAACGGAGCATAACCAAAGAAATCTGTCGATGGAAAATGTGACAAAACATGTTTACGTGACAGGCAATACCGTGATTGACGCATTTCAGACAACAGTAAAAGAAGGGTATGTTTACAAAGATACGGATTTACAGAAGATAAATTTTGACAGGAAACGATATATTCTGATGACTGCCCACAGAAGAGAGAATCTCGGACAGCCATTGGTAAATATCTGTCATGCAGTAAAGAGGATTGTTGAGGAGTATCCAGATATTGAAGTGATCTATCCAGTACATATGAATCCGGCGGTGAGGGATACTGCAACCGCAATATTGGGAGATCAGCACCGAGTACACTTAGTACATCCTTTGGACGTAGAAGATATGCACAACCTTATGGCAAGGAGTTACATGGTGATGACTGATTCCGGCGGACTGCAGGAAGAGGCGCCCGCCTGCGGCGTACCGGTTCTGGTACTGAGGACAGAGACGGAGCGGCCGGAAGCTGTGCAGGCGGGGACGGTTAAAGTAGTGGGAGTAAACGAGAAGGAAATATATCAGAATGCAGTCGCATTGCTGACGGACCCGGCAGAATATAACAGGATGGCAAAGGCCGTCAACCCCTATGGAGATGGCCATGCCAGTGAGCGGATTGTGAGATCGATTTTAGATTGGAAGATACATACGACATGAAATTATTTAAGAATGCAGTAAGTTTATGCAGGGATATATATGAGGACAGAAGGCTTTTGATTGACTTGTCTGCCAAGGATGTCAGGAGGCGCTTTTCGGGAACCTGTTTTGGCATGTTATGGGGATTCCTGCAGCCACTGATGACCATTATCGTATATTGGGCAGTGTTTCAGTTTGGATTTCGCAGTGGTGACGTGGGAGAGACGCCGTTTGTACTCTGGTTTATTACAGGAATCATTTGCTGGCTTTTTATCTCGGAGGCATTTTCGTTTGCGAGTAATAGCCTCTTAGAATACAACTATTTAATACAGAAAGTGAAATTTAATGTAAATATTCTTCCATTAGTAAAAATATTATCCAGTTTTTACATTCACTTGTTTTTTCTGGTGATTGTTCTGATCATTTGCGCGGCTTTCGGATATTGGCCGACAGTACGCATCGTTCAGCTGCTGTATTATATGATTGCAGCGATTGTACTGGTGTTTGGGATGTCCCTGCTTTCCTCTTCTATTATGGTTTTCTTCCGGGACCTGAATCAAATTATCAGTATTATTCTGCTATTAGGAATGTGGGGAACCCCGATTGCGTGGAATTTGGACAATTTCTCTCCGGGGATACAGAGAATACTGAAACTCAATCCATTTTATTATCTGGTAGAGGGATATAGAGATGCAATCCTTGGAAGGAAATGGATAACAGACCGGCTGGAATTGGGGATTTATTTTTGGACAGCTACAGTCCTGATTCTTTTTGCTGGTATCTATTTTTACACAAAGCTGAAGCCGCATTTTGCGGATACCGTATAAAATTTGGGGATTGGAAGATGCAGTTAAAAGATAAAATTCGAGTGAACCATGTGTCAAAAGTGTTTAAAATGTATAATACGCCCATGGATAAAATGAAAGAAGCGCTCAGTGTTTCGGGTAAGGTTCTGCATACAGACTTTTATGCAGTCACAGATTTAAGCTTTTCGGTGGAACAGGGAGAGATTCTGGGGATAATGGGAAGGAATGGCTCTGGTAAATCGACGCTCTTAAAAATGATAACAGGAATTTATGAACCGTCAGAAGGAACAATTGAAATTACTGGTAAAATATCTTCGCTTCTTGAACTGGGAACAGGCTTTCATATGGAGTATACCGGAATTGAGAATATTTATTTCTACGGAACATTGATGGGGTTTACCAGGAAACAGATGGAGGAGAAACTGGGAAGTATCATTGATTTTGCGGAAATTGGGGATTATGTATATCAACCGGTAAAAACGTATTCAAGCGGTATGTTTGCGCGGCTTGCTTTTTCCTGTGCCATCAATGTAGAGCCTGATATATTGATCGTAGATGAAATACTGAGTGTGGGAGACATGCGTTTTCAGGCAAAATGCTTTCGCAAATTTAAAGAGTTTCAGGACAGAGGTGTGACAATTCTGTATGTAGGTCATGATGTCGGCATGATGCGGACATTCTGTGACAGGGTAATGTGGATCAACAAGGGACGGCTGGTTGATATAGGAGATCCTACTTTCATCAGTGCGAAGTATACCGAATTCATGTATCTGGATGACATTACCGCGTTCACGGATTATAAACTGCTTGGAAGCGGGACAAAGGCAGACAGGGAAGCCGGTGAAAAGATGGAGAAAGCAGTGCAGGAGCCGCAAAAGCAGGAGCGCAAGGTAAGCAATTCTCTTTTTCCAGACAGTATCGCCCATTGGGGAATAAGACCCGGATTAATTCAATATGTAAAGATCTGTGATATCAGCAATCAGGAGCAGAACATTTTCAGCACGCAGGAAGATATGAGAATTGTAATAGGATTTGACGTGGATGACGATATCAGGGCAAACGATTTTTCGGTTGCGTTTTCTATCAAGAATACAGAAGGAACAGATCTGATTGTCAAGACAACTTATGAGGAAGGAATAGAGATTTTGAATGGGAAGTGTCAGGAGATTATGTTTGAGTTTAAGCCCCGGCTGGCCAGTGATGATTACTATTTGGTGGTTGCTCTTGAGAACAGAGAAAATGCTGCGATTTCCTATTATGAGTATATCGAAGGGGTGTCTTATTTTAAGATGTATACCAATAAGAAAATATTTGGCGTAGTAGATGTGGAAACGAATATTTTGTACAATGGAACACGGATAGAAAAGGGAGCATTATGTCAGAAAATGTGAATACAGCGGCGTAATTGAGAATATAACCAAATTGGAAAGAGGTGCAGAAATGAAGCAGCTTGCGTATGTCCTGGAAAAAATATTCGGGGTAATATTTCTTGTTTTCGCAGCAGGGCTGGTTGTTTGTTCGTTTCATGGAGGAAGCGGTTTTGAACATAATGTACTTTGGTATATAAGCCGTATTATTGTGATTTTATTCTTTACTGGTGCGGTGTATTGTGCTTTAAATTCACCCAAGTGCATTACAGGAAAAGAAGGATATAGAAATATTGTCAGCATATTTGTAATATCTTTATGTGTACATTTGCTGGTAGTATGGGTGGTAGGGGCATATACGGAACAAGTCAGTGATTTTGGATTTGCATTTGCATTTTCAGAAAAAAGTTTTCCGCTGGCAGAGGCGCCGGATCAATACCGGATTATGTCAAACTGGGCAATATATCCGCTATATCTTAAATTCATTCAGGAATTGTTTGGCTATGGCGATTTGACAGGAGTTATTTGCAATGCAGTACTGTGCGCTTTTTCTTCGGCACTTATTTATGTGTTGTGTTATATGGGATTAAATAATGAAAACATTGGGTATTTAGCAGCATTAATTTATACTTTCTGGCCCTCTCATTTATTGTATTCTGTTGTGCTGTCACCTGAATTCGTGAACATTTTTTTAACATTACTTTTTTTATTGCTGATAGAAACAGTAATTCGAAAATATAAAGAGAAAACAGCCTGCATAATGATATGCTTGTCAGCAGTAGTATTGTCTTTGTCGGGTTTTTTTAAAAGAACAGATAAAATTATTCTGGTAGCCTTAAGCATTATGCTTGTACTGTTTGTGATCAAGACCGCCTGTCTGCAATCTTTGAAAAAGGGAATAATAGGGGGGGGTGGTAAGGTATGCAAAAAACTCTTAGTATTGCTTTTCATATGCATCTATCTTTTATCTAATAAATTGATTTTTGCGGGGTTGGATTATGCATATGGAGAGGCAGTTAACAGAGATCCAACGATGCATTTTATTTATGTAGGTTTAAATCCTCAAACATATGGTACATGGAACAAGGAGTCAGGGGGAATATACACGCAAAATGTACAAAATTGTGATTATGATTATAAAAAAGCATCGAAGTTAACACTTGAACAACTGAAAGAGGAAATAAAAGAAAAAAAATATTTGACACCTGTCTATTTTGAAAGAAAATTTGAGGTTGCATGGGAGAATAACGGAGAAACATATTGGGTAAATGAGACAATATCGGACGCTTCTCCTATTTTGAAAAAACCAAATTGGTTTTATGCAGTGAACACGCTTACACAGAATTTCTGGATGATGATATGCATTTTTGTTTGCATGGAGGCGGCTTTTCTTTTGTTTCGTTCGGATAGCCGTCGTATGTTTAGCTGTCTGTTCCTGTTTGGCTTTGCATGTTTGATGTTTTTATCAGAGGTACAGGAGAGGTATAAGTGCGTTATGTACCCGATTATTTCTATATTGGCAGCAGATGGGATAGTGCATTTTGTTGGAGTGCTGAATTTAATTTTTTGCAAAGGAAAGCAGTATATATGCTCAGTCAGTGAAGTATTTAAATGATGCTTAAATTAACTGCAGGAATAATGAAAGGAACATAAACAGAAATGGAAGTAAACTCAGTAGAGTATTGGAATCGGAGGTTTGAGACAGATTGGAATGATTTTGGAGGCGATAACCAGACTATCTTTTTTGCCAATACCTTATGTAATATGTTACCACAATGGTTTATTGATGAATTAAGAGAACATAAATATTCAGTATGCGACATGGGATGTGCGGATGGAAATGCACTTCCAATATGGAGCAATCTTTTTAAGGGATGCAGTATTTGCGGTGAAGACTTTGCAGAAAGTGCAATCAGAAATGCAAGAAAACAGTATCCGGAATTTATGTATCTGGTTTCGGATATCATGCAGCCGGAAAGAAACAGGCAGTATCATGTAGTGATATCTTCCAACGTAGTGGAGCATTTTAAGAACACGGAAGAGGTATTAAAGAATTTGTGCATGCGTTCAAATAAGTATACAGTCATTATGCTGCCATATAGAGAAGGGGAAGGTTTCATCGATGAACATGAAGTTCAATTTCATACCAATAAGATTCCCCTGTCTATAGATGGCAATGTACTGATATATGCAAGAACTTGTCAGTGTGATTCTCTGTATTATTGTGGGGAACAGATGCTGCTGATATATTCCAAAGAACCTGTTAATAGGATGCTTTCCGATATTGTCGAACATGTCAACTCAGATACATACAAAGAATTGGAGAAAGTCAATGAAATTGTGAACCGGAAATATGCGGAGCTTGAAGATAGGAATGTAACATTAGAAAATGAGAAGTCTGTTCTTGCGGATAGAATATCAGCGTTAGAGGACGAAATTGCAGTTTTAGAACGGGGTAAGAAGATTCTGAAAGGAGATATAGACAGATTAAAAAACGATCAGGAAATGCTGGACAGAGAAGTGCGCTGTATCAAGCAAAAAAATAGTGAACTTGAAAACCAAAATGCTGCGCTTCGTGATAATCTTGAGGAGAGCGTGCTGAGGCTTGAGAATTCTGAAAATAAAAGAGTTGTTTTGGAAGCAAAAATAAATTCTGCAATCATAATGTGTGACGAGCTGACCAACTGGGGATTATATAAATTTTCCCATATGCTTCATCGGACAAAACATCAATTATTTAATAAATCAGGTGAAGAGAGAAAGAATTACATCAGATGGATCAGTGGATATTTAAAAGGAGATGGCACTGATTCCGATAATCGGTTTAAGCCAGTTTATAGAATAGCAGAGGTACTGAGTGGACGCAATACTGGAATCAACATGGCAGCAGATTCTAAGTTGGGAAAGCATATAAAAGAAGAGGAAAAGAGATTAGATGACGGAAAAGTAGACATCGAGGAAGTCAGACAGATTCAGAAAATATTGGAAACGCATGAATACAAGGGGATTCTCATTTATCCGCATGTTGTGCACTGGGAGCCATTACAGACTCCACAGCAGCTTTTGCGTTCCTTTGCGAGGTTGGGATGGTTATGCTTCTTTTGTGAGCATCCCAATCTGGAGAAAGTATTTAGAGAGGTAGAGAAAAATGTTATCATAGTGCATGAGAAAGAGTTGCTTTGCGCGATCAGAGACCAGGATGTGACAGTTTTATTGACCTGGCTGGGTTCGGAGGCATTTTTAAACAGACTAAAAAATAAAAAAGTCTGGTATCATTTGCTGGATAAACTGGATCTTTTTCCATATTTTGATAATTCATATTTAAAGCGGCATCATGAGATAGTTGGCCTGGCAAGTCATGTCAGTTATGTGGCAAGAACGCTGGAAAATTATATAATGGACAGAAAGGATGCAATTTATTTGCCGAACGGAGTGAATCCAGAAGAGTTTTTATATGTTCACGCGGATTTTATTCCGCAGGATATGGCTGCTATAGTCAATACGGGGCATAAGATAATCGGGTATTATGGATATATTGCAGAATGGATGGATTATGTAATGATAAAGTCAGCGGCCATAGCACGGCCAGATTACGAGTTTGTCTTTCTTGGTGAGCGTATCTGCAATACAACCGCATTGGATGAACTACAAAATATTCATATGTTGGGGATGAAGCCATATAAGGAATTATCGGACTATGCAAAGCTATTTGATGTTGCAATAATTCCGTTTAAAGTGAATGAAACAATGGATTGTGTTTCTCCTATTAAGTTTTACGAGTATTGTGCATTAGGACTGCCAATAATAACATCAAAGATGAAGGAGATGGAGAAATATGTATGTGAATATATTGCATGTGCTGACGGCTGTGATGAATTCTTATTTTATTTAGATAAGCTGACACAGAAAGAATACAAAGAGCTGGCGGGGGAAAAGGCTAAGCAGATTGCCGAGGATAATACATGGCTTGCAAGAGCCATGCTCATAGAAAACAGTTTTAACAACGCGGCGGAAATTTTATTGAGAGAAAAGTATACTAATTTTGATGTCATTATGCTGGGTGTAATCGACTTTGATTTTAGATTTCAACGGCCGCAGCAGTTAGCAGTTCGGTATGCACAAAATGGGCATAGAGTATTTTACTTTAACGCCAATCATTTTCAGGAGTATTCTGTCTGTGAATTGAAAAAGAATCTGTACGTCATAAATATACATAATGATGTATACTCAGCCATACATTTAACAGATTGGCACACCCAGGAATATGAACTGAAGAAGCAGATGCGCAAAATCATTGACGGCTTTTGCATAAGAGATGCAATAACAATTGTTGATTATCCCAATTGGGTTTCTTTAGCGGAAGTTTTGCGTGAAAATTACGGATTTAAGATTGTAACGGACTATATGGATGATTATACAGGATTTTTGAATTCGGCCGAGGTGCTTGTGAAGAGAAATTGTGAAAAACTTCTTTGCACATCTGATATGGTTATTGCAAGTTCCCAGTATTTATATGATATTGCAAAAAAATATAACACAAATGTTGAATTAATACGGAATGGAACAGAGTTTTCCCACTTCAATGCTGCACTTGGAAATACAAACCATGAAAGAAAAGTAATAGGGTACTATGGAGCGATAGCGGAGTGGTTTCAGATTAAGAAAGTCATTTATCTGGCAGAACGTTTTCAGGAGTGCGATATTGTGCTTGTTGGCCATGTAACTTGTGGGGAGAAGGAGCTAAAAAAATGCGGCAATATAAAACTTCTGGGGGAAAAGCCGTATGATGAGCTGCCAGAATATCTGAGAGACTTTGATGTGTGCATTATTCCGTTTGATACGTCCACCGACCTGATTAAAGCGACAAATCCGGTAAAATTTTATGAGTATCTCAGTGCTGGTAAAAAAATTGTTTCAACCGAAATACCAGAACTAGAGCCCTATCGAAATGAATATGTGTATATGGCGAATGAGGATGAAAAATTTGCCGATTATGTGCATATGTGCCTCTCGGACAAGGATACACTGCGCATTCCGAAAGAATGCACTGAGTTTGCGCGGCTGCATGACTGGCAGGAACGATATGAAAAATTTAGGGATGCATCGCAAAAAGCAGTTCCCAAGGTAAGTATTGTGGTGCTTACATTTAACAATTTGGAGATGAACAAGATTTGTATAAAAAGCATACTGGAAAAAACAGCCTACCCTGATTATGAATTGATTGTGGTGGATAACTGCTCGTCTGATGGAACGAGAGAATATCTGCTGCAATTATCGGAAAAGGAATCAAACATTAAAGTAATATTAAATGAACAAAATCTTGGATTTGCAGCAGGAAATAATATAGGAATGAGGGCAGCAGAAGGGGAGTATATTGTTTTATTAAACAATGATACGGTAATTACAAGGGGATGGCTGACCGCCATGGCAAAACATCTGGAAAATGATACAACGCTTGGGATGTGTGGCCCGGTAACCAATTCCATTGGCAATGAGGCGAAAATCAAAGTGAATTATCACAATATGAGCGAACTGGAAATCTTTTCATACAATTATACAGCAAAGCATTTGAATGAAGAATATAAGGATATAAATGTATTAGCGCTCTTTTGCACAATGATAAGAAGGCAAGTTATCGAAGATTGCGGCTATCTGGATGAAAATTATGGGATTGGTATGTTCGAAGACGATGATTATGCAGAAGCGGTAAAGGCGAAAGGATATTCTTTGGTGATTGCAGAAGATGCATTTGTACACCATTTTATGAGTATGTCTTTTAAGAAGATGGAGGAGGAGAGCTTTATGAATCTTTTTCATAAAAATAAAGAGATTTTTGAAAAAAAGTGGAATGTCAAATGGGTAAGACATAAAAGCAGGGAAGGCGTGGCACCAACAACCAATATTGATAATACGATTGTATAAGGAAAAGAATTTTAAGTGAGTGAAGATAAATGGAAAGAAAAAAATTTTGATAACCGTTTCGACGGTACTTCCAATGATAAATAGAGCGCATGTTTTGTATTTATATTTTCCCGCAATATTTGTAGGATTACTTTTCGCTGTTGTTGTAGTTAAGCTGAATTTGCATGATATAATTCTGGTGATTATATTGGGCTTATTTCTCCTTACGGCACAGGCAAGCGGAAATGTCAGGACAAGAGAGGACTGGCTTGCAAATGCCAAGTATGAAAAGAGGGCATGGGATGATATTGGGAAGATAGCGGCGCCTATGCCGGGAACGACAATTTATATCAAGGATCTGGGGGACAAGGAGTACACCCCCTTCTTTTATGGAGATGGTGCAGTCTGTAAATTGCTGTATGACGATGCATCTTTAAAAATTCAGATATTGAGAGATAATGATTGGAATGAAATAGCATATTCAGAGCCGTATATTGTTTGGGAATACTGTGATGGACAAATTAAAGAAATTGAGCGTAACAATAATAGTGTGCTTATGATTGAGGAAATTTATCAGTATGCCCAGGAAGACGGTTCGTTGTTATTAGGAATTGTTCCCAACAGAATAAGTGATCCTATGAAGATTTATGTTAACGAATTTAGGACAAAGGCAGTAATTGGTGAAACATTTATATCTGCACAGATTCCGGCAGAAATTATCGAAGGAAAAGAGGCCGTTGCTTTGAGGCTTGAAGATGCATGGGGATTGGGTGAAGAGTATGTGATGGCAATAGAAAATAGATAATCGAATATTTGTTTGCGACAAAAGCTGAAAGGGATGTTTTGTATGAAGGGAAGCGCAGATATAAAGAAGACAGAAATGTGGAGGAAAGGTATTTCGTGTGAGCTGTATCTATATCTGATGTTTTTTGTTACAGCAAATCTAATCGACTGGATAATAGTTTTGTCAGATGGCGCAAAAACGGAAAATTATCAATTGGTTTTATTCATAATTTTTGTGTTGATGACAGCATTGACCAAAGTTGGTTTGAAGAAAAGAAAAATTATTCTTTGGCGTATGGTGAGTAAAGAAGACCTCATCCCCCTTGTTTTACTTATGTTTCTCTCGCTTATTAGAATTACGATCCCAGATGCTTCATATGATACATTAAATTATCATTTGTTTTGGCAGGAATCTTTGGGACAGGATATTGTGCAGTATCATTTTTTCCCAACCAGAGTGATTAATTCCTTGTATTTTTGTATGGGAGACAGAACATATTTTATATTTAGAACGCTGCTTGGATACAGGGGGGGGGGTGTTGCTTGGAACACTTTCATTAATGCTCATATATTTACAGGGAAAGTATTTTTTGCAAAAGGCTTATACTGTTATCACAGGGCTGGGACCTGAAAATAAACAGAAAGCATTGATATCAGCGCTGGCCTGTGTGTGTGTGTTGTCAGAACAGATTCTGGTGTATGTGGATACGTATTATGTTGACTGGCTGGCACTTCCCTTTTTGATAGAGGTTCTGTTTCGAATTTTCTTTGCGGAGAAACAAGAAAATACAGATATATATGTTCTTGGTGTCATGGCAGGAGTATGTGTGTGTATAAAGCCCAGCAATTTTGTTTTTGTTTCTTTGCTGTTTGTATTGTATGTTACAGGATTTTACAAAAATATTCAGTGGCAGGCATGGATATATGGAATAATTGCAGGCTTCCTTGTTTGCTTTCCTTATCTGTATATGAGTTATAGAATGACACACAATCCGGTATTTCCATATCTGAATAAAATATTTCAATCAGAGTGGTTTTTCTTGAAAGGAGTGGATGAATATTCGGGAATAAAACAATTATTTGGCCCTAATTCACTGAAAGAGTACCTATTGTGGCCCTATTATATGGTATTCCGGTCCAGCGATATACATTTTGCAGATTATCCAGTGTATTGTGGGAGGCTGTTGGCTGCACTGGTTGTGGGTACTGCTGGTATTATTTGGGAGATGTGTAGAAAAAAAGAATTTTTCCTTTTTAAAGTAAATGGAATCCTAATCTGTTTGTATGTCTTATATTTGACATGTCTCAATGGACATTTGCGATACTCACTTTTCTTGGAATGGTATGCAGGGATTTCTTTGTCAGTAATGGTCATGACTTTATTAAAGAAAAAAGCTTTAATAAGATATAAAGTAATTGGAATGGGTATCTGTGCTCTGCCAGTAATATTTACTATGGAATGGACGGGAAATTACATAGTAAATTCAAGTAAATGTGTGCAGCGGCAGTCCTTAATTGAGAATCAGGAAAATTGGATGCAAAACGCGAAATATTTATTTCACGATTATAAAAAAGCACATGTGACTGCCGCGGACATTAAGGGGTTTATTGTATTTGATACGAATGGGAGCATGATGTCAATGACTGACCTTAACGTTCCGATTGTAAATATAAAGAGCGGAGCATTAACTGAAGCTGGGAAAAAGCAATGTGAGTCGATCTTATCAGGTATAAAAGAAAACGGAAAAATCTATTCAATTTCGAAACCAAATGCGTTCGTACAATTAATAGATGAAATAGAAAAGCAGCAATACAGTATTGGGTCTGTGTATACAATAAAAATACCAACCATAGTAAATGTCAATCAGTTTTGCTATTTGGTTTCTGTGGAGGAGGAAAAAAAAGAAATACAGGTATATGAGGGAAATGCGCTAGAAAAAATTACATTTGATTCCTCACTGGCAGGGAAAAAAATAAATATACTGATTGGCAGAAAGTGGAGCGACATGAGTGATAAAGAGATAGCAGTAACCATTTGTGTGGACTCTGACAAGGAAACAATAGAAGCTTCACTTGATTCCAATGGGGAATTCTATCAGTTTGAAAAGCAGCTGCCTGATACGATAGACAAAGAGGTTAAGATTAATATTGATACAGGTAATCTATGGAATAAATGGATTATTGTTGAATATTGATAATTGTTAGGAACTGTAGGAAAATAAGTGATGCAACTTGCGCAGGATATTTCTTCGAGGATGTATGTCAAAAAACGTAGGCGTAGCGGGCTACGGCGAGGCTTTTTGACATGCATAATCGGAGAAATAGACAAGTCAAGATGCGTCAGTTATTTTTCTACAGATCCTTACTATGTAAAAATAGTTTGCAACAACAGAAGAGGAAGGAAAGTGTATGCAAGTAGAAAATGACAGGTTGAAGGAAATATTGGAGATAGCGCTGCTGTTATTTGCGTGTATATCGTGCGGATTCAGTATGCTTTGGCTGGCATCGGGACAATATCCTGATTTGGTATATATGGGGTATATAAAAGATGTAGAAATACTTATTTTAAATATATTGCCTGTAGTACTACTTATATTTTTTCTATACGCAATCATTGGCAGGAGTTGGGCCGCGTACCTTATGGGAAGTGTCATAGTATACATAATCAGTCTGTGCAATTATTATAAGCTGTTTTTTCGAGATGATCCACTAATGTTTGAAGATGTATTATTATCCAGAGAAGCGACAAACATGCTTGGAACATATTCCCTTTTTGTGGACAAGAAAATCATAATAGCTGGTTTATGTGTGTCTGTTGGTACAATATTGCTCCACCTGTTGTTTAAGGAAAGGAAGAAAAACAGGAAAAGAAGACTGGTGATTGGAGTCGTTGTTTGTGTCATGATATTGATATTGTGTCCCATATATAGAAATAGCACAAGGTATTCAAAATGCGATAATTATGAGGCGCTAAACAGAAACAGCGCTACGCAGATTTATGTCGCACATGGGTTTTTGTATCCATTTGTCTATAGTGTATTTCAAAGTATTGAATCTACGCCTGAAGGGTACAGTGAACAGCAGGTGAAAGATATTCTGGCAAATTATACGGACTCGGATATACCTGAAGATAAGCGTGTAAATGTTATTGTAGTGATGCGGGAAGCATATATTGATTTTTCCCGATATAATATTGATGGTCTGGACTGCAGTGGATATGACTGGTATCACCAGTTACAGCAGGAAAGCTATAGCGGGGATCTTTATGTGAATGTCTTTGCTGGCGGGACAGTTCATACAGAGAGGGAGTTTCTTACAGGAGATTATGTGGTAAGAGATTTTAGAGGAAACACCAATTCGTATGTCTGGTATCTCAGGGAGCAGGGGTATACGGTTGAGGGGATTCATCCATATTATCAATGGTTCTATAATCGACGCAATGTTAATCCGTATTTAGGGTTTCAGCGCTATAGATACTATGAAAATGATTTTGAGACTATGACAGATGCCTATTTTCCAGAAGATGTATACTTTTACTCAGAAATATATAATGACTATAATCAGAATAAGAATGGCAAGAACGCATACTTTTCCTTTAATGTGAATGTACAAAGTCATGGACCCTATGCAACTACAGACTGGTGGGGAGATTGGGGACGAGAGGAATATCTCGCAGGAGGGCAATACAGTACAGAATGTAAATTCGCAGTGAATAATTATATGAATGTTATTATGGACAGTGATAAACAATTGAAAGCATTGATTGATAAGTTAAAAGAAGATGTGAGTCCGGTTGTATTGGTGATGTTTAGTGATCATTTGCCGTGGATGGGAGACGGAAACGTATATTATGAAGAAATGGGAATTGATTTTTCAGAGGACTCGGAGGCGATAAACAGAATGCAATATACAACAGAGTACTTAATATGGGCAAATGATGCGGCAAAACAGGTTGTAAACAACGACTTTGTGGGAGAAGGGCCAACAATTTCCCCCTGTTTTCTGATGAATCTGTTGTTTGAAAAATGCTCCTGGAAGGGAGGAGCCTATATGCAGGCGATGAGTGAGATAATGCAGATAATGCCAGTAGTAAGCACAAACTGGAACTTTATTATTGACGGAAATTTTTGTGATGGAATACCAGGTGAATATATGGATACATATAATCAATTTATATGCCTGCAGTATTATTGGAAAAATCATTTCTTATATGGATGATATAAGAAATGATTTCCCGTTTGCGCGTCAGTGGTACCTGCAATCTGCACCGCGATTGTCTGAAAGATACAGGCAATTCCTGCCTGTCAAAGCGGAACTTGAACAGGTCGGCGACTAGCTGGCTCTTGATGTATTCCTCGTTATGGGGCGGTGCATGGTTTACACTTGGCTTTGATATGTTTTCAGCAGTTAGTTAACCGGATATGATATTTCACCTGTAATATCCGCTACACTTTTATTTTCTGTTCTTTGTATTCCTAAAAAAATATAGTATTCTCCGTCCTCTTTTATCGTAATTTCAGTGTTAAAAGATGTGCTGCTTCTTCCCGATGATTCCAGTCCGCGAAAGTCACCAAATTCTTTTCCTATTGCAAAATAAACATTACCCGACTCGTTCCAGCTTAGATCTGCTGATACCACATCTCCTTTTTTGAACGAATATCGTCCGTATTCCTCATGTGACGCAGGTTGCAGCGAGAGCTGTGTTATTTCTATTGTTTCTGTTTCTTTATCGGTGAAAGGTGCTGCATATGCACCAGTTGCTAAAAAACAGGCGCAGACGATAACAGAGCAAACAATGGTCATAAAAAGAACTGGTTTTGATTTTTTATTGAATTTCATAATAGCACCTAACCTTTCTTTGAGTTGTTCTGCTCCCTCCGTTAAAGTAACAGAAGCAAAAGAACTTTTATAGAGATTGTTTGACTTCAAAAAAGAAATCAGTGTGTCCCCGTATTCTCGCCTTGCCTTGTCATTCAGTATGGATATGACTTTTTCATCACATGACAATTCACAAGACTTATTTACTTCCTTTTCCAGCAGATACACAAAAGGATTGAACCAATGGACGCACACAACAATCTGTATCAGCCATTTGTAAAACATATCCCTTTGTTTGTAATGAATTAGCTCATGTACAAAGATGTAAAATAATTCTTTATCTTCCAATTCGCGGGCAGGTAAAACAATTCCCGGACGGAAAAAGCCAATCATGATAGGGGAAGCAATCAGCGAATTACGGGATAATTCCACCCTTAATTTGATATTCAGTTTTTCTTGGCAATCAGACAGCAGATTTAGGATTTTAATATCCGATACCGCTGTATTGCCCGCTTTAATGCACTGGATAAAACCCTGATAAATCGTTATCTTGCGGACAAAAAGAACCAGTGCCAATACTGACCAAATGAAAAACAGGCAGACGTATATATGAAATGGCTCATGCATGGCAGCGGCAGTTATATCCTTGTTCGTCTGTACCAGCGCTGTTTCATCATTATCCGTATTTTCGGGAACAGGCGCATTCAGGATTGTGGGAATTTCACTTGTTGCCATTGCTGTATCAAACTTTTCAAACAGACTTCCGACAATCGTAGTATCGGGAGTAAAAGGGAGCAAAAACCGCAGCGCAACAATTATCCAGATATAATACTGCCAACGCTTACTGAATTTGTTTCTATATAACAGTTTCAATCCCAGAATGAGCAGTAATAACAGTGCGCCGGAAACAGACAGCGACAGTAATATTTTCACAAATTCATCCATTTTCGCTTCTCCAAAAAACTCTATCTCTTTCAATTCGTCTGCTGATTTTTTTGACTTTCAGGAACAATTTTTCTCTTTCCAAATCCTCCATGATGAGGGAGTATAAGGCTGCCCCTCCATTCTACCAAATAATTTTCATTAGTAATAGTTCGGATTCAAAAATATGCAGTGCCATATTGCCCTCTTTTAACTTAACGTTTTGTGGGCATATTTTTATATTAACACTTTGTGGGTGATAATGCAATACCTGAATAAAATTTAAGAATTTATAATAAGATATGAAGTTACTGTTCACAGGCAATGTCATTAACTTAAGGCATTTGACCAACAAATTGTACTGGAAAATGCCCAATAAATCATTGTATTTGTTCACAAACCCTAGGTATTAAGGTCTTAAGTAAATGACATTGGTTCACAGGTCAGAAATGCGCATTCCGTGAGAAGGCGTATTGCTTGAAAGCAAAAATCTATTTGCATGGATTTTGCCTGTTACTGAAACAGAGTGAACAGTAACGATATGAAAGGTAGGGTGTGCTTCAGAGCAGAAGGCCGGATGCCATACTCCGATTTCTGACCGGATGCTGTACCAGGCTTGTCACGTTTCCGGTTTTTTCACAGATAATGTTAGGAAAACGGTCGAATTGCGTAAAAACAGAATAGATTAGGGAAATATAAAACAGGTATTGTATGAATTTGTCGAACGATTCTGCCTGAAAACGTCTTGTGGTAAAGCCTGGAAATGATTATACTTAAAACACAGGAAACGTTATATGAGTTAACAAAACGAAAAGAGGTAGATAGCATCATGACGAAAGAAACAACAACCATGTTACTAACACTTGTTTTTATGGCGATTGGCATATTGTATCAGGTGGCAATCGGCGTGATATACCAAAGAATGATTCAGCAGGCCGACACGCTCTCGGGGACGGACAACAAACTGCTAAAGCAATGCAAGGAACGATTTATCAACTGCTATAAGCTCAATGGCGGTGTGGCAAACATACCTGTTTTTGTGGACAAGTACATCAATCGCATCCGCGTATTGGGGATGAGTATCAATTTTATGAAACATTTATCGGGACAGCTGATGCTGGCAGGCGTATTTGTGGCTGGCTTTGGCGTGTTCAGCGGTATTGTCGAGGGACACAGGTTTGTTGATCTGCTTCCATATTATATCATCAGTCTCTTTGGAATCTATCTGTATCTGAGTGCAATGTCCATCGTGGACATGCCCGGGCGCAGAAAGATGTTAAAGACGAATCTTACCGACTATTTGGAAAATACGGTTGCTCAACGGCTTGAGCATGGCATCGTGGAGAAGGAAAAGCTCTTGTGGGAGCTGGCGCAGGAGAAGAGTGCCAAGGCGGAGAAACGGGGAAAGGCGGAGATTAAGGCTGCAGAGGAGACACCTGAGCAGGAGGAGCCTGACATGGAGCCAGATACCGATGAAATGGAAGAGAAGAAAGCGCCGCTTTTTTCACAGGAGGAGGCGCATGAACTGGAAGAGATTCTCCGCACGATTATAGGAAACCGGGTATAGGAAATCAGATGCAGATAGTAATTGATTTATTTGGGAAATTTTGTTAGAATATAAGACATAGGGCATTTCGAATTATTAGATTTGTACAATGGATGGATTGCGGGATGTGTCTGCCATACAGATCGGTATTTTTTGAAATGGAGCATAATTGCGTAGTGATAATGATTGTAAAGGAGAATGCAAATGAGCAAGGTAACGTTTGATTATTCAAAGGCGGCACAGTTTATCAGTGACCATGAGGTCGAGTACATGAAAAAGCTTACGCTTGACGCGAAGGAAGTACTTGTGAACAAGACTGGCGCGGGCAATGACTTTTTGGGATGGATTGATCTGCCAGTGGACTATGACAAGGAAGAGTTTGCGCGAATCAAAGAGGCGGCAAAGAGGATTCAGGGCGACAGCGAGGTATTATTGGTAATCGGTATCGGTGGTTCTTATCTGGGTGCACGGGCAGCGATTGAGTTTCTGCGTCATGGCTTTTATAACATGGTGGACAAGAGCATCAGAAAGACGCCTGAGATTTATTTTGTTGGTAATTCAATCAGTTCTACTTATATCAAGCATTTGACAGATGTGATTGGTGACAGGGATTTCTCGATCAACATGATCAGCAAGTCAGGAACAACAACAGAACCAGCCATTGCATTCCGTGTATTTAAGGAAATGATGGAGAAGAAATACGGCAAGGAGGGTGCTGCGAAGAGAATTTACGCGACAACGGACAAGGCAAAGGGATCCTTGAAGAATCTCGCCACAGAAGAAGGCTATGAGACGTTTGTTGTTCCTGATGACGTGGGAGGACGCTTCTCCGTATTAACAGCTGTAGGACTCCTTCCAATCGCAGTGAGCGGTGCGGATATAGACAAACTGATGGAAGGTGCCGCGAGCGGAAGAAAGAGCGCTCTCGAGCTTCCGTTTGAGGAGAACGATGCCATGAAGTATGCAGCGGTCAGAAATATTCTGCTGAGAAAAGGAAAGGCAGTCGAAATTCTCTGTAACTATGAGCCAAGCGCACACTATGTATCAGAGTGGTGGAAACAGCTTTTCGGTGAGTCAGAGGGCAAAGATCAGAAAGGACTGTTCCCGGCAAGCGTTGACTTGACGACAGATCTTCATTCTATGGGGCAGTTTATTCAGGACGGCGCAAGGGTGATGTTTGAGACAGTTCTTAATATTGAGAAGGCAAGAGAGGAGATCACGATTGGCACAGAGCCGGTAGACCTCGACGGATTGAACTATCTTGCTGGAAAGACAGTTGATTTTGTCAACAAGAGCGCGATGAACGGCACAGTGCTTGCGCATACGGATGGACAAGTTCCAAATCTGATGGTCAATATGCCGGAAGTCAGCGAATTCTATCTCGGCGAGCTGTTTTATTTCTTTGAGTTTGCATGCGGTTTGAGCGGATATTTGCTTGGCGTCAATCCGTTTAACCAGCCTGGCGTGGAGAGTTACAAGAAGAACATGTTTGCACTTCTTGGAAAGCCTGGATATGAGGCGGCAAGGGAAGAGCTTTTGAAGAGACTATAAGAATAGCATATGAAAAACAGCCCCACAAGAATCGATAAAATATTCGATTTCTGTGGGGCTGTTTACAACACGTTCTAGGAAAATGTTTTGCATCGCTCGATCAGTTTTTTATAGATTCGTTCGATAAACCATGGTTCTTCTGGTACTTTCAGGGCATCTTCAAAAGACCACCATTTTACTGCCTGATTTTCTGACTGGTTTACAATCAATTCTTCGTTTTCACTTGCTTCGGCTAAATAGGTGACATTCAGATGCAGATGACTTGGAACGTACATTCCTTTTTTGACATGTCCATTGACTGTTAATATTTCCAAACTAAAAATTTCCGGGCTTATTAAGACCGCATTTCTGACACCTGTTTCTTCCTGCAGTTCGCGCAATGCCACGGAACGCAAATCTTCGATTCCATCTGCATGACCGCCGATCCATGACCAGGAGTGATAGATATTGTGATATACCATCAGCGTCTGCGTGCGTTCTTTATTGATAGTCCATATGGAAGTGGAAAAATGGGCAATCTGATTTTCACGGCACAGACAATCCGTGTTCTGCATCATATATCGAATCATTAGCTCCTTGTCACACGCTTCCTGTTGATTGAAAGGTTGATACTTCTCTATGTCCTGCAATAAACTCATACATCCAGCTCCTTTGTAAATAATGTTTTTTGTCAAATGAACAATACCATTCTACCATAACAATGGGTACAATGCATAGGGGGTGTTTCGCATTTTGCTTTTCGTTCCATGATTTGGGCTGTTTCGTTCCGTTTACATAAACTTGGCGGGAATACTGTGCTATAATGTGAAAAAAGGAAAAGGAGCATCAGAAATGAATATGAATTTATCAAGTTTTATAAGTGACTATTATCTGAGTAGTCTTTACCGCCAAAATAGTAATGTGAATTATCTGAGCAGCCTTTATGGCCAGAATCAAAATGCATTTTACCTGAGCGGTCTGTATCGTCAAAGTAACGTACTGGGAAATATATCATCTTATCCCAGCTTTCAGAGTGTATTTGCGGCGAGCATCAAGGGACAAAATTTTCAAGAGCAGCTGGCAGCACGTTTTCCCGGAGTGAAATATCATGTGATGGATACCTCAAAAATTAATGCCTCCGCATGGGAGCGCAACGATTATCCGTTTGAAGCGTTTTTTGAGGATGAGGTGGCAGAATCTGCTCTGGAGTGGAATCCGACATCGCAGGATTCGTCTATGCTGGATTCCAAAGTGCAGGCACGGCTGAATGCCGCGAGAGGAAAGTGCGCTGTGATTGTCCCGCCGGAACTGGAGGAAAAGTTAACAGAGGATCCTTCACTGGCGCAGGAGCTCATGGGTAAGATATCCACACTTATGATGCAGCAGGACACAGTACCAGGTACAATTGATTCATTTAACATTGCGTTTGATAAGGACGGAAATATCTCCAATTACCGTTTTTCGGGAGGTGGAGGACGGATGATGTGGCCATCTGAGGAAGAACAGCAAAAAAACAG